>LUQO01000001.1 GCA_001627865.1 SAR324 cluster bacterium REDSEA-S27_B3
ATCAATAACCAATTAAGGAGTAATTATGAAAAAACTAATCAACTGTATTGCTATTCCACTAGCTATGGTTTTATTACCGGCTATGGCATTGGCGATTGAGGGCAAACTTACAATCGTCACATCCTATCCCCCTGATACTACAAACACTGTAAAGAAAGCTTTCGAAGCTAGGTATCCTAATGTCCAAGTGGAGATGCTGAAGAAAAAAACTTCTGCAGGAATCAAGTATCTACAAGAAACGGCTTCCAATAACACCTCTGATATGTTTTGGGCTTCCGCACCTGATGCTTTCGAGGTTTTAAAAGGGGACAACTTGTTGCAGAAATACAAAGTCAAGGTCACAGGCATTCCTGAGAAAGTGGGAGCATTTCCTATTCATGACCCCGAAGGATACTACAAAGGCTTTGCCGCATCTGGTTATGGGATTATGTGGAACACCAGATATCTGAAGGCGAAAAAACTTCCTGTCCCGAATAGCTGGGCCGACCTTGCAAAGCCGGTCTATCATGGCCACGTTGGCATGTCAGCGCCATCACGCTCCGGAACCACTCACCTGACCGTAGAGACCGTTTTGCAAGGAGAAGGCTGGGAGAATGGCTGGGCATTGTGGAAAAGGATCGCCGGAAACTTCAAAACCGTCACTGAACGCAGCTTTGGGGTTCCTGATGGCGTGAATTCCGGTCAGTTCGGTCTGGGCGTCGTGATTGACTTTTTCGGATTGTCATCACAGGCTTCCGGGTTTCCGGTGGATTTTTTGTACCCACCGGTGACAACATTGGTTCCAGCAAACATTGCCATCGTCAAAGATGCGCTAAATCCTGAAGCTGCCGCCGCATTTATCGAGTTTCTTTTGTCAGTGGAAGGACAGGAAGTACTGCTTGATCCAAAGATTCGCCGACTGCCAGTTAACCCTGATACCTATGCCAAGGCCCCCGCAGATTTTCCTAATCCGTTCAAGGACAAATCCATCGGCGCTGCTGTGAAATTCGATCTAATGCTTTCAAAAAACCGCTACAACGTAATTAACTCTATGTTTGACGTAATGATCACTTACCGTCTTGACGAGTTGCGTGCAGCGACCAAAGCGATCCAGCAAGCTGAGGCAAAACTTGCAGGTAAGTCAAATGCACAGGCGAAGAAACTGATCCAGCAAGCTCATGAGTTGGTCAATGCACTGCCGATAACTGAATCAAAGGCGGGTGAAAAAGGATTCAACAGTATCTTTAAAAAGAAGCGTAAAAAAGCGACTACAAAGGTAACTGGTCGCCAGGCAGAAGTAGAGCAAGAATGGGACTCTCAGGTTAAAGCAAATTATGCTCGTGCTAAAGATCTGGCAGAGCAAGCTGCATCTCTTCTCTAAATCTTTCTTTCCTCTGAACTCGGCACATGTTGTGCCGAGTTCAATTTTCTTGAATATTACTTAGAATCTCTGGATCATTAAGGGCATGCGAATCTTATCTAGTCGTCTGATTGGTCCAGCCAGTATTGCGCTGATGCTGGGAATGTTTCTGATTGCATTCCTGGTGATTCCTGTTGTAAAAGTCATCTTCGTAGCCTTTCAGGATCCAAACACAGCTGAGTTTACACTAATCAACTTTAGCGATTTTTTCCACACTTCCCTTTTTCAGGAGTCATTTTTAAATTCATTTTACGTGGCTGCGATGTCGGTAGTACTAGCTTCGGTGATCTCACTGCCGCTGGCCTACTTCACCACTCGTTTTAACTTTGGCGGAGCTACCCTGATCCAGACCCTCGGTGTTATACCGTTGATCATGCCCCCTTTCGTTGGTGCTGTGGCCATGATGCTGTTGTTTGGTGAGAATGGATCAGTCAATCTTTTGTTTGATGAGTGGTTTGGTTTCACTATTCCGTTCATGGAAGGATTGAACGCATTTATTCTGATAAACTTGTCTGCGGCTCTCAATAACATTGACAGGAGTATGGAAGAGTCCGCCCAAAACCTTGGGACTAGCGGCATACGTTTGTTCCGACGCATAGTATTTCCCTTGGCAATGCCTGGATACGTGGCGGGGGCGTCTCTGGTATTTCTAAAGGTTTTTGATGATCTGGGTACTCCACTGCTGCTCAATGTTAACAAAATGTTGGCGCCTCAAGCCTACTTACGCATCTCGTCAATAGGAATTTCAGACCCTATGGGCTATGTTATCTCAGTAATTCTGGTAGTTTTTTCACTCCTGTCACTCTGGACATCTTTTCTAGCACTTCGCGGCAAGGAGTACGCAACTGTACAGAAGGGAGGCGGTGGATTGATGAAACGCGATCTTAACTCATTTGAAAAGGTTGGTTGCTATGCAGTCGTGATTGTTATACTGCTGCTGGTACTATCCCCCCATTTCGGGCTGGCTATTTTATCATTTGGTACAGTGTGGTCTTTCAGTGTTTTACCGGACTCTTACACACTACAACATTATTATCAAATGTTTTCCAATTCGATGCAGTTCATCAACAACACTATGATTTATGCAGGGCTTGCCGCACTCATCGATGTTATATTAGGAACCGCGATTGCCTATCTGGTCTGGCGAACCAACCTGTTTGGACGCAAATGGCTTGATTACATCGCAATGGGAGCCGTTGCCATTCCCGGAGTTGTGCTGGGTATCGGTTACCTACGCACCTTTTACGAGTTCAATGTACCAATTTTAGACAAACCACTGGCATCATGGTGGGTCATCATTGTTGTCGCACTGGCTATACGACGGTTACCTTATGCATTGCGTGCTTGTGTAGCAGCGATGCAGCAGATCAGTATCATGCTTGAAGAAGCAGCGGAAAACCTTGGCGCTAATAAGAGACGTACCGTAACCCGCATCGTAGTTCCTTTGATGTCAGGAGGAATTGCAGCAGGATTTATTACCAGTTTTGCTACAGCATCTGTAGAATTATCGGCAACGCTTATGCTCGTTTCCACAGAATCAGATGCCCCTTTAGCTTATGGGATATATGAATTCATGCAGTCCGCATCTGGACGAGGTCCTGGAGCAGCCCTTGGAATTGTTGCAGTTGTAATTGTTGGTGCAGCTACTTATGCTTCACACATTTTCGTCAAATCTAAGAACGCTGAATTAGTAACCTGAGTGGCCTCAGCTACTGGAGAATGAATATGAAAAAAGAAATGATGACAGAATCTGTTAAGATCAATATCAAAAACCTTGGCCTTTCATTTGGCAAAACAGAGGTGCTGAGGGGAGTGAACCTCAACATCGAGCCCGGTGAACTTTTTTCTTTTTTAGGACCTTCTGGCTCTGGTAAATCTACTCTTCTTCGTGCCATTGCCGGATTTGGGCCACGACCGCAAGGAAATATCATTATCGGTGAAGAAGATATTGTTCAAAAACCTCCATGGGAAAGAAATGTTGGAATGGTATTTCAAAGCTATGCGCTTTGGCCACACATGAGCGTTAGAAAAAATGTATCATTTGGACTGGAGGAACGTCATGTCCCCAAAAATGAAATCAATGAACGGGTTGAAGAGGTTTTAGAAATGGTGGACTTACTGCAATTAGCCGACCGACGTCCATCTCAACTTTCTGGAGGTCAACAACAACGCGTGGCTCTCGCACGTACTATTGTAGTGAAACCAAGGGTTTTACTTTTGGACGAACCTCTCTCAAATCTCGACGCAAATCTACGGATTGAGATGCGTCGAGAAATTCTTGAATTACAACGAAAACTGAGACTTACAACGATTTTCGTCACACATGATCAGGAAGAAGCTAACACTATTTCTGACCGCATTGCTGTATTAAACCACGGTATCATTCAGCAAGTTGGTTCACCTTTAGAATTATACGATAAACCAACAAACCGATTTGTCGCAAATTTTCTTGGTACAGTTAATTTGATTGCATAAAGATAAGAATGAATACATTTTTAAAATGCCAGACGGAACTTCTTTAAACATTGGTGGGAAGAAAGTCAAACAAGGAATTTGCACTGCTATGCTCCGACCACAAAACTTAAGAATAGCTTCAGATAAAAAAACTTCCAAAAATGGTAACATCCACCTGTCAGGTATAGTAGAACACCGCGAATTTCTTGGCAGCAGAATTCGTTATTCGGTTCTTGTAGGAAAACAAACTCTTTTAGTGGATGATATTCATGAAGCAAAAAGTAAAACAATGAATATCGGCGATAGATTATTACTCAATGTCGAAAGTGATTTAGTATGTTTCCTTTACAATTGAAAATGTACAAATGGAGCTATAATTCAATAATTAAAATATGATTTATCAATCTCATATATTTTTATCTCCTTTATCCATTAAACAATTTATACCTCGAGAATTTTAGTATTAATCTGAACATATAATTTTAACTCATCTTTTCCTGCAATTATTCACTTACTCGCCAAAAACATAGCATAGTTTCCAAGCTTTAGTTAAAATATCGAAAGAACAAATCATCAACCTATCAATAAGTTCTTAGAATAAATGGTACTATCTTTTGATTGTGGAAATTAATACAACAGCATAGTGTTGCTGTTAGTATTAACTCCAAATCTTCAAGAGATATTATCGGAATGCAAACACGCTCAAAAGGATGGATCCAAAATTTTACAAATTTGACACATTAAGCCTGCATGGTGGACAGCGCCCTGATACCGCGACAGGAGCACGAGCTGTTCCGATATATCAGACAACCTCATACGTTTTCCAGGACAGTGATCACGCTGCAGCGCTGTTTAATCTGGAACAGGGTGGTCACATCTACAGCCGCATCTCCAACCCTACAGTGGCAGTGCTGGAGGAACGCATCGCGGCCTTGGAAGGCGGAACCGGAGCAGTTGCCACAGCATCGGGACAAAGTGCGCTTTTTGCCACAATCATGACACTTATGTCACAGGGCAGCCATATTGTCTCTTCCGCTTCGCTTTATGGTGGAAGCGTAAATCTGTTTCAGCATACGTTGCCTCGTTTCGGAATTGAGACCACATTCGTAAATCCACGCAAACCGGAAGAATTTCGCCATGCCATACGTCCGGAAACACGTTTGTGTTTTGGCGAGATTATCGGCAATCCCGGGCTGGAAATTTTAGATGTTCCTGCGGTCAGTAAAATCGCACATGATGCAGGAATACCGCTGATGATAGATGCCACTTTCAACACTCCGTATCTGTGCAAACCGTTGGAACTGGGCGCTGACCTGGTTTCACATTCAGTTACAAAATGGATGGGCGGTCATGGAGTGGCGCTGGGAGGAGTAGTTGTGGAAGGCGGCCGCTTTGACTGGGAAAAGGAAGGAAAATTTCCCACGCTCACAGAACCCTATGCGGGCTACCACGGTATCAACTTCATGGAGGAATTCGGCGCGACTCACGCCTTTGCGATGAGAGCGCGTTCGGAGGGAATGCGTGACTTTGGCCCGGCCATGAGTCCGCAAAACGCTTTTTATCTGTTGCAGGGTTTGGAAACTCTGCCGCTGCGCATGGAACGACATATCAGCAACACCAGAATATTGCTGGAGTTTTTACAGTCCTGCAAAGAGGTTTCATGGGTTACACATCCAAGTTTGGAGGATCATCCGGATTATGAACTGGCATCACGACTGCTGCCTAAAGGCGCCGGTTCAATTATTGTTTTTGGTGTCAAAGCCGGAAGTTCCGGTGGCGGGCGTGAAGCCGGAGCCGCGTTTATAAATTCGGTAAAACTAGCTTCACACCTGGCAAATGTAGGGGATGCCAAAACGCTGGTGATTCATCCGGCCAGCACCACTCACGCGCAAATGGATGCTGAAACCATGAAGCAAGCCGGATTGACTGAGGACATGATCCGGCTTTCTGTCGGGTTAGAGGATCCAGGAGACATCATCGAGGATTTGCAGCAGGCTTTCCGAGTGGCCCTCAAGGTAACAGGAGGTGCAGCATGAAACTTCAAGTTCGCGGAGCCGAAACTTTTGTCACTACGGGAGGGCGTCCGTTTGTCCCTGAGCAGCCCACCATAGTCTTTGTGCATGGTGCCGGGATGAATCGCATTGTGTGGTATCTCCAGACGCGCTACTTTGCCCACCACGGACACACGGTGCTGGCAGTGGACCTTCCGGGACACGGTAGATCGCAAGGAACATTGCTTCGTAGCGTTCAGGAATTGGCGGACTGGATTCCGGATTTGCTGGATTCCGCAGGGGTGGCCAAGGCCATACTGGTTGGACATTCGATGGGGTCGCTGATTGCACTGGAAAGCGCAGCACGGCATCCGGATCGTGTGAGCAAGCTCGCCTTACTAGGCGTGGCTTCAAAAATGCCAGTGCATCCGGATTTGCTGAAGGCCGCCAATGCGGACGATCCTTTGGCCTATGATCTGATGATGGATTGGGGTACAGGGCCTGTGGGACATTTCGGCAGGCATCCGGTGCCGGGAATCTCTCTGATTCCCGGAGGCCGAAACCTACTTCGGATGGAGAATTCCGGCGTGTTGGGAAATGACCTTGTACTCTGCAATGACTACCAGAGCGGGATGGAGTCCGCCACGAAAGTTTGCTGCCCCACTTTATGCGTGATGGGTAGTGATGACAAAATGACTCCTGCAAAACAGGGCGAAAAACTGGCCGCGGCGATTCCAAACGCAAAAACGCATCTCCTTCAGGATTGCGGACACATGATGATGCTCGAAAAATCAGATCAAAGTTTGCAGGCTTTGAAAGCACATTTCCGCTGCACAGAAAGCTGATTTCAGCACCCGTTTTAGGGGTCTGCCTTAGACTCGTTCCAGCAATATAGCAATTCCCTGCCCCACTCCGATGCACATTGTACAAAGCGCGTAACGCTCCTTCCGCAGTTGCATCTCTCTCATAGCCGTTAATACAAGACGGGCGCCGCTCATTCCAAGCGGGTGCCCCAGCGCGATTGCTCCGCCGTTTGGATTGACACGCTCATCATCATCGGTCAATTCCAAAGCTCTTGTTACTGCCAGTGCCTGTGCAGCAAAAGCTTCATTGAGTTCGATAATGCCAATATCATCCAGTGAAACACCGACTAACTTGAGCAATTTCTGTGTTGCCGGAACAGGACCATATCCCATTATGCGCGGTTCAACACCGGCTGTAGCCATCCCGACAATTCTGGCCACAGGGCTAAAGTTTTGTTTGCGGGCAGTTTGTTCTGAGGCAACTATCAATGCGGCAGCACCGTCATTGACTCCGGAAGAATTTCCTGCTGTGATACTGCCGTTTTCCCGGAATGGTGTTGGCAGATTCGACAGCTTTTCAAGTTTGGTATCCGCACGTGGATGCTCATCCTGTTCAAACGTAAGCGTCTCGCCTTTTTTTTGAGGAATGTCAACGGGCACAATTTCCTCCGCCAGACGTCCATGTGCCATTGATTTCGCGGTTTTTTGCTGAGAGCGCAGTGCAAAGGCGTCCTGGACTTCCCGTGATATCTTGAATTCTTCAGCCAGATTTTCAGCTGTTTCAGGCATCGAATCAATTCCGTATTGTTTCTGCAGAACCTTGTTTACAAAACGCCAGCCGATGGTTGTGTCAAAAATCTCCGCAGAACGCGAAAAGGGTGCAGTGGCTTTCCCCATCACAAACGGTGCGCGGCTCATGCTCTCAACACCACCAGCGATCAACAGCTGCTGATCTCCTGATTTGATTGCTCTTGCGGCAATTCCCACCGCGTCAAGTCCGGAACCGCAAAGACGATTGACTGTTGCTCCAGGAACAGAGATCGGCAATCCTGAAAGTAAAGTTGCCATGCGAGCTACGTTACGGTTATCCTCTCCGGCCTGATTCGCGCAGCCTAAAATCACATCATCAACAGTTTCCCAATCCACTCCGGGATTTCGTTCCATCAATGTTTTGAGTGGGATGGCCGCCAAGTCATCTGTGCGTACACCGGACAATGCTCCGCCGTAGCGTCCCACCGGAGTGCGGATGCCGTCACATAAAAATGCTTCTGCCATTTTGATTTGTTAGAAGTTAAATGTTCAAAAAAATGATATTTCTAATTTCAACCAGCATTTAATGCTTACTAAGACATCGATTCAGTGCCTTCCACTCACCCACCGCCCCTCTCCCTTCGACTCCTCTCAGGGAGCATAAATCTGCTGGTTGAGCGGAGTCGAAACCAGCAAGGTGAGGAAAGGTTTTACAACAGCACCACTGCATTTATGGCCTTTGTTTCACTTCGACCTGAATTATAAAAAGGTAAATGCAATAAAGAAGCTTCAACTTAGCTTTACCTTTTCACGAAGCCAGTCCGAAACCTGATAACGATCTCCATATATCTGACGCAAATTTTTCAAAGTTTCCACCACAGCATTATACCCCCAAAGCTCAGCCCACTCCAGCGGACCAAGAGGATAATTCACCCCTTTTCTCATTGCCAGATTAACACCTGCAGCATCTGCCACATTTTCCTGCACCAGCATTGATGACTCATTTACCAGCATTGCAACTATGCGCGTGAGTACCATGCCGGGAATGTCCTTGATCACAGAAAGCTGTTTGCTGCATGTCTGAAAAAGCCCAACTGCCTGCATCAGAGTATTGTCCGGACACTTTGAGTCCGGCGCAAGTACAATTCGCGGCGACTGCCCAAAATCAAGGCATAAATCCAGCGATATAACAGAGCTCCCGATTTCTGCTGCACGATCCAAAGAGCTTTTTCCGTTTGAAAGCACCACAACCCCGCCCTGTGGCAAGCGTATTGCTCCATTGCCGTCAGTGGTTTTAATGTCTATTGTTCCTCCCTGTAGTAGTTTTAACAGGGATTCCGGAAGTTTTTCGGCACCTTCAATTGTAATTGATTCCGGAGGAGAACATTCTTCAGCATTTTGTGGAACCGGTATTTCAGAGTCCGACTTGTAGTCAAAAAACCCTTTTCCAGATTTTCTGCCAAGTTGTCCGGCATCAACCAACTCTTTTTGAAGTACAGACGGATCAAAGCGTGGATGACGGTCAAAGCTTTCCCATATTTGACAGGTTACTTCATAATTCACATCAAGCCCGATTAAATCCATCAGCTCAAACGGTCCCATTCTGAAACCGCCGCAATCGCGCATAATCGCGTCACATGTGGAAGCATCCGTCCCCCCTTCCCTGAGAATTACAAGTGCCTCACCATAAAAAGGCCGTGCCGCCCGATTCACAATAAATCCCGGACTGCTGCGGACATGTACCGGACTTTTTCCCCATTTTTCTGCCAGAGAGAAAACTAAATCGGCAATCCCTGGATCGGTTTTGTCCGCGCGTATTATTTCCACAAGAGCCATCAGTGGAGCCGGATTAAAAAAGTGCATACCCGCAAAATGTTCCGGACGTTTTAGAGTATCACAAATTTTTTTCAAATCTATGGACGAAGTGTTTGTAGCTAATATTGCCTCCGCCTCTAATGTTGACTCCAGCCGACAGAACAAATCCTGTTTTATTGCCAGATTCTCGATAATCGCCTCAATTACAAGTTTTGCCTGAGACATTTCTTCAAGGTCATGAACAGGGCTGATATTATTCAGAATCTGTGTTTTTGCCTGTTCAGTAATTTTTCCTATTTTTACAGAGCTATGAAGACGCTGCTCGATAAATTCTATTGCAGCCTGTGTATGTTTTTTGGAAACATCATATAGCATTACAGGATGTCCCGCTGTAGCAGCAACCTGAGCAATTCCTCTGCCCATTGTTCCGGCACCAATTACCGCTACCGGATAATTTCCTGCTTTAATTTCCATAAAATGACATATTTGATATGAATAGAAAAAATAGTAGATTCTGCTACATATTATGTATGAAGGACGTTTCACTCTAGCCGACCAATTAAACTCCTGCAAATGGAAAATTAGATTCACACGATGCAAATGCACTTGAAAACCTGACAAGATTCCTCTAAAGTGCCCGATCATGGTCGAAGCATCTGCAACAATTTTTAACAAAATAAAATCAACAAGAGTAATATGAAACCTCAAATTCGCAGAATTGTGATTCAGGTTGAAGAAATTCATAATGAGATGGGCCAAATGATTGATCCTCCTGCCAGAAAAGCCACTGTCGCCGCGGTAATAAAAAATCCGTATGCAGGACAATATGTTGAGGACCTGGAACTTCTTTATGATTTAGGGGCAGAAATCGGCGGGCTGCTTGCACGAAAAGGCGTGGCAGCGTTGCAGATAAAGCCTGCTGATATAATCAGCTACGGCAAAGGAGCGATTGTGGGACTGGATGGAGAAATTGAACATGCTGCAGCAATTTTGCACCCCCGCTTTGGAAAACCTGTGAGAGAGGCAGTTGAAAAGGGAGACGATATAATTCCTTCCACAAAAAAAACCGGCGGTCCTGGATCAGTGCTGGTAATGCCTTTAACAAACAAAAACAGCATTTGGAGTTTTGATCACATGGATGCCACCGAAATCAGCCTCCCCGATGCGCCTCGGGAGGATGAGATTGTTGTAGCGTTGGCAGTCGCAGATGGTGGTCGTCCACTGGCTAGAATTGGGAAATAACCGAACAACCAATCAACTGTTGCTGCCAGCATCAACAAAAAGTATAAACTGACAACTAGCTGAAAACACAAAGGATACAAAATGTTTAAAGTAATGATTCTGCTAAAGCGCAAAGAAGAACTTTCAAAAGATGACTTCAAAATCTGGTGGATGAACGAGCATGCAAAACTGGCGACTCAGCTGCCGGGATTGAAGAAAATTTGTTTCAACCTGGTAAAAAACGAAGATTCTTTATATGACGGTGTATCCGAACTCTGGTTTGATTCTGAAGATGCTTTTACCGAATCTTACCAGTCAGAAACCGGAAAATCTGTTATTGCTGATTCAATGAAACATGTCAGCAGCAGAAACGGTTTGATTGTTGAGGAAAACATGTTGTTAGAACAGAAATGATTTATAAACTTGCAGTCTTTTCAATTATATGTTTACACTGAGCATTGGGAGACAGCAGCAAATTAATGCACTTGCAGGAAAAACTTTAGATAAGGAGGAATCTAATATGAGAAATACTATAATAATCACAGCAGCATCAATAATGCTGTTGGTTATTTTTTATGGTGAGTCATCATTTGCAGACTCGCATGGAATTATCAAGTATCGTCAAAACGTGATGAAATCAACGGCCGGGCACATGGGAGCAATTGTTAGCATTTTGAAGAACAGCCTTCCGATGCAAGCTCATGTGGCAGATCACGCACGCTCCATGATGCAAAACAGCAAAATGACTCTGTCAATGTTTCCAAAAGGTTCTGGTGAAGGAAGAACCAAGGCTAAACAGGAAATCTGGGGAAACTGGTCAAAATTTGAATCCGCGGCAAAGGCCTTTGAGCGTGAAAGCGCCAAACTGGCTGAAGTAGCGGAAAGTGGAGACATGGAAGCATTTGCCAAACAAGTCCGGACAACAGCTAAAACTTGTGGTGGCTGCCACAAACATTTCCGGGAAAGAGACTAATACAACATCTTAGCAATAATGTAATATTGCGTTCCATGAGCGTAGTCGAAGGGAACATTCATACGTGATGGATGTTTCGACTCCGCTCAACCAACTACAATAGATGTAATAAAAGTGTTCCCTGAGCATAGTCGAAGGGAACAGTCTTACGTGATGCATGTTTCGACTCCGCTCAAACTGCTACTGGGATGACATATTTTTGTTAGCTGGACGCTGTAATAAAAGGAGGTCACATGAAATTGTCTTTGTCTATTTTTTCATTACTTCTAATATTCCTTTTCAGTCTTGGCTTGGCCGTTGCGGATCCGTCTTCTTCCGATTATGACGATGACCCGCCAAAACCGGTGAATGCAGATTATCAAAGAGGCTACCTGGAAGTCTCAAACAGCAATTACCAGCTTGCTATCAAATACCTGTTGAAGGCAGCAAAAACGTCTCCGGATGATGCGGATGTGTATAATTTGCTGGGATTCTGTCACCGAAAACTGGATAAATTGGAAGAGGCATTCAAGTATTACAACAAGGCCCTGAAACTGAACCCACGTCATCTTGGAGCCAATGAATACATAGGTGAGCTTTATTTGCGTACAAAAAATCTCAAAAAAGCCGAAGAGCATTTGGAAGTGCTGGATGATGTTTGTTTTTTTGGTTGCGATGAATTTGACAATCTCAAAGAATCAATTGAAAAATATAAGAAAAGCATGGAGTAAATCGTGTGGTGGCAGCCACAAGCTCTTCCGGTAAAAAATAAGTTAATTCCTGCTTTATGTCGTTTAGGATTCTGGCTTTGCCTGTTCTTGATCATTGTTAATCAGGCCGCAGGGCAGAGCCTTATTGACACGGGCAAGTACATTTTCCATGCTTCCGGTGGATGCAGCTGCCATACGGACACAAAAAATGACGGTGCGTTTCTTGCCGGAGGCAAGCCGATCAAAACACCTTTCGGCACATTTTACGGCACCAACATCACGCCTGATCCGGAAACCGGAATTGGAAAATGGAGCGATGATGATTTCATCCATGCCATGACTAAAGGCCTGAGTCCCGAAGGAAATCATTATTTTCCGGTATTCCCTTACACTTCTTTCCAATGGATCACTCACGAAGATTTGCTGGCTCTCAAAGCCTACCTTTCTTCAATTCCTGCTGTTCGTCAAAAAAATCTTCCTCACGACCTGATTCTGCCTTTCGGCAGGCAGGCCGCCATGATTGTCTGGAAAAATGTAGTTTGGTCGCCTCAGCCTTTCATATCAAAACCTGAAAAATCTGAAAGCTGGAACCGGGGGAATTATATTACTCAGGCGCTGGCACATTGCGGGGAATGTCACACACCAAGAAATCTTCTGGGGGCGCTCAAAACGGATATGCACTTTTCAGGATCAAAAGAAGGTCCGGAAGGTGAACTGGCGCCAAATATTACTCCGGACATAAATACCGGAATCGGTGACTGGAGTAAGGTTGATATCAGCTATTTTTTAGAAACAGGAATCAAGCCTGACGGAGATGATACACAGGGCTTAATGCTGGAAGTCATTGAGCATGGTTATCAGCATTTACGGCAGGAAGATTTGGACTCAATTGCAGAATACCTGCTTTCTCTTCCACCGATAATAAATGATTTGAAAGCCGAATGATCCCTGCAGAGGAAACTTAAGCCCATGATTCTATTGTATGTTTGATTATCATGCGATTAATTTCTAGTATCATAGAAAAAAGTCATGTCTATTTTCCAGTAGGGTCGAAAATAGTCTGGGTGAATGGAAAATCCGCTTCATCAAGTTAACAACACATTTAAGCTTTGAAAGCTCAGGCGAGGTAGGTTGCTCGTGGACTGCGCTCCATCGTGTCAATCATTTCGTGTACCAGAGGCGTAATGAGTTCAACTTTGATGCCGGTAAATCCGGTGTCGTCCCAGCGGTTGTTGGTTTCGTCCGGATCGCTGCGCAAATCATACAACTCACCCCACGGCATCCCTTAGTAGAGTGTAACCCGATAATCATCTGTAATCAAACTACGGACCCTTCATCCACCTCACGAAGAGAAATCTTTTCGCCGCCGCGATTGAGGATTGTCTTCAGCCGTCCAGTGATGGAGAGATAGCCCTGCGCGTCCATGACACCTTGGTCTCCAGTCCGAAACCAGTCGTTGGTGAAGTTTTCCGCATTTGCTTTGGGGTTGTTTTCGTAGCCGCTGGTCACTTTGTCACCACGTATGACGATTTCCCCGATTTCCCCCTTTTGCAGCAATTTCCCGGTCTCGTCAATGATGGCCACTTCCGGACCCGCCGCAATGCCGACCGTGCCCGCCTTGCGCTCCGCAGGGGGCAGGGGATTGGAGGACATTTGATACGATGCCTCGGTCATGCCGTAGACTTCGATGACGGGAGCACCGAAGGTGGCTTAGAGCTCCGCGAATACCTGGGACGGCTGAGACGACGACGAAGACCGGATGAAGCGCAGCGGCACTGAATCAATCACGTCTCGGTTTTTGTCCGCCCGGGAAAGAACGGCCTGGTGCTTTGAGGGTACTGCAGTGTACCAGGTGGGTTTTGCTTCATTCATCCAGTTGAAAAACCTGAGCGCATTGAATCCGGGAGTGCAGTGGATAGAGGCTCCGGCACCCAACGATGACAGCACTGCGTCGATCAGGCCGTTAATGTGGAAGAGCGGCATGACGTTAAGGCACCGATCTTCAGGGGTTAGCATAAGTAATTTGGCAATGTTGTCGTCAGATGCGGTTACGTTCTTGTGGCTCAGCGGCACGATCTTGGGGCGTACCGTGGTTCCGGACGTATGTAAAATCAGGGCAATGTCGTCGGCTTCGCTGGGACCAGAATGCTCAGCTCTGTTTCCGGAATTGCTTATGAGATCAAAATCTCCGGCTGCTCGGTCAGTTCCCGTGATCAGTTCAATGATTATAATGCCCAATTTCCTCGCGGCCTCGACGACAGGAGAGGTGCTGCCTGCCTGAACCACCAGGGCTTTCGCCCGGAGATCTTCCAGATAAAACTCGAATTCATCCTGCTTGTATGCCGGATTGAGGGGTGCCGTGGTTGTAACTGTGGAGATCGCCACAAAGGCCGTTGCTATTTCAGGTCCGTTTGGCAGGACAATCGCAACCCGGTCATTGCGACCGATTCCGATGACATTGAGTGATTCGCGGGTGCAGCCAGCCAGTTTACGGCAAGAATCACATGGTAAACTTTATATAATTTCATAGTTAAGTTATATTACTAACTCAAATCAGCATTCCATTAATTATTTACTGTCCAAACACATAATTGATTCAGCATCCTCTGGTATGGAAGGAACCCCAGAATTGATACAGCATGGAGAATGATTTTGAACAAAACTAATGCTGCTAGCACATTTGCAAAGAAACATCTTGAAGAAAAAACAGGACTTACCGAATTTGTACTGCTTGCGGCACTGTTGCAATCACTTGTGGCATTGTCGATTGATGCCATGCTGCCGGCATTTCCTAAAATCGGACAAGACCTCGGAGTCACCGATGCTAATGACGTCCAGCTTGTGGTCATGGTTATGTTTATGGGCTTTGCCCTCGGCCAGATTGTGTATGGCCCGCTTTCCGACAGCCTGGGACGCAAGCTGCCAATCTTCATTGGCCTCGTGATCTACCTCTTTGGCAGCCTGATCTGCATATTTTCTGAGTCCTTGACGATGCTGCTTAACGGACGGTTTTTACAGGGATTCGGTATCGCAGCCCCACGTATCGTAATGAACGCCATTATACGAGATAAGTTCGAAGGACGGTCGATGGCCCGTGTGCTGTCTTTCGTGATGGCCGTTTTCATACTAGTACCAACCATCGCCCCGGCTATTGGCCAAGGAATCTTGTGGCTGTCCGGCTGGCGGGCGATCTTTGTGATGTTTCTGCTTAGTGCATCTACAGCCCTTTTATGGTTCGCCCTCAGGCTTCGGGAAACACTGCCTGCGGAAAAGCGTGTTCCGTTGTCCTTCCGGCATCCAATGGCAGCACTGGTTGAAATAATGCGGACTCGTACTGCGTTGTGCTATACGATTTGTATTGGGCTGGTGTTCAGTCCATTCATAGCTTACCTGAGTACAGCCCAGCAGGTCTTCGTTGGAGTCTACGGCCAAGTCGAATTGTTTCCGGCATATTTTGCCATTGTGGCCCTTTCAATCGGCACCGCATCTCTGCTAAACTCCCGCCTTGTATTGACCTTCGGCATGTACTCTCTTGCGTTCTGGAGCATCTGTGTATTGACCGTCCTTTCGCTCGGCTTTACAGTCCTGTTGCAAACCATCCTGCCAAAACCTCCATTGTGGGGATTTATGGTTTTCCTGATTCCGGCCTTCTTTTGCCTTGGCCTGGTGTTCGGCAATCTCAACGCACTGGCTATGCAGCCACTGGGACACATTGCAGGGGTGGGTGCATCTGTGATCGGTTTCTTGTCGATGCTGATTTCAATTCCCGCCGGAATAGTGATAGGCAGGGCGTTTGATGGCACGGTAGTGCCGTTGGTTACAGGCTTTGGAGTGTTTGGATTTTTGGTCGGGGCAGTCATGCACTGGACTAAAAGGAAAAGCAGTATACCCTCTTTATTTACGCCTGTCCAGGAAAAGCGTGATTAGATGAGCTGTTGAATGTCGTTCACAAACAGTTTTTGATCGATACGGTTACAACAGTTGTAAAGCCGTTAGTAAATGCCGCTCCAAATGGCTTCGGCCTGGGTTCCTGCAAACATCTCCAGATTGGCCCCGGCAATACCATTGTTATTATTCAAATAGTAAAACCCTGCTACTAGTTTGCCTACATTGCCTGTAAACGTTTGAGATGATTATTGTTCTTGCTTTGTACCAGCTCTTGGGTCCAGTTCCAGAGGTTTAGGCGCAGACTGAAACAACAAAGGGTCCCAGAACCGCGCCTACTGAATAAACCAGCAGTAAACCGCTTGAGATCACCACAAAATTTCCTCCATGAACATTATCGTTTATCAGCACAACACAAACGGAAGAGAGGGTCAGTGAGAAGGTTCCAAAAACAAATGCGGCCAACAACAAGATTATCAAAGAGTTTATACCGGCAACAATGATGAGGACAATTCAAGCAGCAGTATTAAATATGGGATATGGATAACAGTAGAATTATGGTCTTTGTACTCTCACAGAACAGTGGGGGGATATTTTCGAAATATAGAGTATTTGAGACCGGAGAAGCAACCAGGTTTCAGAAGAGTGAACTATTCAAATTGAAGAGCTGTTCTGTTCCCCGGAACATTTTATCGTACCATAGGAACAAAACACACAGCAGTCACCTGGTTTGGCCAAAATATCCTTGTTGCAGAACTTGCAACGGTGCATACGGATTCACATATCCGGAGGAACAATTTCCTCTGAGGTACTTCCACAATGCGGGCAGGAGAGAATTGAAGTGAGGTTTTCAATTCCGACTGGTTGAGGAATAGAGTTTTTAGTCATTATTAAATCGGAGCCGTTTTTTAACTCAGCAGCATTCCGCTGCTCATCCAGTAGTACATGATATAGCTCCCGGCCAGTATCAAAAAAAACGCAGAAACTTTCTGGATGTGAGGCATGAATTTGCGTAGATTTCCAACAATGAAGCCTTCTTTGAATAAGGCGATCCCCATGGTTAAAACCAGCAAAACTGCACCCATTCCCATGGCATAGCTGAGAAACTGTGTGATGCCGGAAAAGAAAGTTCCTGCCACCATAGCGCTGCCGGTGACAACCAGAAAAACCGGCAGGGTGCAGCTCAGGGATGCTGCTCCGAAAGCCATGCCAAACATGAAAAACCCACGTACACTCACCTCTCTGGGATCTCCAATACGATTGGCCAACTTTTGAGCCCATGCTGCCGAGAGATGATGTCCCCACAACATCCATAGTCCCAAGCCGACCAGCCCGATGCCAATCCACAGGGCAATCCAGGGCATGGCCACAACCAGCATTGTCCCTCCGGCAGAAAGCAGACCGCCCATGACAGCAAACAATACAGTGAACCCGGAAGCGACGATCAGGGCAACCCATAAAGCTTTCCACGCACGGCGAATTCTGGACCACCGATAGAACTCACTGTCCTCGGCGCCCATGTAAAGTGAAAGGTAGGCCGGCAGCATGGCAAAGCCACAAGGGTTAACCGATGAAACCATTCCCGCTCCAAAGGCATAACCCACAGGCAGCAAGTCAGCAAGTCGGCTGATCCATTCAGTAATCATCACCTGAAGTCCCATTACAAACTCTTCGTAACTTCCAGTTTAAGCTTTTCAAAAGAAAAGGAGTCCATACTTACATCCAGAATATCCTTAGTTCCTCCTTCCACGTTCTCATTGCTAATGAGACCAAGAACCAGAGCAATACAAAGTCGTTTCATGTTCCCTTTTTACCAAGGAAAAATTCACCATATTTTTATGTGGGTAATAGTAGCAATGTTCCTCACCACCTGCTCGTATTCACTGATAGATGTGAATAACAGCACACCCTTCTTTATCATTCCTTATTGATGTTAAATAAACAACAATCTCCATGGAATGAATGGGTTCTCTGTCTAGCGTCGGACAACCTATCTAATTCTTACAAGACAATGTATTAATTTATAAATTAACCATGCTAAGGTGTATCATATCACCCGGGAACAATTATATTTTCCATCGTAACAATAAGATTAGCAACTTCCATGTTGAAGGTGAAATCGGCAAGTTCCAAGCTATCCTTTTTTTCTAGGAGGGAAAAGCATCAATCCATCTACACGAACAAAAAGTCTTTTTGTAGTACAGTAACAACTATACTTTTGGGCTTTAACCAGTCACAGGCGGTTATATATAGTGTTGGGGGGAAATTCTTATCAGTTTTCAGAAACAGACAGGATTGCTTCACCGGAGCATTTGACTGAACCGAATGAACAGGAAGTTAGCTTAGTGTGGAGTTTGTATTATTTGCCGGACTGTCAAATTCTGCGTTCAGCAAAACAGACCAAAAAACCAGCACGACTTGGGGATAGTATCATGTTTGGCGGTCCGCACATCAATTAATTCAGCACCAAAAGCCTCGTCTCTGATTGCTTGAACTATTTGATCCGGACTTATGTAGTCTTCATCATAGACAACGACTGATTCTTTTAAAGTAATATTTGAAGAGATTACGCCTTTCAGACCTGAAAGGGTCGATTTTACAATCGCCACTCAACCGCCTCAGGTCAGTCCGGTTAGCGCCAGTATTGCTTTTTTATAATGAGGAGTTGGCTCTTGAGACAAAACCGGAGTCGTAAACAAAAGCACAATTACTCCAAGCATTAATACAGTATTTCGCATTTTTCATCCATTACATTGAAACAAGAAAAAAATCCACATAAGTCACAATAGCCATCAGTAAAGTAGAAGAAACAAGTGCTGCGATATTTAAACGTTTGTACTTCATTGGACAATCTTTCGCGGCACAGTCCTTTCTAAGTCGAAAAAACATCCAATATGCCGCAATAAGACCCAGTCCTCCGATAGGATACAAAATCATACGGAACTGCATCGTAAACAGCATAAAACTTCCTGTGACTAAACCCATTATTGCCAGCAACATTGGAATAACACAACAGACCGAAGCTGCTAGTGAAGTGACAATTCCGACTATTCCTGGTCTGATATCTGAAAAACTTATTAGCAATCCTTAATTATTTTTGATTTGCTTGAAAAAAATGTGGTAATGAAACTGATAGTTTTACTTTCATAATACACAGTTTGTGCCTTCCGGTTTTTTCAGCTTTATCAGCATTCAATGAATTCAATTCTAAAGTTTAACTCAAAACCAGAAAATAATAATTTTATCTTTTGAATTTGTTTATAATTAATTTAAGCAGCCGAAAATGTCAAGATGTATTTTTGTCAGTCAAATAGTTTGTTTAATCGTGGGTAATAAAGTAAAAAATTTTACTTCTTCAAAAAGGCAAGTATTCGAGGACAGCATCAAGAGTTTTGATTTCCAAAACCGGTGTACCGGGCAGACGTTCCGGAGCTTGCGCAAAACGATTGACCCACACAGCCTGAAAACCATAAGTAGCCGCTCCGGAAACATCCCAGGCATTTGAGGAAAAGAACAGGATTTCTTCCGGATTACATGCAAGATGATTGGTGGCCAATTGATAAACCTGCGGCGATGGTTTGAAAATACCAATCACGTCCACTGAAATAATCGCATCCAAATTTCCTTGCAAATGACTATTGCCTACTCCTGCTTCAAGCATTTCCGGAGATCCATTGGAGAGAATTGCAGTACCTATACCTCGCTGCTTTAATTCACGCAGAGATTCCGGAACTTCCGGATAGCAGGCTAATTCATGATAGGCGTTCAGCAGGTCTTTCCGTAAACTGCTGTCTTCAATCTGGTGTGAATCCAAGGCATAATCAAGAGCGTCTTGAGTCACCTGCCAGAAATCCACATAGCGCTGCATCAGGCTGCGCAGCCAGGTGTATTCCAGCTGTTTTGTGCGCCATAAAGCAGAGACTTCCGGAGCTTTTTCACCCAGCCTCGCTTGATGACGGGAAGCAGCAGAATGAACATCAAATAGCGTTCCGTAGGCATCAAATACAGCTTGTTTAACAGATTTCAAAACAACAGGATTCATAGCAATTTTTCAGCAACAGGATTAGTTAACAACTCGAATGCATTTTACGGAACATCTCCGGACAAGGCAATGCCTAATCACCGGCGCGGAATATTAGAGTTTGGGGATGAAAAGCGTACCACGCAAACCAGAAGGCGTTGAGGCTCGGCAGCACTTTGCCGTTTGAATTACGTACGATTCCATTGCGGGACTCGAGCTTAAATTCGAGAAACAGCTTTTTACCTGCCACAGTATCTTAAAGAGGAGAATTTATTCTGGATAATTCCGTAAAAGGATAGGCTTTGAACTGACCATCTATTTCTATGCGGATCACCCGCTCTTTTGGATGATATTGACTGCTGCGAAATGATAATGGGAAATAAATGTCTCCGTTTACATCATAGTCTCCATAAGGCGAACGACTATAATCTCTGCGGTAACCGGTATCAAGTGAGAGAACTTTTGTGTTTGGATTCTTATTTTTCCATTCTTCCCAGGTTGTATGCTCAACCGGCACAGCAACAAGTCGTTCACCTTTACGCGGTCCGCTGATTGCCTGCCCCATTATTTGAGACCAAAGGGACGCACTCTCACGGTCATAGAGCAGCAGATCGCTGTTGTAGAGCAAACCTGAGACACCGAATGTTGTTTGTTTACCGTTGAAATCCCGCCGAAAGGCCATCCCTGTGCCGCAGAGCGGACAATATGTGATGGAGACGGGAACATCACCTACAGTATCATTCACGATTTCGTGCCAGTTTAGAATCGCAAGCGGATAAGCTCGGAAATCAGACTCGACTTCCAAGCCTAGGATTTGACTGTTTGGCAAAAGCCAATCTGCTTCTGATGCTGATACAAATTTTGGTGAATCTATAGAAGGTATCCCGTCACGCGGCGGACCGCCACTGAGGATTTCCTCCAGAGGTACCAGCGTATCAATGATGGAAAATCCATTTCGCTGTGCTGATTCCGCCTTTGCAGGAAAAACACAGAGAAACAGCGTCAAATGCAAAAGCAAAGTCGACAGGCGTGCGCCTGCCAACTTTAGGAAATCATATTTCCTTGAGTTCAGATTGCATCTTTTGTTGAAGAATGTTCCCAACATCTCCCAGTCCGTTGCTGGATGGATTTGCGGCATGGGGATCAATACAATTCAGATTTTCATCACCCATAACCCGCTTGAGCAATATTTCCTGGCATGGGTCTTCAACTTT
>LUQO01000010.1 GCA_001627865.1 SAR324 cluster bacterium REDSEA-S27_B3
GCGGAGCTTGCTGCCGAGAAGGTGCTGGACGTGGAGTACGAGATGCCATACCTGCACCACGCCACCATGGAGCCGATGAACTGCACCGCGCACATCACCGCCGACTCCTGCGAGGTCTGGGCGCCCACCCAGACTCAGGAGGACAGCATGAAGGCCGCGCTGGAGGTGACGGGATTCTCCGAAGAACAAATCCGGATCCACACCACGCTGCTCGGCGGTGGCTTCGGGCGTCGCGGCCTGCCGGATTATGTGACGCAGGCGGTGACGGTTTCCAAGGCGCTGCAAAAACCCGTGCAGGTGATCTGGAGCCGGGAAGAGGACACGCAGCACGGCTTCTACCGCCCCGCCAGCATGAGCCGCTATCAAGTCGGACTCGGCGAGGACGGCATGCCCGTCCAGTGGGAGAGCCAGATCGCCCAGCCCAATATCTTTGCCCAGTTTCTTCCTCCGCTGGGCTGGTTTGACTTTGACCCGCTGGCAGTAGCCGGGGGGGTGCATGATTACGGATTGTTCCCCGATCACTTCTATAAGATTGAAGGGGTGGAAACGGACCACACCGGGGTGGAGCTTGGTGTTCCAATTGGGCCATGGCGAGCACCGCCGACCAGCCTGAATGTGTTCTACACCGAAAGCGTGATGGACGAACTGGCTGACCTGGCAGGACAGGATCCGCTGGAGTACCGCCTCAGATTGATAACAGAAAGTCCGAGGCACAAGGCTGTATTGGAACAAGTTGCAAATCAGGCGGGCTGGGGAACTCCGCTTCCGGATGGACACTCCCGTGGCATCGCCATCAACGACTGGTTCGGCCCCATAATGGGAGCGATTACAGTGGTCGCCGAAGTGGCCGAGGTCTCAGTCTCCAAGCGTGGGAAGCTGAAGGTGGAGCGCGTGGACTGCGTGGTGGACTGTGGGCTGGCGGTCAACCCTGACAGTGTGAAAGCGCAGATGGAAGGGAGCATCATCATGGGGATGTCCGCCGCGCTCTTTGAGCAGATAACGCTGGAGGACGGGCGTGTTGTCCAAAGCAACTTTGACGACTACCGCATCGCCCGTATGAGAGACACCCCGGAGATCAACGTGAGCATCGTCCAGAACGACGCGGCCCCCACCGGAACCGGGGAGCCGGGCACCTCGCCCATCGTCCCGGCGATCACCAACGCTATCTTCGCCGCCACCGGAGTGCGCCTCCGCAGGCTGCCCATCGGTAGGCAGAAGCTGGTGTGACCAAAGGGGCCTCGGAATGCGCGGATCAAACCCTCACCCCGGCCCTCTCCCCAAGGGAGAGGGAGACTTCTTAACTTCTCTTTCTATAACCTTCTCCCCATGGGAGAGGGTTACCGCTGCCCTCATCCCAGCCCTCTCCCCAAGGGAGAGGGGGGACCTCGATGCCTGAGCGAAGTCGAAGGTGCGGTGTGAGGGGGCATTGCCGTAGCCCAACAGCAGCAGCCATGGATTACGCGGATCATAAAGGCAGCCACGGATTTTCACGGAATCACATGGATGCGCCAATCTTTTTATCCGTAGGCATCCGTGCTATCCGCGGCAAACATTTTCCCCCCTTACCTAGGCCCTTTCCCCAGGGGATAGGTGCCCGAATCCATTTCATGAAGAATAGTGGTTACAGCCTAACCTCATATAATCAATGAATTGAATTCATATACAAAATTAATGTGAAATTGAATTTGTGTAATCAATGTTAAAACATTTTATTTCCACTACAAAATATGTTTGAAAACAAAAAAGCTGACCTGATAATACGCAACGCACGTATAATCGACGGCACAGGCGCACCTTCTGAAAATGGAGATGTAGCGGTATTGGATGACCGTATACAAGCAGTGGGTTATTTAAGCAGGCTTTCGGCGAGCCGTGAAATTGATGCCGGAGGATTAGCAGTTTGTCCCGGATTTGTTGATACACATACCCACGATGATCGTGTTTTGCTTTCTGACCCGCGCATGAGCTGTAAGGTCAGTCAGGGTGTCACTACTGTTGTTGCAGGGAACTGTGGTTGCAGTCTTGCTCCTTTGCGGATTGATCATCGTCCGCCTCCGCCATTGGATTTATTGGGAGAGCATCAGGATCAATTTTACTCAAATTTCGATGATTATTTTCAGGCATTAGACAATGAACCGCCTTCCCTGAATGCAGTCTGTCAAGTGGGGCACACCACACTACGTGCTGCAACAATGGATGCTTATGATCGGCCTGCGACAGCAAAGGAGCTGTCAAAGATGCGGAACATGCTTGAGGATTCCCTTGAATCAGGAGCATGCGGGATGAGTACAGGTCTTTTTTATCAACCGGCAAAAGCAGCACTCACTTCTGAAATAGTGGAACTTGCTAATGTACTTAATCAGCATGGAGCAATTCATACAACCCACATGCGCAATGAGGGAGATGAAATTACTGAATCATTGCGGGAAACTTTTACTATTGGGGCTGAAGCAGAGATTCCGGTAGTGATTTCACATCATAAATGCGGCGGTGAATCAAATTTTGGGCGTTCCACTGAAACTCTTGCCTTAATTGAACAAGCAAGAAAAGCTCAGTCTGTAGGGCTTGATGCTTATCCTTACACAGCAAGTTCTACTGTTCTTGATGCGCATGATTTATATAATGCAAACAGAGTTTTAATAACATGGTCAGAACCTATGCCGGAAGCCGCAGGAAGGGAACTTTCTGAAATTGCACAGGAACTTGGTGTAAATCAGCAGGAAGCTGTGTTATCACTGATACCCGGTGGTGGTGTTTTCTTCATGATGGACGAAGATGATGTACGCAGAATTCTGTCTTTTCCACAAACAATGATCGGTTCAGACGGTTTACCTTCAGACAAACATCCGCATCCGCGGCTCTGGGGCACATTCCCGCGAGTACTTGGACATTATGTGCGTGATGTTAAATTGTTCAGTTTGGAGGAAGCAGTTAGAAAAATGACATCCCTGCCTTCCGCATGTTTTGGACTCAAAGATCGTGGTGTGCTTAAATCCGGAAATTATGCCGATCTAGTGATTTTTGATCCGGACAGTATTGCTGACACTGCAACTTTTGATAACCCAATTAATCCAGCAAAAGGCATCCTGCATGTAATGGTTAACGGTCGAATTGTCTGGAATGAGGGTGAACACACTGGCGAGCGTTCTGGAAACATACTACGTCTTCAGGATCTGGATCAGTTCCGTTTTGATTGAGTGACTGCAGAAAAGATCAGTTGAGCAGCGCGGCAACCTTATTCAGGCTTTCTTTGGCATCACCGAACAGCATCCAAGTGTTTTCTCTGTAATAAAGAGGATTGCCTACTCCTGAATAACCTGTTGCCATACTTCGTTTGAGCGCAACTACAGTTTTGGCATCCCATACTTCCAGTACAGGCATGCCGTAAATCGGACTGGTCGTGTCATCAATTGCCCCCGGATTCACAATATCATTTGCTCCAATTACCAAAACAATATCAGCATCTTTGAATTCAGCATTGATTTCGTCCATTTCGAAAACGATGTCATAAGGCAAATTTGCTTCAGCAAGCAAAACATTCATGTGACCTGGCAAGCGTCCTGCTACAGGGTGGATTGCGAATTTCACATCAACGTTTCGTTTTCGCAGTTTTTCAGTGATATCATGCACAATGTATTGAGCCTGCGCCACAGCCATGCCATATCCAGGAACAACAATTACCTGTTTGGAATTACGAAGCATTTCTGCGGTTTCTTCATTTGAAGTGGATTTTGTTTCTTTTCCATCTTCATCTTTTGCCACAACAGCAATTGTCCCTTCTTCCACACCAAATCCTCCGGCTATCACGCTGAAGAAAGAACGATTCATGCCCCTGCACATGATGTAACTAAGAATAGCCCCACTGCTTCCAACAAGCGCTCCTGTAATGATCAGCAAATTATTTGAAAGCATAAATCCGGCTGCTGCCGAGGCCCATCCGGAATAGCTGTTCAGCATTGAAACCACAACAGGCATATCCGCGCCGCCGATCGCCATAATCATGTGGATTCCTAAAATTCCTGCTATAAATGTGATGGCAAGAATGGCTGTAAGTTGTTCTTGCTGATTCCCGGTAACAAACCAAACTCCGCAAATTATACTGATTAATACAATCAGCAGGTTAAACTGGTGTCGCAAAGGCAATGTCAAGGGTTTCCCACTGATACTTCCGCGCAATTTCAGAAAAGCTATTACGGAACCGGTAAATGTGTAGGCGCCAATAAATACTCCGACCGCTATTTCGATTTGATGAATTACAAGTTCAGTACCGGTTATCGCCCCTTGTTCCAGATGACTGACAATGCCAACCAGTACAGCTGCTGCTCCTACAAAACTGTGAAGAATTGCTACAAGTTCAGGCATTTCGGTCATGGCCACCCGACGTGCGACTAACAATCCGATTACACTGCCTGCAAGCATCACAATTAATAATGTGCCCAGGCTGCTTGAATTTCCCACAAACAATGTTGCGGCAACAGCAATTACCATCCCCAGTATGCCGTACAGGTTTCCTCTGCGGGCAGTTTCCTGATGAGAGAGTCCTTTCAAACTTAGGATAAAAAGTACACCTGCCGCAATGTAAGCTACAGTAATGAGTCCTTCAGGCATTTTTCTTTAAAATGGTTTATAAAATTAGTTAAAAACTGTATAGATTAAGCTGATTTGATACAGAACCATATTATTTCCGGAACATCTCCAGCATTCGATGAGTTACCAGAAATCCTCCTACTATATTGATTGTTGCAATTAAAACAGCAATCGCCGGCAAAAGTATTTGTTCTTCAGACAAGTGAATCATACCGCCGATGACTATAATTCCACTAATCGCGTTGGTTACACTCATCAAAGGTGTATGCAATGATGGGGTTACATTCCAGATCACCATAAAGCCAACAAAACAGGAAAGTACAAAAACAGTCACATGAGAAATAAACTCAGAGGAACCTCCGAATCCGATTAATCCACCCAGTGCAACAATCACTGCCAGCATCAGATATCTGAGCCAGGTATTGTTTTTTCTTTTTTCAGACTGCGTTTCGGCAGTTACTTTTTCAGGAACAGTTTCCTGCTTAACAGGCTGCGCAGGTTGCTGCTGCTTTGAGGCTTCCTGTTTTTCAGGTTCCCAGATAACTTCACAGTTATTTACAACAGTAATTGCGCCGGTGATTTCATCTTTCAAATCCAGCTCCAGTTTCCCATCTTTGCTAAGATGCTGTATCAGCTTTGCTGTGTTATTGCTGTAAAGCTGACTTGCCTGAGTGGGCAGACGACTGGGTAGGTCTGTAAAACCTATAATGGTTACTTTTTTGTAAACACGAAATTCTCCCGGAATTGTCATTTCACAATTTCCACCTCCTTCTGCAGCTAAATCAACTATAACTGAACCGGGAATCATGCTCTCAACCATTTCTTTTGTAATCAATACAGGCGACTTCTTGCCGGGAATAGCAGCCGTTGTAATGATGATATTTACTTCTTTTGCCTGTTCTGCTAACAAATTCATTTCTGCTTCAATGAATTCCTTGCTCATTGTTTTGCCATAGCCGCCGCTGCCGCTGCCATCTTCTTTGAAATCAATTTCCAGATATTCAGCCCCCATGCTAAGTACCTCTTCACGTACAGAAGATCGTGTGTCAAATGCTCGCACTATTGCACCCAGGCTCTGGGCACAACCCACTGCAGAAAGTCCTGCTACTCCGGCACCAATTACCAGTACTTTAGCTGGTGGGATTTTTCCTGCCGCGGTAATTTGACCTGTAAAGAGACGTCCAAAATTATGTGCTGCTTCAGTTACAGCTCGATAACCGGAAATATTCGCCATGGAACTAAGTACATCCATCGACTGCGCACGTGAAATTCTTGGAATAGCATCCACCGCAATCGCAGTCCCACCGGTTTTTGCAAGACGTTTCAATAATTCAGGGTCCCGTCCAGGATTCAGCAGACAAATCAAACATGCATCTTTACGCAGTAAATCTGCCTCATGTTTTCCTGTTTCAGGATTTTCCTCAGGTGGTCTGATCTTGAGCACTACTTCAGCCTGTTGCCAAACATCATGAGCATCACTTGCCAGCTCAGCACCTGAATCCTGATACTGTTCATCAGTAAAATTAGCAATTACTCCTGCACCCTGTTCAACAAGCACAGAATGTCCATTTTTCATGCATTGTTTTACAACTGAAGGCGCCATGGCAACTCTGCGCTCGCCGTGATGTATTTCTTTTACTACTCCAATAATCATCAGCTTTTCCTTTTGGTGATTTTGTTTTTGGGAAACAATATAACACAATAATTCAAATATCGACAAAGGTAAAAAATCCTAAAGACTGCTGATCTTTGATCTTGCATGGAGATATTTTTTCATGCGTAATAAACTAAGAAAAAAATCTGGAACGAACTATTTATCAACTAAACTAATTACAGAATGCTGGAATCGTTGTTAAATTACTTTTGTGCGTATTACCGGGATAGCCGCCTGGAATACGGATGGGTTGAAGCAATACATAAGAACAAATTGATTGTTGTGCCGCAAAAAGGAAAAAATCAGTATTTGCCTGCAAATCGTATTGCATTAAACTGGCGTGGAGAAAAGCTGGCTTATAATGCAAATCAGGCACACGAATTATTGGATCAGCATCTTATAATTGCAGCACAGTTCAGTGAGAAGCTTGAGCTGGAAACCATGCATTCACTGCTGAATGAGGTGAGAGAATACACTTTAGATGAGATTGCTGTGGATTTTCTCGATGATCCAACTGATTCAGTCTGCAAGCTTGGCATGTTCATGGCTCTCAGAGAGGATTCTTTCTGGTTCAAGCATAATCGCAATTTAACTTACACTCCCAGAACAGAGGATGAATTAGAAGCACTTAGAATACAGTTAGCAAGGCAAAAGGAACGTCAGCAAAGGGCGAATAATATTCAGCAATGGATTAATCAGCTTGAACGCGGAGAATGGAATTCAGATTCTGTAATATCAGAGGAACAGCAATTGTGGCTGGATCAGTTGCTGAATATTTTGATAAAGGCCTCTGAATCTCCTCACTGGAAAGAAATGTCTTCACTTTTAGACTGGGGAACGACACTTGGCTACAATGAAGAAAAATCACTAAAAAACTGGCTGGCAAAAGCCGGCTCTCCGGTGTCACCGTCACGACTTACACTGCTTCGGGCTGATATCCGCAAACAGTTTCCGGAAGAAATTTTGGCGGAGGTTGAACGTGTCCGGAACCTGCCGCTTGAAAAGCTTGAAAGATTCTCTGCAGACATACCAACCTTTACTATTGATGCCGAAAAAACCCGGGATTATGATGATGCGTTTTCTGTATTGGAATGGAGTGAAGAAAAGCTGGTTATTGCAGTACATATCACTGATTTGAGCACAATCGTCCGTCCGAATGGTCCGCTTTTCAAGCAGGCTGAAGAGCGAATTTCTTCTGTTTACACAATTGAAGAATCTGTTCCGATGTTTCCGGAGCAGCTTTCAAGTGACACTTTTTCATTGAAGGCTGGTGAAGACAGAATTGTACTGAGTTTTAATCTGTCAATATCCGAAAATGGGAATTGGCAATTAATTGATGTTGTACCACAAATAATCAGAGTAAGGGAAAATTTGAGTTATGAACAGGCGGAAAAATTGATCGAAGAAGATTATGAGTATTGGGGATTACTGTACAAATTTTGTCTGCTTGCACATGAAAAAAGAATTGAAAACGGCGCACTTAATTTAGCCAGAAAAGAATTTGAATATGATATAAGCAATCCTGATCAGATCCGAATCATCCCGCTGAATCGAAACAGTGCCTCTAACCGTATTATTGAGGAACTAGCCATTGCGGTGAATCGTGAAACAGGTCGTCTTTTTGATGAAGTAGAGATGCCGGGAATATATCGTACCCAGTCCTCATATAGGATAGTAAAAGAACTGGAGGATGAAAATCAGCAATTGCCTGAAAATATCCGGGTTGAGCCGGCAAGACTGACAACTGTTGCGGGCACACATGCGGGATTGGGCTGCGATGCTTACATGCATGTGACCTCGCCTATCAGGAGATTTGTGGACTTAATCACCCAGCAGCAGTTGAAAAAGTTAATCAAAAAAGAGGAGCCTGTTTTTACTTCTGAAGACATGATGCGCTGGTCAGAGGGAATAACTCTCAGGCAAAGAAAATACAACCGGGCAGAGAAGATAATACTTCAATACTGGAAGTTCAGATATTTACAGCAGAATAAGCAAGAATTATTTGAAGCAAAAGTCAGGAAACAACTTTCAAACAACAATACTGAAATTGAATTGCTGGAACTTGATTGTATCGTACAGGTGTCAGGATTGAGGGGATATGAAGAGGAAGAACAAATAATACTGAAAATAAACGAGGTAAGTTTAGATCCGTTGAAGCTTATTGTCAGGGCAATGAAATCAGTTACGGAAGACGTAAATGTACATCGTCTTGAGGGCAAAACAGCATAGTTATGTAAGCATTTCGTCAGTCACAGGAGGTTCATAGATTAATTCTTCAATATTTATTGCTTTGTGTCCTTTATAAGAACCCTGGAATCCGGTAAATTTCTTAACACCATTTACCTCTACAGAAATCGGATCCTTTGTTTCATGTTCCAGGTATAAAACATCATCCTTTTGTAAATTCAAAAAGTCTCGTACAGAAATATTCATTTCCCCCAGTTTTGCAATTAATTCAATATCAACATTTTGTAAATTTTGTTTGAATCGATTGCTCCATGTGTTATCTTTTTCATCCTGCTCACTTTGGAAACCTGCGTTAAGTCTGGTGCGTATAGGCTCAATCATTGAGTAAGGAACACATATAGTGATTGCCATTGGTGTCCGCCCGATTTCAATATCAAACGTTACTACAATAACAATTTCACTTTGTGGAACAATTGATACAAATTGTGGGTTTATTTCAGTACGTGAATAATTGATTTGTACAGGGAAAACAGGTCTCCATGATGTTTGCAGGTCTTCCAGTGCACTGATGATTACACGCTTGATCATACGTGATTCAATTTCAGTAAAATCACGCCCTTCAGTTTTGGCCTCTGTTTCAACACCGGCTCCAAAAAACATTTCCACCAGAGAGAAAACCAATTTGGTTTCAAAAACAATCATCGAGTTACCACGAAGCGGCGTCATACGGAATAGATTCATCGAGGTGGGCACAGACATTGTTTTGATAAACTCACCAAATTTAATCAGTTCTGTGGAACGTACATTAATATCCACAACTCTGCGCAGAGTATTTGATAAAGTTAAGCGGAAAAGGCGAACGAATCGATCATGGATTATTTCGAGAGTAGGCATTCTCCCCCGAATGATCCGGTCCTGGGCAGTCAGGTCAAATGATACGACATCATCCGGATCATATTCCTCATCCTCTTCTCCTTCGCTCACAACCTGATCGCTTTCAACACCTTTCAACAAAGCATCTACTTCGTCCTGTGACATTACTGAGCCCATTTTTGCCTTTTAATGAGATTTTATAAAAATATATTTCAGTTTTTGATGTGTGATGATTTATGTGTAATTAACATGCAAGTAGTGTTCTTTAGCATAAATATGAAAGAACTCTTAACTTTCGTTAGTTAATTTCTCTCAGAGATGAGCAGATATTTTCGCTTATTTGGACCTGTATACAACTGGCGTGGTCGTGCAATTTTCTGCTTCGCATCTCCATGCATTTCTTTCCACTGCGCGATCCATCCGGGCACACGTCCCAGAGCAAACATAACTGTAAACATGTTAAGCGGAATTCCAATTGCACGGTACATTATGCCGGTGTAAAAATCCAAAGTGGGATACAGTTTCTTCTCAATAAAAAAATCATCCTCAAGCGCTGCTTTTTCCAATTTCAGTGCGATCTCAAGCAAGGGGTCGTTTACTCCTAATTTGTTGAGTAGCCTGTCACATACTTTTTTTATTATTATTGCACGGGGATCAAAATTTTTATAAACACGGTGACCAAAACCCATCAAACGGAATTTTGATTTCTTATTTTTGGCCATCTCAACGTATTTTGAGATATTTCCACCATCTTCATAGATTTGCTGGAGCATTTGCACAGCTTGCTGATTAGCGCCTCCATGTAGAGGACCCCACAATGCAAGTATTCCTGAAGCAACAGAGGCGTAAACATTTGCCATGCTACTGCCGACTACCCTCACTGTTGAGGCACTGCAATTCTGTTCATGATCTGAATGTAAAATCAGCATAACTTCCAGAGATCTGACTACTTCCGGATCGATATCATAAGACTCAGCAGGAACCGAGAACATCATGTTCAAAAAGTTTTCACAGTAGGACAGTTCATCTCTTGGATAGACAAAAGGCTGTCCTACACTTTTTTTGTAGGAAAATGCGGCAATGGTGCTGATTTTCGCAATCAAACGTGCGGAATTTATCCCAATATTCTCTATTGATGCCTTTCCGGAGGCCTCAGCATAATAAGCTGAAAGAGACGATATCATGGATGAAAGGATCACCATTGGATGAGCGTTTTGAGAAAACCCTTCAAAGAACAGTTTCATATCTTCATGGATCATTGAGTGCTTGCTGACGCGATCAGCAAAATTTCCCAGCTGTTCTTTGTTTGGCAATTCTCCATGTATGAGCAGATAGGCGACTTCAATAAATGTTGATTGTTCTGCCAGTTCTTCAACGGGATATCCTCGAAATTGCAAAATACCTTTTTCGCCATCAAGGTAAGTGATAGTGCTTTCACACGGACCAGTATTTACATATCCTGGATCCAGAGTGATGTGACCGGTTTTGGTACGTAAATTAGAAATGTCTATTGCTTTTTCATTTTGTGAACCTGTCAACACAGGCAGTTCGATAGACTGACCGTCGGGAAGGCTTAGTTTTGCAGTTTCTGACATAATTCTTATCTATTGGAGGAGGGAAACATAATAAAAATTAATCAGCGCCATTTGTCCAGCTGAACTAGAATTGCTTTTTGTGCATGTAATCTGTTTTCTGCCTGATCAAATACTACGGACTGCGGACCCTCTATCACTTCATCAGTGATTTCTTTATCCCTTTCCGCAGGCAGACAATGAAAAACCAGGGCATCTTTTACGGCATACTCTAACAGTCTCGAGTTGACTTGAAAATCTTTTAAAATACTTTCTCTTTCAGCAATTTTATCTTTTTCACCCATGCTGGCCCAGACATCTGTATAAATGATTTCAGCGCCATCCACAGCTTCTTGCGCGGCGTGTGTAACAGTAATGGTTGAAATTCCGATTTCTCTTATTTTATTTACAAGTTTCATATCCGGCAGGGTTTCAGGAGCAGTAGCAATGCGTAAATCAAGTGGAATTCTGGCTGCCATGTTCAACCATGAATTTGTCATATTGTTGCTGTCACCAACATAAGCGATGCGAACATTGTCAATACGTCCTAATTTTTCCTTGACAGTAAGCATGTCAGACATTACCTGGCAGGGATGATTAAAATCCGTCAGCATATTGACTACAGGTACTGTGGAGTATTTGGATAAATCCAAAACCATTTGATGTGAATATGTGCGAATCAGAATGCCATCCACGTAGCGTGACATTGTGCGCGCAACATCATTCACTGATTCACGTTCACCAATTATAAAATCCTGTTCAGACAGCATCATCGCTGTGCCGCCGAGTTGAGCTATTCCTACTTCAAATGAGAGGCGAGTCCGTAAAGACGGTTTATGAAAAAACAGTCCAAAAGATTTTCCATGAAGCAGCTGTGGACAATTGCCTTCTTTTGTTTGCTGCTTTAACTCGAATGCAAAGTCGAGATTGTTTCGTATTTCTTCACTCGTCCAATCCAGAATTGAAATAAAATCTCGTTTCATTAGTTAAAAGAATAGTTTGAAAAAATATTGATTGCGTCCAAATAAAAAAATGGCTAGCATGTATGGTAACACTATAGCAACCACATGTTAAGAGGAATCATGCATGAAATGAATGTCCTGGTCACATTTGCAGTGATTGCAGGTTTATACATATCCCTCTTCTTCGTTATTGAGAAAGTATTTTTAAAAGACGAAGATTGAGTCTCCCATCTCCTTTGAGATTCATAAATATACTTCTTGCCGGAATTTTTTGGATTTCAGGGTGTGCTTTTTTTTCAGATCCGGAGTATCCCGGACTTCCCCCTTCAAAGCCCCAATTTCTTGGTGATACCAGAGGATATTATGATGTTTCCGGAAGGATACTGTTCAAGAGTCCGGAAGGAAAACACAGCGGTGAGATGTTACTCCAGATTTCAACTAATTCAGAATTAAAACTGAGTATTTTTACTCCTCTTGCAGGTTCATTGATTTATGAATTACGCGCAAATTATGAAAAGTTTTTAATTCTGAATTACCAGGATAATAATTACGCGCTTGAAGACAATAATTGGGAGGTTCGCCAATCCTGGCTTGGAATGGATTTGTCACTTACTGAACTGAAATGGTTAATTACAGGCAGTCTTCCGGAAAAAACGCCATTATGGCAAAGAAAAAAACTTTCTGCAGGAGAGTTAAAGCTTTTGCAGGGAAGCACTGAAATTCGGATAATCTTAAATTCTGATGGTTATATTGAATCAATGAGCAAATCCCGGGATGAATTATTGGAGTACAGCGCAAAAATACCGCTCTATCAAAACATCGAAAATTTTTATTTTCCAAGGAAAATCCAAATTGAAGATTACACTGGAAACAATCGATGGATGATGTCCATTAGCGAAATCAATGCTGTATTTGGCAGCATTAAGAATCTTGATTTTATTCCTCCTGAAGAAATGAATGCCCTTTAAGATTGTGAATAATTTCTGTAATAAGTAAAATGCCGTTTAATTGCCTGAAAGAAGTCATGTTTTTATTTATGTCATGAAAAGTTGTTTATGCGTTTAATTATTATTGGCGGTGGAAATATGGGGGGAGCAATCCTGCTTGCACTGGTAAAGTCAAAAACTATTCCGCCCAACGATATAATGTTAATAGAATCTGATGAAGAGAAACGGCAAAAACTGAGTACTGTGACAGGGTGTAATTCCCAGGCTGAAATTGACGAAGCCGTTCGAAGCTACGATCAGGTTATGTTAGCAGTAAAGCCGCAAAGTTCCACCGCGGTTATGGAACTGCTGGCTCAGTGGGTTCTGCCTGGCCAGGTTGTTATTTCAGTCATGGCTGGTATTTCTATAAAGACAATGCGCGAAGTGCTCGGACAACCCAAAATGGTGCGGGTAATGCCTAATATCCCTACTTTGATTTCAGAAGGTATGAGTGTTTTTTTTGCTTCAGAAGAAGTTGGCATAAAAGAGCGTGAAGGGATAAAAACTCTTTTTGATTCCTGTGGTTCATGTCTGGAAGCAAAAAATGAAGACGCCATCGATGCTGCCACTGCAATTTCAGGCAGTGGTCCGGGATATTTGTTTTACTTTGCTGAGCAGATGGTTTCATCTGCAAATTCGTTTGGATTTACTGATGATGAAGCGCAAAAGCTTGTGCAGCAAACTATCAGGGGGGCGACTCTGCTTTGGGAGTCACAAAAGGTAACTCCGGAAACTTTACGGCAGCAGGTTTCATCTCCGGGAGGTACTACTTTAGCCGCGCTGAATCATTTTCAGTCAAAGAACGTAGGGGAGTCGATTAAAGAGGGAATACAGCAGGCTTACCTTCGAGCAAAGGAACTGTCATCATAAATAATGTTGTAATATCAGTCTAAAAAATCATCAGTATCATTTATCAGATGCAAGTTAAACTGTGAAGATTTAGTTTTGATTTGGATAAAACACAGTGTAAATACATGTGGTATTTTGAAACACAATCACCATAAAATATTTTAAGAATGGCCTGTCTGATAATTGTTGGAACCCAGTGGGGTGACGAAGGAAAAGGAAAAGTTGTAGATTTACTCACAGATCGTGCTGATGCTGTTGTGCGTTACCAGGGTGGTAACAATGCAGGTCATACAGTGATGTTTGGCAATCAAACTTTTATTCTGCACATGGTTCCTTCCGGAATTCTTCGTGAAACAACTTCAATTCTCGGGAATGGCGTTGTGATCGATTTGACAGCATTTGTCAAAGAAATTAATGAGCTGGAACAAACGGGAATAGACGTGGAAAAACATCTTCGCATCAGTGACCGTGCACAGCTAGTAATGCCCTGGCATAAAACTATTGACCGCCTGCGTGAACAGCAAAAAGGGAAATCGAAAATAGGCACTACAGGTCGTGGTATTGGTCCGGCTTATGAAGATAAAGCAGGACGAGCGGGAATCAGAGTTGGAGATTTGCTGGATCAGGAAAATTTCAGGAACCGTCTGGAAGAAATTGTAAATGATAAAAATAAAATACTTAAGCAATATTTTGATGCAGATGAAGCATCTTTTTCGGCGGAGGAAATCTTTTCAGAATATGCTGATTATTTGAAAAAGCTTAAACCATGTATTGTTGATACACCTTTGCTGATTAATCAGTTTGTTGAGGATGGAAAACATATTTTATTTGAGGGTGCACAGGGAACTTTTTTAGATGTTGATCATGGGACATATCCGTTTGTAACTTCGTCAAACACTTTGTCCGGAAATGCTTGTGTAGGTTCCGGTATTGGTCCAACCAGGATCACCGGTGTTCTGGGAATTGTTAAAGCCTATACAACAAGAGTCGGAAGCGGACCATTTCCAACTGAATTATTTGATAATGACGGCAAGTTACTGCAGTCTGAGGGCAATGAGTTTGGTGCCACAACAGGACGTCCCCGCAGATGTGGCTGGTTTGATGCATTACTTGTACGTCAAGCAGTACGACTGAATGGAATTACCAGCCTTGCTGTAACAAAACTAGACGTACTGGACAAATTCGACACACTCAAAATAGCAGTTGCTTATCGAAAGTCCAACGGAGAAGAATGCGAAAATTTTCCCGGATCACTGGAAAATGTGAGTCCTGTTTACCATGAAATGCCAGGATGGAAATGCTCAACAGCCGGTATAGTGGAGTATGATAAACTGCCCAGTGAAATGCTGGCCTATCTTGAAAAGATATCTGAGTTGGTAGCAGCGCCGGTATCTGTTATATCGACAGGGCCGAAACGTGAAGAAACTATAGTTCTGAACCCTGATCAATTTTGGGATTGATCATTTTTTTAAAGGTGCAAGTAGATGATCAAACGTATTATTTTTGTCTGTCTGGTTGCTTTAATTGCTTACTATGCCGGCGCGAAAGGATTGACTCCGGCAAATGTGACAGATTGGTTTAATGAAAACAAATTTGCGCAAACAATTAAAAATACTATTCAAAAAACTCTAGAATTTGCTGAAGATAAGCAGCTTGCTGATAAAGCCGGTGATGTAATTAATGTAGTGAAAGAAAATGTTTCAGATTGATAATAATTTCAACATTATTTTATTTTTTCCACAAACCTCTCCATTTGTGCGGAACGTGAGCCTTTAACAAGCACTACATCCTCAGGTTTCAGTTGAAGTTTGAATGATTTTGTTATTTCCTCCAAATCGGTAAAGTGTTTAGCTGATTCCGGATTCCCTCCTCCTTTTGCCCAGCCTTCAAGATAGAATTCAATTTCTTCACCCCCAAATCCAAACATTTTCTTGACACCATTTTTGATCATGTTTTCACCAACTTGCTGATGTAACTCCCGGCTTTGTTCACCTAATTCAGCCATTTTTCCGCACACAACAATTTTACGATTATTTGGATATATTTTTTGCATATTCTCCAGAACACTCTGAAAAGATGATGGATTTGCATTATAAGTGTCATCAATCAAAAACCAGTCACCCATGTTGATTTGCTGAAATCTTCCTTTAACGCCCAATTCCAGATTTGCTGTTGCCTGCTGAAGTTCTGGAACGGATAATCCTTCCGATCTTAACAGCGTCAAAGCTGAAACAAGGTTTTGCAGAAAAAGCGGGTTGTTGATTGAAGTTTCAAATTCTGCGTCAAACAACTGAAATGTATGCCTTTCACCTTTTGATTCCTCAGTTATCTGTCGTGTTTTAATCAGTTCAACTCCGGCTTTTTTTGCGTTTTCTTCAACTATATCCAGATGAAGCAAAGATTCCGGAATAATAACTTTTGACCCCGGAGCCATTCCGGCAAACAATCCCGATTTTTCCTGAGCAACTCCTATGGTATTCAGCAGAAACTCAAGGTGGCTTTCGCCAATATTGGTAATGATTCCTCCTGTCGGACGGACAATTTCAGACAACTCAGCGATTTCACCAAAATTGTTTGAACCTATTTCAATTATCCACCACCGGGCCTCAGTTGGAGCATCTAGCAAAGTCAAAGGGACTCCGATATAATTGTTGAAATTTCCGGGAGTAGCATACGCGTTTGGATCAAAATAACGACACAATCCGGCTAGTATTTCTTTGGTGGAGGTTTTTCCGTTGCTTCCTGTTACTGCCAGGACTTTTCCTTTAAAGTTTGTTCTTACCTCTGCTGCCCATTCCCGTAATGCCAGATTTGGATCCGCAACCAACAATCGAGGAAATTCATTTTTACGCAGGGTCTCCGGAATTGATTCGGGATTTGCCACAATTGCGCCTGCCCCCCTTTCAAGCGCTTGTGAAATGTAAATGTGTCCGTCAGTGTTTTCACCTTTTATGCAGAAAAATATCTCTCCCTTTTTTACAACACGGGAATCAATGCTGAAGTTATTTATTGATGAATCTGGATCAATGTGTTCAAGTTCTGCATTTATGATTTGCCTCATTTCTCCAAAAGTATATAATTTTGCCATGAGTTTTTAATAATCAATCAACATTCAAATAATATGGACATAGAAAAACAGTTTGAATCAGCATTTGCCCGCATAGCATTGCCCAACGGCCAGCCCTTATCCTCTGCAGAACCGGAGATAGTGCACGGATGTGTTATTAATAATGATTTTGCAAAAATCACGCTTATTTTACCGGAAGATTCACCTTTGCGTGGTTATCTGCCCGCGCAGGTGGAAGCAGAAGTAAAGCAAATTGAACAGATTGGTAGAGTTGCCATAGAAGTTTTAACTGATCCGCCTGTGGAAAATGAACCTCCTCAGACTTCTGCTACCCAGTCTGCACCACAACAGCCAAAACGTACAGCATACCTGCAAAATTATGAAGCTGTAATTGCCGTGGCAAGCGGAAAAGGAGGAGTTGGGAAATCTACTGTTTCTGTAAATTTAGCTTTGGCGCTTTCACAAAAAGGATACAAAGTAAGCTTGTTTGACGCAGATATTTATGGTCCAAGCCTGCCGATCATGACAGGACGCAGGGGAGAAAAACCATCAGTTTCTGGTAACCATCTTTTGCCTATTGAATCATTTGGCATGCATACATTGTCAATTGGAAATCTTGTTGAAGAAAATAACGCTGTGATTTGGCGAGGCCCCATGGTTCACCAGGCAATTGAACAGCTGCTGCGTGATACAAAATGGCCCGGAGGTGACTTTATGATTATTGACCTTCCTCCCGGAACGGGGGACGTGCAGCTTTCATTGTCTCAGCTTTGTGAATTAACAGGATCGGTAATCGTTTCAACTCCACAGGATGTGGCATTAATTGACGCAATCAAGGCCTCGCAAATGTTTACCAAAGTCGAAATTGATGTTTTGGGAATTGTGGAAAATATGAGCTTTTTTGCTTGTCCTAAATGCGGTGAAGAAACACCTATTTTCAGTCGTCATGGCGCGGAAAATGCCAGTGCACAAATGAACACACAATTCCTTGGGGCTATTCCGATTGAGATGGATGTGCGTAAAGGAGGGGATGATGGCAAGCCACTGATGGCCAGAAATCTTGATTCTCCAGCCACTGTTGCTTTCAACAAAATTGCAGATAATCTGGTTAAAGTGTTGGAAGAAGGTTAGATTTTCAAAACCAAGTCTATGTAATTGACATTTCCCTCTTTATTGATACTCTTATAACACCCTTTGCGGGTCGGTAGCTCAGTTGGTAGAGCATCTGACTTTTAATCAGGTGGTCCGGGGTTCGAGACCCCGCCGACCCACCACTTTTCACTAATAATTATAGTGACTTAAGTGGTTACCCTCAAAAATTTTTCAAAAGTTGTTGTATTTTTGTCACATTTTTGGCTTTAAATTATTTAGTTGAGGGAATCTAGCAGGCATCGGCTGACTTCGAAAGCTTTTATCAAATACACCATTGGTTGGTACCTTGAATAACTGTTGATTAAATGTCTAATTAATACTACACTAACGCGTTGTGAAACGATGATATTTTTATATCTTATATAATATCAATTACTTATTTGTGAGGTTTGCTTATGAAAGCTCAAGTTTTATATAAATATGATCCTGAAATGAAGGAAGATGTTTGGGTTGAATCCGCAGAAATGCCGGATCCCAAAATTGAGAAAGCTTCAGATGTTATTGTAAAAATAGGTGCAGCAGGAGTTTGTAGAACAGATCTTCACATTATAGAAGGAGTCTGGCGTCATATTCAGGACCCAGATGATCAATTACTGCCATGTGTTATGGGACACGAAAATGCTGGTTGGGTAGAAGAGGTAGGTCAAGATGTTTCAAACTTTAAAAAAGGTGATCCTGTAATTCTTCATCCTCTTATTTCTGGTACTAACGGCACCTGTCTTTCCTGCAGAAGAGGTAATGATATGTTTGCCGAAGAAGGGGCTTTCCCAGGGTTAAATATTAAAGAAGGGGGATATTGCGAATATCTAAAGACTAGTGTCAGAAATTTGATTAAGCTGCCCAAAGTTTTGGCTCCAAAAGATGTAGCTCCTTTTTCGGATGCTGGTTTAACGGCATATAGGGTAGTAAAAAAAGCAACCAGGCATCTACTACCAGGACAAAGCTGTGTGGTTATAGGAGCGGGTGGTTTAGGGCACATAGCAATTCAATGTCTCAAAGCAATGTGTGCCGCCAACATTATAGTTGTCGAAAAATCAGAAAAAGCTCTCAAGCATGCAATGGAATTAGGCGGAGAAGAGGGTATTTTAATTGATGGTAATGAAGTGGAACAAGTGTTGGAGTTAACTAATGGTAATGGTGCAGAAGCTGTAATTGATTTTGTTGGTGAACATGGCTCTACATCTATGGGGTTAAATATGACTGCCGGAGGGGGCTACTATTACATAGTTGGATATGGTGAAGAGATCAAAATATTAGCTGTAGATGTTATTATTTCTGAAAAAAATATTATTGGTAATCTGGTTGGTACTTGGTCTGAATTATATGAATTGATGGAGTTGGCAAACAAAGATTATGTACAACTGTCAATGCAAGAGTATAAATTAGAAAGTGCAAATAGGGCTTTGCATGATTTAAACGAGGGTCTTGTTAAAGGAAGAGCCGTACTGGTTCCATAGAATGGTGTTTAAATTTAATTAGAACAATTTGAGACAAAACACATTAAATCATAAGGAGGTAATCATGATACATTAATTGATATCAATTCATCAGTTTATAATTATTGAATTATAACATTTTTTTAGGAGAACAAAATGAGAGTATTGATTTACACATTTACAATTTGTATATCATTAATATTTTTAAGCAATTTGGTACTAGCAGATAAGTGGAGCGATCAGTTCCCACACATTAAAAATACTGGTGATATTCCTGGAGAATGTTCTTATGAGTCTATGTCTAAAAAGGATTATAGTGGAAGAACATTAAGTATTAATACACATGCAGTCCCAGTGATGGGCGAACCAACTGCTTTGCATGCAGAACAATTCAGTAAGTTGACTGGAGCAAAAGTTAATGTTGTTCACACACCTGCCGGTGATTTATATGCAAAAGCCATGGTTCCATTTCAGGCAGGTCAAGCACCGTATGATATCGTTTTCGGATTCTCAAATTTTATTCGTGATTGGATGCAGTATCTTGAACCAGTTCCTGAAAAATACGTGAACATGCGCCAAATGCAGGATGTTACTCAGAGCCATATAGGTGTTGCATCTTGGGATGGCCAAATGATCCAATTCCCAATTGATGGTGATAGACACTATTTAAAGTATAGAAAAGATGTTATTGATAATCCTAAGTATCAAAAAAAATACAAAGCTGATACTGGTAAAACTCTTAAAGTGCCTACAACTTGGAAAGAGTATGGCGAGATTGCTTCTTACTTTAATGGTTGGGACTGGGATAATGATGGTGAACTTGAATATGGTTCAGCAGAAGTCATGAAAAAAGACGACTTAATGTTTGCTGCATTTTTTAGCAGATCAGCTGCTTATTCTAAGAATCCGAGAACTCCTGGTGGTTTCTATTTTGATCTAGAAACAATGGAACCTCTTATTAACAATCCAGGTTTTGTAGAAGCACTTGATGATTGGATTGCTGCAACAAAATATGTACCACCAGGAGGAATAAACTTCGGATTAGGAGATGAAATTAATTCCTTTGGTGGAGGACAAACTTTATTTAGTTTTTCTTGGGATGATGCTTTTGTCAAAGCAATGGAAGACGGAAGCCCTATTAAAAACAAAGTAGGTGCTGCTCCTCTCCCAGGTGCAGAGAAAGTATGGAATAGAGAAGATAACTCTTGGGACCATGGATATAATCAAGCACCTTATATTGTTTGGGGTTGGGCATCTGCTGTAGCTAAGAAAAGTAAAAATCATGATATGGCATTTGATTATCTTTGCTTTTTTGCAAATGATGCAAACCACCAAGCGGATATAGCGATTGGCAGATTTGGAGTAAATCCTTTCAAAAAATCTGACTTTGATCCCCAAATATATATTGAGCGTCAAGGTTGGGATCGTTTGATTGCAAAAAGTTATGCAGCCACTCTAATGAGTATGGAAGAATATAGCACTAATCGTGTATTTCCATTAAGAGTCCCTGGTGTTTTCCAATTCACAAGTGCTGTTGCAACCGGCACATCTAAAGCACTGGCAGGACAACTTAGTTCTCAAGAAGCATTAGATGAAGTTGCTGATGAGTGGAAGAAAATCATCAAACGAGTTGGTGCTGATACTATCAGAGAAGCCTACGCAGTAGGTGTTGCACTTGAAGATAACAAAAATTAACCATTAAATTTCTTCAAAACAATTATGTGGCCTCCATTCTTAATGGTGGCCACATTTTTTTTATAAGATGAATTTTAGACATAAATTTGTTTTTTTACTTCCCGGCCTGTTAATTCTAATAGGCATTCTAATATTTCCTATCGTATTCACAGTTCGTTTGAGCCTTTCTAGTTGGGATAGTTTCTTCCCAGGATTGGATTTTATCGGTTTAGACAATTACATAAGGCTTTTTACCGATGATAAGAGATTTTGGGAGTCTTTTTTCAGATTAAGTTTTTTGTCAGTTACTACAGTGCTCCTTCAATATATCATCGGTTTTTCTCTGGCTTTGATTGTTTGGAAAGATATTATATTTCAAAGATTTTTTAGGGTACTATTTTTAATTCCAATGATGACTACACCTGTGATTATGACGGTTATCTGGAGGACATTTTTTCATGAATCACTAGGGCCAGTTAATGATTTTTTTAGTCTTTTTGGAGTTACTCCTCTTTGGTTAAGTGACGAAACGCTAGCCAAAGTTACAGTGATAATCGTGGAGGTTTGGCAATGGACACCATTTATGTTTTTACTTCTATTAGCTGGGCTTTTGTCATTGCCCAAGGAACCTTTTTTAGCAGCTGCCATTGATGGAGCCAGCCCTATTAGAAAGTTTATTTATGTAACATTTCCTCTCATGGCACCCATCTCTATTGGAGCAATCATCATCAGGTTGATAGAAGCCTCGAAAATAATGGATACTGTTTATGTATTAACATCTGGAGGGCCCGGAACTGCAACCGAAACCTCAAGTTTTTATATTTTCATTAAAGGGTTAAGAGAGTTTCAGATGGGTTACTCGGCTGCACTGTCATTTACATATTTGATCATCATGATCATCAGCCTAACCATCATTGCAAAACTGCTGGTAAAGTTATTGATAAATAATAATTAGTTATGAAGTCTATTTATTTCACATTAAAATATTTTGCGATTACATTATGGTCCATGTTTGTTATTGCCCCCTTCCTCTGGGCACTGTCAACGTCATTTAAAGATTTTAACTCCGTCACCGGAGGAGCTACCTATATTCCCTGGCTTCAATTTGAACCTTCTTTAGAGGGATGGAAAGTTTTAGTGCGCTCACCAGCAAAAGGGGGTGTTGATATTATTGAGCCCTATTTTAACAGCATCTTTGTCACCTGCACCGCAAGTTTAATAAGTATCATGTTGGGAACTCTTGCGGCTTATGCGTTATCAAGATTTACATTCAAAGCAGGTATAATTAAAAACAACGACATTACATTCTTTTTTATTTCCCAAAGAATAATGCCCCCAATCGTTTTATCAATACCTTTTTTCTTAATGTTAGGATTTTTAGGATTACTTGACAGTTTATTTGGGCTGATACTTGTCTACATTGTTTTATTAATGCCTATTGCTGTTTGGATTATGGTTGATTTTTTTAACAAGGTCCCAAAAGAAATCGATGAAACTGCGTTGATTGATGGATGCAACCCATATCAGGCATTCATAAAAGTAGTCATTCCAAATTCAATACCCGGTTTAATTGTTGCTGTTCTATTTTGTATTATTTTTGGTTGGATAGACTTTTTCTTTGCATTCATTTTAACTTTTACTGAAGTTCAGTTGCTTCCGGTCAAAATTGTCGCACTCAATTCATCTGTTACACCATGGTGGAGTTTATCGGCATCTGCATTAGTATCAGTAGCACCATTAGTTGTAGTAGCTTTCATTGTCGAACGTTATTTATCTAAAGGTAATTTATCAGGAGCTTTAAAATAAATGGAATTGGTTACTGATAATTTAACTTTTAAACCAGAAAATGAGTATTTTCTGAATCAGGTTTCATTGGAGTTTCAGGCAGGGAAACTCTACACGATCTTGGGAAGAACTTTGTCAGGGAAAACATCATTATTAAAAACCATTGCCGGTTTACAACCAATTGATAGCGGATCAATCACATTTGAAGGAAAAGATTTTGGTTCTATTCAAGTTTGGAAGAGGAATGTAGCTATGGTATATCAACAATTCATTAATTACCCTCACTTAAACGTCTTTGATAACATTGCATTTCCGCTAAAACAAAGAAAAATTAAACCCCCTGAACTCGTTAATAAAGTTTCAAGTGCCATAAGAAAAGTTGGCCTTGATGGTTTTGAAAAACGAAAAATCCATGAATTATCTGGTGGTCAACAACAACGGGTTGCATTAGCCAGATCTTTGGTGAAAAAAGCAAAAATACTCCTTCTTGATGAACCTCTTGTAAATCTGGACTACAAGCTACGTGAGGACCTTCGGGACGAATTCAAGAATATTTTTAGCAGTGATTTTTCTACTAACTCAATTTTGATCTATTCCAGTACAGATCCTTTGGAAGCCATGCAGTTGAATGGTGATATCATTGTGATCGATGAAGGAAGAATCCTTCAAAGTGGAATTGCTAAAGATGTCTTTGAAAATCCTTCCAATATTCGAGTTTCTGAGGTAACTAACGATCCAGCGATGAATATTTTTAATGGTACCATCGAATCAAACAAAATATTTCTAAATGAAAATATACGTTTTGATGTTCCCGTACATTTAAAAGCTATTCAAGCTGGGTCATATCATTTCGGAATAAGGGCTAGTGATATGTTTTTAGATACCAAGGGTTTTGATTTTAATGTTGAAATTGCGGAAATTTCAGGTTCTGAAACCTATTTACACCTAAACCAAGATGAACTAAACGTGGTACTTCTTTTAGAAGAAGTAAAAAATTTTAATGACCAAGATAATATAAAAATAAATTTCAATCTCAAAAAACTTTATGTCTTTGATGAAAAAGGAGATTTGCTGTTTTCACCTTTTAATATGAATTAAATGGCAAAAATTGAATTTAAAAATGTTGGTCATTCATATGATCAGACTGCAAAACACCCGGTTTATGCTTTGAAACCATTTTCCTTATCTTGGGAAGATGGTGGACGCTACGCATTGTTAGGACCTTCAGGTTGTGGAAAAACTACTATGTTGAATATTATCTCAGGTTTAATAACACCATCAGAAGGTAATGTGTTTTTTAATGATCAAAATATTACATCAGTCAAAACCGAACAAAGAAATATTGCACAGGTTTTTCAATTCCCCGTAATTTACAACACAATGTCAGTGTATGACAATTTAGCCTTCCCTCTTAAATGTAGGAAATTTAGTGAAAGTCATATTAGAAAAAAAGTTAATGAAGTAGCAGAAATTTTAAATTTAAGTTCTGTAATTGATTCAGGAGCTAAAAGATTAACTGCTGATCAAAAACAATTAATATCACTTGGTAGAGGTTTAGTCAGGGAAGATGTAGCAGCTGTGCTTATGGATGAACCTCTCACTGTTATTGATCCTGATTTAAAGTTTAAATTAAGACGAAAATTAAAGGAGATTAATTCAAAATATAAAACAACATTGATCTATGTGACACATGATCAAAATGAAGCAATGACTTTTGCTGAAAAAATTATTGTAATGGATTCAGGGCAGATAGTTCAGAGAGGATCTTCAAAAGAACTTTTTGAAAGACCTAGTACTACTTTTGTCGCTTATTTTATTGGGTCCCCTGCAATGAACATTTTTAACTGCTCGATTGCAAATAATGAATTGATCCTGGGGAAATTTAAGTTAAAAATCGATAAAAATCCTGATCAAATCACATCAAATGATTTGAAAGTTGGTATCCGTTCAGAATTTATAGATTTGAGTGATAAACCTAAGGAAAACTCGATACACGTTAAAATTAAATCAAATGAGGATTTTGGGAATTATAAATTACTCACATGTGAGTTTGATAACCTTGAAATAAAAGTAAAAATTAAAAGAGAGCAGAATGTTACTTCAGAAACTACTTATTTAATTCTTTCAAAAAACAGGCTTTGTTTATACGAGAAAGAAAAATTGATTAACTAATTTCTTTATATCATCACAAAAATCCAGCTTTTCAGTATAGCATGCACGAGATAGATTATTAGGTGTCCATATAGGTGTCTATCAGCCCTGATATTCAGTACAATTCAATAACACTTGGTACTAGTGATGGAGTGGGGTAAGTTATTGTAGATATTAGTTAATTGTACTTATTATCATTCAGTATAATACACTTTGTACGGATTCCTAATCCCTAGCTTCACGTTCGAGTCGCGGTGGGAGCACCATTAAATATCAGTTACTTAGAATAAGTTATATCAGCTATAAAGCATCATGAGCTGAGTTCCTCCAATAGCAGCATAGATTATCAAAATAAGAACACGGAAAAACACATACGGGACAGCTTTATTAGTTTTACCTTTATTTGTTTCTTGTTCTTCTGGTGGAGCATCGTCAATTACAGCCTTGATATCTTGGATACATCCATCGACACCCAAAATCCCAAAAAAACATGCCAGGTCAGTCAAGTATTTTTACTATGGTTCTCTTAAATCAGTCACTCGCTTCGTTTTTCTTACACTTCTAGGGAGAGAACCATATTCAACAACTTCAACATCTGGAGTAACAAATATTTTGTTCTTGATTAATGAACGGATGAAAACTGTAATATTCGGATCAATTGAACTGTCCTTGTATTGATCTCGCTCTATCTTAAGAGTGAAATTATCCTTGCCGTCTATTTTGTTCAGCAAAACCTGATATTCACTTCCTATATCAGAAACATTGCCTAACAGTGTGTCTATCTGGCTAGGATAAATATTAACTCCCCGAAAAATGAACATATCATCAGTACGTCCCTGAAGTCGCTCATGTCGGGGGAAAAGATTCCCACAAGGGCATGGTTCAGCAATAAGTGCTGATCTGTCATGTGTCCTATATCTTATTAATGGGACTGCTTCTTTCTTTAGAGTTGTGACAACCATTTCACCAGTCTCACCCGGAGCAAGTACTTCTAAAGTTTCTGGATCTATTATTTCAAGAAGATAATAATCAGACCAGTAATGAATTCCATTATTATAAGAACATTCTATACCTGTTCCAGGTCCATATAATTCGGTCATTCCTGTAATGTCATACATTTCTGTAATCCCTAGATTAGATTTGATACGAGCTCTCATTAAGTCAGAACTACGTTCTGATCCATAAATTATTTTTTTAAGATTTATTTGGTCCCGAATACCTTTGCGTTGTACTTCTTCGCTCATAAGTAACCCCATGGAAGCTGTACAGCAAAGTACTGTGCTTTGGAAATCAATCAAAAATTCTGTCTGCGTTTCACTGTCGCCTGGACCAGCTGGAATAGCCATAGCTCCAAAGGCTTCACATGCTGTTTGAAAACTGATGCCTGCTGTCCAAGGTCCATAACCCACTGCTATCTGCACACGATCTTCAGCGTTCAAACCTGCAAATTCAAAACATCGTGTAAAAAATTGAACCCAGTCTTGAATATCTTTTTTCGTATAACATAAAACTTTCCGTTTACCTGTTGTACCTGAAGAAGTGTGTATTCTAGATACATTTTCAATTGGTACAGAAAGCAAAGGAAAGGGATAACCATCAGTGAGATCCTTAGGAGAGGTAAAGGGCAGGCGTTTTAGATCATCCATACTCTGGACAACATCTGGTTTGAGGTTAAGTTCATCAAGCTTATTCCTGTAGGTTTCTGATCCATTATAAGCATGTTTGACAGACCATTGTAGTCCTTGCAGTTGCTTTTCCTGGAGATTATCAAGGTTTAAAGAGAGTAACTTTTTCATTCGAGAGTTATTGATTTTTGAATTCCTGTTCAGTCATCTATTTCACCTTTTTCATATAATGATTCACGACCAAGTCGATTCAAGCATTCTTCAGCAGTCCATGGAAACATTAACGACCCACATCTAGCATCTCTGTACATTCTTTCAAGTGGGAAACTTTTTAGCATTGATCGTCCGCCGCATGTTCGTATCGCTAATCTGCAAATTTCTACTGCTCCTTCCATGCTTGTGAATTGAGATGCATATGCACGCATCCTGACAGATTTTTCTGGATTCACTTTGAATTCTTGTATCGAGCGAATAAATAAGGCTCTTATTTGCTCAAGTTTATAAAACATTTCTGCCACAGCAAATTGTTTTACTGGGTGTTGTCTAGATTTACTCCCCTGTGTTCCATCAATTTCTCCACGGAGGTATTTAACAGTGAAGTCGTAAGCAGCCTGTGCTATTCCTACGTAGGTTGCAGACAGAGTCAAGAACATATGCGGAATAAATTTAGCTGCTAGGTAATAGACCCCTCGAGGCATAAGCAGGGCGTTATCGGAGACGAAAACATCTTTCATGTGCAAGTTTCTGGATACTGTTCCACGCATTCCCATAGGGTCCCATTCACCTGTTATGCTGAAACCTTTTGAATTAGTAGGCACAGCAAAATACATGGTGTCCAAAGCACTTAATTCAGGTTTTTCTTCTGTACATAAAATACCATAGTGTGTAGCTGCTCCAGAAAGAGAAGCAAAGATTTTTCTTCCATTTAAAATCCAACCACCATTTACTTTTTTTACAGTGGTCGAGAATGGTTTCTTACCGGCGGCTGCGGTGTTTCCTTCAGAAAATGTCTGAGCGTATAATGCACCATCATTAACAATATTTTGGTAATGGATTCTGCGTAGGTTCTCCATTTCCTGCTTTTTCCCCTTTTCCAAGTCTAATTTATCAACCATGTCTCCAATCCATAAAGTTGTAGATGCATGCATGTTAAAACTTAAAGCAGTTGCGCCACAATGACGCCCCAATTCTGAAGACACCATCATATAAGCGGCATAATTGTGCCCAAGTCCTCCAAAACGCTCTGGTACGCACATCCAGTGAATTCCACATTTCCGTAAATTATCATAATTATCCATTGGGTTAATGGCTTCACGGTCAATCTTTTCTGCACGCGGAGCAAGCTTTTCTCGACCGATCTTACCAGCAATGTCTATTATGTTTTTTTGCTGTTTTGTTAATTTAAGATTTTTAAAAAGCTCAGACGCTTTTCTCATTAATTACTTTTTGTAAAAGGCAAAGAAGTATGTTTAGAAATAAATTCTAAGATTACATTGTTAAATGTTTCAGGCTGTTCTAAACTTGCTAAATGACCAGTTCCCTTCAAACAACAAAATCGTGAATTAGCAATTTCATCTGACATTCTTTTCATCATAGTTGGTGGAGCCTGGGTGTCATGCTCTCCAGCCACAAGGAGTGTCGGTATGTTAATTTTGGACAATTCTGACCTGCGATCAAAGTTTACAAGACACTGCAAAGCACTGTGGTAGGTCTCTGGTCTACAATTGGTTAAGATCTTTTTAGCCTTCTCACGGATTTTATGATCAACATTTACACTAATCAGTTCCGGAATTATCTGAGTAGCAACTGCTTCCATACCGCCTTCTTCAAGTGGTTTCAAACGTTTTTGAATGAAATTTTGTTGCCATTCATTATCGTTTTTACCAAATGCGGGACTTGTTGCAAACAGAGTCAACGAAATAACGCGGTCTTGGTTTTTCACCAAAAATTCTTGTGCTACCATGCCACCCATGGAATGACCAACCAAGTGAATTTTTTCCAACTGGCAGAGGTCTAAAAGACGTTCCAAAGCTTCAGCCAAAACCGAAAAAGTCAATTTGGGAACAGCATCGGATGTCCCATAACCCGGCATATCCCATGCAATTGTCTGGAACCAATGACCAAAAAAAGATAATTGTGACTCCCAAAAGCCTGAGTTACCACCGATTCCATGTAAAAAAACTATAAAATCCCCTGAATTTCCATTTGTTTCGTATTTGGGAATCAGTGTCATAATGCCAAATCACCTTGCAGAACTCCTCGTTTAATCACTGCTTTATCGTCTAGAAAAACTGTACAGTTTCTCAAGGGCAAATCAAAATGACCTTGGCTATAACGTCCAGCGGCTTCATTTGATCCAGTCGAGTAAAGGAAATTTCCTGCAAATGCTCTTAGTTCAGTACCATTAAAATCACGTTTGTCATACATTGCCATAGACTCCCACCTTGCAAGAGGATTCATACCCCAACCAACGTGTGATACAGCAAAAGCTTCCGGTTCATTCCATGCAACTGAGTATTCACGGAACAAATCCGCATCCAAACCATTCCCGCTAATTTTTGTAATAGTGTCATTTTCAATAATAAGTTCAACAGTGCTTTCGATAAAGCGTTTAAAAGTCAAATTAACATCCCCCGGTGAGAGAACCAGCATACCATTGACGGTATTCTTTTTAGGAAAGCAAAGGCACAAACCACCTGGCCAATGTGACAATAAACTTGGACGTTCAGCATAGCCCCATGATGCTCCAAGCGGTACGTCTACTATATCAATCTTCAAATCTGTACCAGCTTGAGAAGTAACAGTCATGGTTTGCGCAGCTTTGAGTTTTTTCAACCCCAGTTTCACCTTTTTTGTCAATTCAGGACTAGGTAAAAGACGCTCCAAAGTGTCCGGATGCTCGTTACTTACCATCAAAATTCTTGTACCATCTTTTATAATCGCAGGTACTTCAGTGGCATGCAGCAAACCTTCTACGGTCAGGTCTATTACAAGCTCGGAACTAGATAATGCTTTCACAACAGGTTTGATATTTTGCAGTGCTGTACTGGCTCCGGTAGAGCGAATCGGAATGTTGGATGTTTGAGGAGGTGTAGGAACGATCACATGGAAAGCCTGTGCCCCAAGGCTGTGGAGTGCAAGCTCGCTCAGTTGAACGTTTACCGGGCGAGATTGGGTTTCAGATAAAATGGCAACAACAGTACCTGCATCAACCTTACAATGTTCAAAAACTTTCGTGAAAACATTGATCCATTTGCCTTCTATGCGTTCCTGTAGCATTACTTTACCTTTCTGTCAGAGCATCACTTTTAGGAAATAAAGAACATTCGCTTTTATATTAATAATTAATTCAAGAACCGATTATACTTTCATACTCTATAGTAGTCCATATTTTCATTTCAGAATCTCTTTTTTCCATCCTTAGGGACAAAGATTAACACTATTATTGCTAAATTTGACATTGTATGTAATAGTCAAATACGATTTATGTACATCTAAATTTTTTGTATTTTTGTAGTTAAGAGTTCAAAACTTTAATAAAGGTTTTTTAAATTAGAATGATTTGGTTTAACAATTAGATTTTCTATTACTTATGCCTAACTAGATATAACACATATTGTTAATCTATAATTAATCCCCTAATTTAGAATTAAAATGTGGAGGGATTCAGGCAGGTAATTAAACGACATAAAAATAAAATAATATGAGCAATTCAGAATAAGTGAACATACTGATTTAAAAAATGTTTCAAAATCTTTGAATTATTATTGAAAAATATTCTTAAACACATCCAATCTTAATTGAGAGATATATTACTTTTGAAAAAGAAGATATTTACCAAGATGAATTTAGACTGCTCATTATTTTTTTAACAGTATAATAATCGGAATTTTGAACAACATTTCACAGATTTTCTAAGTTTATTTTTTATAATCTATAAGAATTAGTTTTTTTTCAATTAGGAATCTCAGTAAAACCAAATCGTCCTTTCTTCAAGGAGAGAGAAAATCGATGATGGATTCCAATCTCCGCAAAAATAATTCTGAAGCATTCTGTACTTAAACATAAAACATTTTAAATTGATTTAATAAAGTTTTACATGTCCAAACGAATTGACAAGTATACTGGAATGGTCATTCAATCAGCTGTGACAGTTGCAAAAAACCGTAAAGATATTCATAAAAACCTGGACCGAGCATGTAAGTTGATTGATTTCGGAGTAGGGTATTTCTGGGAGAGGCCTGTAAGACTGGTTGTACTGCCTGAATACTTTCTGCAGGGAGTTACTACTCCCGGTAAGGGGGAAGCCGGTCTTGATGATTTCATGGACAAAGCAATCACTATCCCCGGACCAGAAATTGAGGTACTATCCGAGAAGGCTCGTGAATACAATCTATTCATTTCCGGAGGTGGTGTGATAGAATTGCTGTCGGAGTTTCCTGACAGATGGTTCAACACTGCGTTCATTATTGGTCCCTCTGGAGATTTAATCCTTAAGTATCACAAATGGCATATTCCAGCCTCCATTGGCATGGGTACTAGTCCTCATGATATGCTTGACGACTACACCAAGGTATTCGGCAAAGATATACGTCAGCGATTCCCAGTGGTTGACACTGAGATAGGCAAGCTTGGGGTAATGACCTGTCATGATGGAGCCACCCCGGAAGTCTCCCGTGCTCTTGGATTCAACGGTGTTGAGGTGATCTGTCACCCAACCGCGATGCAAGAGGTAGAAGGAACTAGTCAGCCTTGGGATTTTTGGACTTTCACCCGTCGTACTCGTGCTCATGACAACATGTGCTACATCCTTGGCTCCAACTGGGGTACAGTTGAACACGAATATTACCCCAAGGGGTTTTGCCCAGGGCACTCTCTGATAGTAGATTACACCGGTATGCTTTTACGCCAAGCTCCTTATCCAGAAGAACAGGTCATCAGTGCGACCATTGACATTGAAGCACTGCGGGAACATCGGACTATCATAAACCATAACATGTGGATTGACATCAGAACCGAAGGATTCCGAGAGATTTACGAGAACTCAGTATATCCACCCAACCGTTTTCCTTCGGGTCATCCTCCTAAAACTCAAGCGGACAAAGTTGAGACCACCAAGGTAGTGCTTGAAAAACTCTATGGACGAGGGCAGTTCATACCACCACACGGTATTAGCGCTAAAGAGATGCCCCAGATCTTGGAAAAAAGAGTAAAAACAGCACAGGAGATTGGAATTTTACGCAGAGATGAAGATTAAGCAATGAAAGTAGTCAGCAAACTCGTTGATCTGGAACTACACATTGGCCATATTGAGCGGCGAGGAGACTTGCTTTTAGTTCATAGCGATCCTGAGCGCTCCATGCCAACGAAGATCTATATTGCTCCTAAAGATATATTTGAAATTCTAAAGGTTATGCTAAAGAGCAAAGAGTTGTGGAAATTTTTTTTAATGTCTCCATGGTATTTTCTTGTCCCAAGAAAACGCAGGAAGATAGCATCTATCAAAGACTCCCAAAATAAATTACAATCCGAAAATCAAAAATGGGATCCTTGGGAATGAGCTCTAATGGTCAACCTCATTCAGATACTAACTCAAGATCGTGGTATACCACCACTCATGAGTATCTGTGTCCCATTTGAAAAGGGGAAAATCTAAACTAAGGAGGTCTTATGGATTAAAATTCAATGATGTATATTTTTTTTTGTAAAAAGTAATTGATTATTAAAAAACCAAATTAAGAGGAGGTTTCTTAGTCTCCTCTCTGATAATGGAGAAACGATATGAGTAGTTTAAAAAAACAAATATCCGTAAATTCGAAGTTTGCGGGATTCGTGGCCGGAATCATGCTGATATGTACTCCCAACCTATGGGCTGGGGGAGACGTTGTGCATTGGTGGGTTGGCGATGCTGAATCCAAGGCACTCAAAGTAATTGTTGATGAATTTGAACGAAGCGGGAGTAAGTGGTTGGACACCCCCCACAATGATTCAGAGGCAGCTCATGCCTCAGTGAAATCACGTGTAATTGGCGGAAATCCTCCGGCAGCGGTCCTGATGGTAGTTGGAGCCTCTTCTAAAGAGTGGGCTGAAGGTGGACTACTTAATGATGTTGATTCGGTGGCTAAATCCGAGAACTGGGACTCTGTTCTTCCAGACGGTGTTGCTTCTGCCTCAAAGCAGGGGGGGAAGTATATAGCGGCCCCAATATTTATCAGTACAGTTAACTGGCGATATGCAAATCTGTCCCTTTTACGATCTGTAGGAGTGGACGAACCCATGAGTTGGGGCGCCTTCATGACGAGTCTTCCTAGAATCCAGAAAGCCGGCTATATTCCCTTGGCGGTGGGTGGTCAGGACTGGCAGGAAACCTTGCTTTTTGATCATGTGGCTCTGGGAGTCGCAGGGGCCCAATATTTCAGGGAGTTATTGGATGGCAATATGAACACCATTGACAGTGAAGATACCATACGAGTTTTTACTGCAATGAGGGCGTTGGAACCCTTCACTGATGCCGGAAAGGCTGGACGTAGTTGGGGAGACACCAACAATCTAGTAATCACTGGAAAAGCCGGCTACATCTTCATGGGAGACTGGGCTAAAGGTGGATTTTTACAAGCTAATAAAACACCTGGCCAGGACTTCTCGTGTAAGATTTCGCCAGGGTCTGGTATGGTATTAACGGCTGTTGATGGGTTTGCTTTTCCTAAAACTTCGTCAGGAGCAGATCAAGCTACCCAAGGTAAGCTGGCCTCTGCCATGATGAACAAGGATGTACAGACAAAAGCGGCCTTACTAAAGGGTGCTTTGCCTGCTCGCACGGACGCTTCAACTGAGGGTTTCGATCATTGTTCCCAAAATGCCCTTGTATTACTGGGAAGCGGAAGTGCAGCTCTGCACTGGAACGTCCGAGACTCCGGATTCAAAGGAGTATTGAAAGATGTCGTCAGTCAGTTCTGGAATTCGGATATGTCTCCTGAACAGGCTCGTAAGATGCTGGTTGATGGTATAAAGCAACTTTAATTGTCTGGTTTAATCTATCCACAAAGAGGCGGCGGAAGGTTTGGTATTCCCGCCGCTTCTCCTTTTTATAAACTGTGATGCAGAGCCGCTCCCATGTAATGGCCTCACAACTTGTGTTGGTTCCAACCTTGATAATTGTGGTGTACTTCCTGTGGGGCTTCACCCTTTACACCGGCTACCTCTCCTTCACTGATTCGAAATTCCTTCCAAGTCACAAATGGCTGGGCCTTAAGCAGTATGAACTACTGTGGTCCAACCCCCGCTGGAAAATAGCTTATGCTAACATGTTCATCTTCGGTGGACTTTATCTGTTTTTTTGTGTGTTGTTTGGAGGTTTGTTTGCGATCTTGTTGGATCAGCGTATTCGTCTGGAGAATTTTTTTCGAACTACTTTTCTCTACCCTATGTCTCTATCACTGGTTGTTACCGGACTAGCTTGGCAGTGGATGCTAAATCCTAGTCTTGGCTTGCAGAAACTAGCTCATGAAATGGGATTCCATGAGTTTACACTCGACTGGGTTGTCTCTTCCAAGTATGCCATCTACACTGTGGTCCTTGCTGCGGTTTGGCACGGGACCGGACTAATCATGGTGCTGTTTCTTGCAGGATTAAGAGCAGTAGATAAGGATATCTGGAAATCTATTTATGTGGAAGGAATTCCTGCTTGGAGAGCCTATGGAGCTATCATACTTCCACAGTTACGGCCAATTTTGCTTGCCGCAATCCTACTTCTTACATTCAATGTTGTCCGCAGTTTTGATCTTGTAGTCGCCTTGACTTCCGGAGGTCCTGGATTTGCGTCAGATGTTCCGGCAAAATTCATTTATGATTATTTTTTTGCTCGTTCCAATATCGCAAGAGGTGCAGCAGCAGCGGTTTGTACCGTCATGACAGTGTTGCTGATCATTTTACCATATCTCTATCTCGAACTCAGGAAGCAAAAATGAGACCGCCTAATGTCCCTTTCACATGGCATCGTGTCGCACTTTACTTCACGCTTAGTATCTTTTTAGTGTTTTTTCTGGCCCCACTATATGTGATGCTTATGACTTCTTTCAAATCTCCGGAGGAAAGCATGGGATTATGCCTGCGTAGGACTCAGTTGCAATGGGATCAAGTCGCATTTTTTTGCCACGTTTGCCGTCACGATTCCAGCATTAGCATTGGCCGTCTTTATTGGTGCCCTTAACGGCTACGCCCTCACTCAGTGGAAGTTCCGGGGTTCAGACTTGCTTCTTGGTGGACTTTTGACAGGTTGCTTTATGCCTTTTCAACTATATCTCATTCCCATCGCGATCACTTTACGCGAACTTGGTATTTTCGGAACTTCCTTTGGTCTAATACTACTTCATACCGTCTATGGTGTTCCTCTCACTACACTTCTGTTCCGTAACTATTATGTTACTATTCAACCTGAATTAATGAAAGCAGCTATAATTGATGGTGCAGGTTTCTTCCGTATCTTCTTCCAAATCATCCTCCCCATGTCACCTTCCATAATCATGGTGGCAGTTATCCTGATTTTCACTGGTATTTACAACGATTTCATATTTTCACTCACCTTTGGTGAAGTAGGTAAACAACCTATAATGGCCGCATTGAATAATATCGTAAATTCTACTTACGGAGTGAAAGAACACAACGTTAATATGGCAGCGACCTTGCTAACCGCATTCCCCACTCTTTTAATCTACCTTTTGGCAGGCAAGTTCTTTATACAGGGCTTAACTTCTGGAGCTGTAAAAGGATAAACCCTTCATGTCCCTATCTGTAAAAAATCTCAGCAAACAGTTTGACTCTAAATATGTGTTGAGAGATATAAATTTGGAAATAAAGGCTGGAGAATTCCTTATTCTACTCGGCCCTTCTGGCTGTGGAAAATCCACCTTTTTAAACTGCGTTGCTGGTTTGGAATCCATTGAAAAAGAAGGTAAGATTTTTATTAACAACCAAAACGTCACTGAAAAGGCTCCAAAGGATCGCAATATTGCTATGGTCTTCCAATCTTATGCGCTCTATCCAACCATGACAGTAAGGAAGAACATAACTTTTGGGTTATTTTGTCGTGGTGTGCCTAAAGCTAAAATCGAACAAATTCTGAACAAAACAGTGGAAATGTTGCAGATCAATGATCTGTTGGACCGAAAACCTGCTTTGCTTTCAGGGGGACAACGTCAGCGTGTTGCAATTGCACGGGCAATGGTACATGAACCGGATATTTTCCTTTTGGATGAGCCAATGAGTAATCTTGACGCTAAGCTGCGCGCGGAAATGCGTATTGAGTTGAAGAACCTTCATCGTAGGCTCAACTCAACTATCGTTTTTGTGACACACGATCAGGTTGAAGCCATGACCCTGGCGACGAAAATCGTGGTACTAAATGAAGGTGTATTACAACAAGTTGGAACTCCCGATGATGTCTACCGTATTCCGGTAAACCGATTCGTGGCAGAGTTCATTGGTTCCCCCGGAATGAATTTCATTTACGGGGAACTTGTTAAATCAGACCAAAAAATCTGTGTCCAGGCTCAAGGAGTGAACTTTCCCGTTAGCGGTTATGAATTTCAGAATTCCCCCGAGGAAGGACATCCTGTGATTTTAGGAGTGCGTCCGGAAAATGTTCATGCTACTCTGGGTGATCGTAATCAAAGTACCACCTTGGGTATAGACGTTCGGGTTACCAATTTAGAGAACCTAGGATCTGACGTGTGTGTCTTCTGTGATTTTCATGAGACAAAACTCATAGGACGTTTCTTGAAAAATACTGAAAAACCCGTCTATGGAGAGCAAATCTGCATATGGGTGGACTGCTCAGATTGTTCTATCTTCAGTCAATCCACTGAAAAGCGGTTATGATCAGATCAAAAATTGAAAGTGTTTCCTTGGAAGGACTAACCCAAGAAGATGACCTTCATAACACTCATTCCAAATCAAATATGCCTTCTTTGACTGGTGCAGAAGCTATTTTGAAGTCTCTACAGCAAAATGGAGTAGACACGATCTTTGGCTTACCAGGAGGACAACTCGATCATCTTTTTGATGCTGTATATAAAACAAAAGAAAATTTTAAACTTATTCATTCAAGGCATGAACAAGGTGCGGCTTACATGGCATTTGGCTATGCACGATCCACAGGTCGGGTCGGTACATACACTGTTGTACCTGGACCTGGTCTTTTGAATACTACAGCAGCTCTCTCTACAGCTTATGCTTGCAATTCTCCAGTCTTATGTGTTACTGGACAAATCCCTTCTGATGGAATTGGGACTGGGCGAGGGTATCTACACGAAATTCCTGATCAACTTGGACTGATCAAAAAACTGACTAAGTGGGCAGCTAGAATTGACCATCCTTCCCAAGCTCCGGCTAGAATTAGAGAAGCCTTCAAGCAGCTTCAAACCGGTCGCCCCCGACCTGTTGAATTGGAGATGCCTATGGACGTGATGGGTCAGCAAAGTGAGGTTTTAATCTTACCTCCAGAATCTTATGCTGTACCAGATCTAAATCTGGAACACATCGAACAGGCTGCAAAGCTGCTCGCTAAAGCCAAAAAACCATTGTTAGTAGTTGGAGGTGGAGCGCAGGGTGCGAATTTGGAAATTTTACAGATAGCGGAGCTATTGCAAGCACCAGTAACTTTTTTCCGTAGCGGAAAGGGTGTCATAGATGAAAGACATTATCTCAGCCAATGCTTTCCTGCAGGACATCGGCTGTGGAAAGAAGTAGATGTAGTACTTGCCATTGGAACCCGTCTCAAATATCAGCAAATGTATTGGGGATTGGACGAAAATATTAAAATCCTGCGCATTGACATTGATCCGACAGAAATAAACAGGATTTCTCAACCGGAAGTAGGTATTATTTCGGAGGCTCGAACTGCTCTGAGAGCCCTGCTTCCAAAAGTGGAGCAACACAACTTACGACGCAAATCACGAAAACAAGAGTTGACAAAACTGAAAAATGAATTTTGTTCAGCTTTTGAAAAGAATATTTCTCCTCAAATGGCTTATTTGCGAGTCATTCGCGAGGAACTACCGGAGGACGGTTATTTTGTGGACGAAGTCACTCAGGTCGGATTTGCTTCCTGGTATGCATTCCCAACATACTATCCACGGCACTTCATTTCGGCGGGTTATCAAGGAACGCTTGGTTATGGCTATGCAACTGCTCTTGGGGTACAAGCTGCAAATCCAGGCAAAAAGGTTGTTGCTATTACCGGTGATGGTGGTTTCCTATTCAACCTGCAGGAACTTGCAACCGCCGTTCAGTACGGATTAGAAGTGGTGGTGATTATTTTTAACGACAACAAATTTTGCAATGTCCAGCGCCAGCAAAAGGAATGGTTTGGAGGAAGAATAATTGCTTCTGATCTGCATAACCCCGACTTTGTGAAGCTAGCAGAAAGTTTTGGGTTATCAGGGCAACGGGTTCAAACTCCAAAAAAGTTGCGCTCTGTTTTGCGTAGAGCATTAGCAGATTCTGCTCCGGCCTTGATTGAGGTCGAATTATCACAAGACATGCCAACCCCGTGGAAGTTCATTATTAGACCTCGTGCACGACCTGCATGATGTCAATGTTTCAATTCATTTTTATTTTTGAAGCGGTGAAAAGACTATGAAAATGGAATTTCCAGAAAGTGTTTTACGTTTTCTAGATACTCCACGACCAATGCTTATTGGAGGGGAGTGGGTCGGGGACGATTCCAACGAATGGGGGGCAACTGTCAACCCTGCTGACGGTAAGGTCATTTGTAAATATGCGATCGCTGGGAAAGCAAACGTTGATCAGGCTGTTGTTGCGGCACGGCAAGCGTTTGAAAACAAAAAGTGGAGCAAAATTACACCCGCGCAGCGGGCCCAACTATTGTGGAAAGTTGCGGAACTTATCGAATCTAATTCCCAAGAATTAGCAATACTAGAAACCTTGGATGGTGGCAAGCTGTTTTCTGACACATTGAACGGTGAAATTCCAGCAGCAGCAGAGTCATTTAGGTACTATGCTGGATGGTGCACTAAAATTGAGGGGCGAACCACACAGCCATCTGTGTCTGAAAATGAATTCCACGCTTATATCCAACGCGAACCAATCGGAGTAGTTGGCCAGATCGTACCTTGGAATGGTCCTTTGGTTATGGCAGCTTGGAAGTTGGCGCCGGCCTTGGCTGCAGGCTGCACATGTGTTCTAAAACCCTCCGAACAAACCCCCTTGAGTACGTTACTAATGGGAGAACTCTTCGAAAAGGCGGGGTTCCCACCTGGAGTGGTAAATATTGTTACTGGAGATGGAATTACTGGAGCTAGGCTGGTTGAACACCCTGGAGTGGACAAGATCGCATTTACGGGTTCCTCAGCAACTGCTCGTAAACTCCTTTTGGCTGCTTCAGGGAACCTAAAAAGGATTTCATTGGAATTGGGAGGCAAATCTCCTGTCCTTGTATTTGCCGATGCCGATATTGACGGTTTTGACTCAGAATCTCAAATGGGCCCCCTTATTTCTGAGCGTCATCGTAATTATGTACATGCTCTTGTAACTTCTGGAGTAAGTGAGGGGGCAGAAGCTTTGAGCGGAGGTGAGCAGTCCAGTGGCTCAGGGTATTTTTACAAGCCAACTGTGCTGGTCAATGTGAATCAGGAAATGTCAGTGGTTCGTGAAGAAATCTTCGGTCCAGTTATAACCGCCATACCTTTTGAGGATCCGGAAGAAGGGGTCACATTGGCTAATGACACTCCCTATGG
>LUQO01000011.1 GCA_001627865.1 SAR324 cluster bacterium REDSEA-S27_B3
AATTGCTCCATTTCAGGATATAACTGGAAAAGCTGTATATATTGTAAAACTGCTCTGGCCTTTGGGTTTTCTTCCATTAATTTTTTGGCGCTATGGAGTTTTGGCAGCACCGGCGATAGGTGTGAATTTAATATCAGGAAGGCCTGGAATGTACAGCACAACATATCATTATGATGATATATCTTCGACTCTCCTGCTGATGTCCTGTGCGTTGATCCTAATTGAAAAACGTACAATCCTGGCTGAGTGGTTGGGTAAAAAATGGCTCAAAGGAGCTTTTATAATTTTTTTAGTTGGGCTAATTGCCCAATTACCAGCCAGTCCCAGCAGAAAACTCAGGTATGCAGTGCCTGACTCATTACATTTTAAACTGGTTGAAGACATTTGGTCTTTTGATAAGAACTATCCGAATGACTCTCTAGCAGTTCAGTCTACAATTGGGCCTCACATCCATCGGAATAATATTACTATCATGGCTTTACATCACTCAGGAAAATGCATCCCTCCACAAGTCAATAAGGGGCCAGTTAAATTTATATTGCTTTCTCAAGATGTTGGCCATTACATGATAAATAATATTGAAAATTGCATTAATTTTCTTGAAGAACATCCTGCATTTAAACGCTTAAGTAACTTTCAGCATCTCATTGTTTATGAGCGTTCAGCAATTTAATTCTTTTTCTCAAAAGTTTATATTCTTCATTTTCCGGTTTATAGGCCTGCCTTTATTTTTATGGGCTTTTTTATCTTTACCAGCATTATACTATGCAGCATACTTCTCTAAATTGTGGAAGGTATTTGATAATGCTTATGTAAACCTTAATTTTAATTTTGTTTTTGTAATCCTCGGAGTATTTGCACCAGTATATTATTTTTTTAATAAATCCTCTCGCATTGTTTTCCCATTAATTCTTTTATTATTATTCCTGATCAGATTTTTTGATGTTGGACTAAAATCAACTTTCCAAATCAGTTTTTCCCCTATTGTATTTCGCAGTACAAGTATTGATTCGTTTTTTATTGCTCTCGATTTGTTTGGTAAGGAATTGACACTGGTCGTTCTGGTTGGAATATTGTGCGGAATTGTGATCAGTTACCTGATGGGAATGGGCTTCCGCAAAACGCGAACGTCTTTGATTACATTGGCGATTTTTCTGCTACTGTCTGTTCGTTCTTCATACATTCTGTATAATGAGCGATATTACGCATTTGAGAAATTACCATCTTATCTACTGGCAAAAGAACTGTTCGAATACCAGGACAGTCTAAAACAAAAACATATCACTATAAGCCAGGCTGAGATTGGCAATCTTAAGAAAATAGGGATTACTCCTAAACCGCCGGACCTGTCCAAATTGAATAATTACACCCCCACAAAAAATGTAGTAATTTTGTACCTGGAATCATTTAACACTAATTACACCAAAAAAGGAGGTTCCAATTTCGAAAATTTAACTCCAAATATTGATCTACTATTAGAAAAGTCTGTATTATTTACAAATTATTTCAATGCTGTATCTCCCACGCACAACAGTATTTTTTCCAGTTGGTGCGGGATTTTTCCAGAGCTTAATGACAATTTTGTGAGAGAAAATCCGGATTATACAAAAGGACTGATTTGTTTTTCTGATGTTTTATATAGTTTAGGTTACACCCAAAATTTTTATTTTGGACATGGATCATGGTACGGAGGGATCACCTTATTCCTAAAAAACCATAATTATAATAGTGTTACAGAACTTTCTGATATTGAGAGGGAAAATCCAGCATGGAAAAATGTAAAGCACGAGTGGGGTATACAAGATACAGATTTATCGCGCTATGTTACTGGAAAATTAGAAGAACTTGTAAATAAACAGCCTTTCAATATTGGTATATTTTTCATAAACACTCATCCGCCATATTATATTGCTCCAGATTGTCCAGGATACAGCGAAGGCAATAAGCATTTGCAGGCGATACATTGTGTTGATCATGCGGTTGGAATTGTATTAAAAAATTTAGTTAACAGACGTTTGATGGACAATACAGTTGTAGTTTTAGTTGGAGATTCTCCTGGCCATGATCATGAAAATGGCCAGTTCCTTTCTTACAACAAAGTAATGTTGGCAATTTACTCTCCTGATTTAAATCCCGGGATAAACAAAACTTTTTCTTACACACCAGATCTTGGACCAACTATGCTTGAGGTAATGGGAATTCCAGTGAAACAAATACAATCTGGTCACTCAATCTTTTCATCCAGAAAAAACTTCACAACTTTAATTGCTCCTGAATTTACAGTAATTGATGGTAAATATAATAAGGGTGGCAGGTGTAGTTTTGAAGATATGGAAGAGAAAACAATTAACTTTATTAAGGGAAATGTTACTGATTGTGAAAGACGAAGAATATTTCAATATCTTGAACAATGGTTAAACGATAAAGATACTGAACGTACGTTAACTATGAATGAATAAATATATTCAAATTGAATGATCAGAAATTATAGTAAAACTGCATTTTTCTAAGAACACATTGTAAAGTAGATATTATAGCTGACAGTCAGTTATAAAAAGGACTTCATCAGGTCTTACCGCTTTCACCAAGAGGCAGGATGATTGCCAAAACATTTTCTGCCACAGTACTGGGCATTGATGCTCATTTAATTGAGGTAGAGGTTGATGTTTCTGTGGGGATGAGTGTTTTCAACATTGTTGGCTTGCCTGACGGTACAATCAAGGAAAGCCGTGACCGCATCTTATCCGCAATAAACAACTCCGGTTTCAGTTTTCCTGTCCGCAAGATAGTGGTAAATCTGGCGCCGGCGCCTCTGCGTAAAATAGGCTCAGGTTTTGATCTGCCGATTGCCCTGGCATTGCTCGGTACAATGGGGATTTTTCCTCCGGAGAATCTTAGCCGTGCGATGGTAGTAGGCGAATTGTCTCTTGATGGTGAGATCCGTCCTGTTCGAGGTGTTTTACCTGTTGCAATCGCCACTCGTGAGCACAAGTTGGAGCACTTGATTCTGCCTAAAGCAAATGATGCAGAAGCAGCAGTTGTTGATAGCATTAAAAGGGTTCCGGTTTCTACGCTTTTTGAAGTAGTTCAGTTTCTTTGCGGAGATTTGGAGATCAAGCCGATTGAATATGATCCGCAATCCATATTTACTCAGGAACAAAATTATGAAGAGGATTTTCAGGACGTAAAAGGTCAGGAACACGTCAAGCGTGCTCTAGAGGTGGCAGCCGCTGGCTCTCATAATCTGCTTATGCTTGGACCTCCGGGATCAGGCAAAACGATGCTGGCACGACGCATGAGTACAATTTTGCCTGAACTCAGTTTTGATGAAGCACTGGAATGTACCAAGATTCACAGCATCGCTGGATTGCTTCCTTCCGGAGCTGCTTTAATAGCACGCCGGCCTTTCCGCTTCCCTCATCACACAATTTCTCAGGGAGGTCTTGTGGGAGGCGGTAGCATTCCTGGACCGGGGGAGATATCATTATCACATAATGGTGTTTTGTTTCTTGATGAGTTCCCCGAGTTTCCCAGAGCAACACTTGAACTGCTTCGGCAGCCACTGGAGGACGGCAGACTGACTATTTCACGTGCGGCAATGTCTTTGGAGTTTCCCTGCAGTTTTATGCTGCTGGCTTCTATGAATCCATGTCCATGCGGCTATCACGGTGCTCCTTCCGGTCAGGGGGAAAACCGTCGAGAATGTAATTGCGCGCCGCAGCAAATTCAAAAATACCGCTCAAAAATTTCCGGACCTTTGTTGGACCGCATTGATTTGCATCTCACGGTGCCCGCAGTGGAATATGATAAACTGGCTGAAAAGCGTCAGGGGGAATCTTCCGGTACAATAAGGGGGCGTGTTGTGCAGGCTCGTCAGATTCAGCAAAAGCGGTTCAGGAACTCATCCACCAGAAATAATGCCGGAATGACCCGCAGGGAACTTAATATGTACTCGGAACCGTCTGATGATTCCCGTAAATTGCTGGAACAGGCCATGACCAGAATGGGGTTGAGTGCACGTGCCCATGACCGAATTCTCAAAGTAGCCCGTACCATTGCCGATCTCGCTGACTCGATGAACGTGGAAACACAGCATGTGGCCGAAGCAATTCAGTACAGAAATCTGGATAGACCGATTTAGGTACGCGGCATTAACTAAAGTATTTGTTTCGTCAGTCAACACTTGTGCACGCCAATCAAAATCAATTCATTGCATTTCACTTAAACTTACTTGAGTGTTTGTTATGTTCCTGACAGAATCATTTGCCATTTTAATTATTGGATAAAGCATGGATTACACATTTCCGTTTACAGCGATCGTAGGCATGGATCTGGTCAAGCGTTCGCTTCTCTATCACGCAATTGACCCGACACTGGGCGGTTTATTGCTGATGGGGCATCGAGGATGCGCCAAAAGTACATTAGCACGTTCCTTTCGTGAAATATTGCCTGCACCCGCAGATAAGCAAAAGATCCCCTTTGTGGAGGTCCCATTGGGCACAACTGAAGACCGTCTGCTGGGTTCCATAGATGCCTCACGTTTGCTTGAAGATGGAGATTGGTCAGCACAGACAGGATTGATTCAACAGGCAAATCAAGGGGTGCTCTACATTGACGAAGTTAATCTGCTTCCGGATCATCTGGTTGATTCAATTCTTGATTCGGCAGCCAGTGGTCAGCACAGAATTGAAAGGGACGGTATTTCAAAAATTGTCAGTGCCCGTTACATCCTGATTGGTTCAATGAATCCGGAAGAAGGTGATTTGCGTCCGCAATTAACTGACCGCTTTATGCACGGGATACTGATACGTGATGATTTTAGTGTTGAGGAACGCAGGGAAATTGTGCGGCTGAGAATGGAATTTGATGATGATTCATCATTGTTTGTCACAGGACATCATACAAAATTGGAACAGCTGCGCGAGCAGATCACGGTGGCAAGGAAACATTTGAAAAATGTGGAAATTACAGAAAATCTGCGTACTGTTGTAGCCGAGAAAGCAGTGTCACTCAAACTTGAAGGAGTCCGTGCCGAACTCGGAATTCTGCGCACAGCCCGTTGTGCGGCCGCATGGAGGGGTGATACTGACATTTCTGAAGATGATCTGGAAGAAGCATGGATTTTATGCCTTGGACACAGGCAGGAACATCAAAAACCTGCTGATCAAAACTCAAAACCGGAAGTTAAACTTCCGGAACCTCCTGCACATAGAACTGACGCAAAACGCGTGAAAGTTCCAAGGACCTCATTGACACCGGTTGAAGCACATGCAGAAAAGATACATCTGGAGTCCGTGCAAAACAGTTCTCAAGACGAACTGGCTTCATGGTGGGACAGGCCGGTAAAAAAGCAGCCTCCTGATGGATTTGCTTCCGGAACATCCCGTCCGGTTCCGGGACATGTTCCTGGTGCGCATTTGTGCTGGATTTCTTCTTTAAAGGCTTCCGTACTGAGAGGATGGTCTCCCGGAGAATCATGGCAGACACGTTATCGAAAACCCGCCAGACGAAACAATTTTTGGCTTTTTCTTGATGCAAGTCGTTCCACGGGATTGATTGGCAACGGACTATCTACACGATTTCTGGCTTCGGCACGCAACGCCGTCCGAACACTAGGAGCAAGAACATTCAGCAGCCGTTTTCATGTTTTGGTGCTTCAAAATGGAGAAGCACGCTGGTGGATCAAAAGAGGTACTGCTCAGGCTGTACGGAAAACTTTAGAGAAGCTTAATGAAGCCTCCGGAAAAAGCCATTTGACGCACGCGCTGAACCAGCTGCGCAATGCAATCCAAAAACAGGGAGTGCTTGCAGGAGATCGGGTAGTGCTTTGTTCTGATGGAATGCTCAGTCCTGAAACCGGAATAACTGTTGCTGAAAGCAAGAAACGATTCCGCAAAGCTCTGCTTAATCTTTCTCAAAGAATACAGACCACAATCTGGCTGCATCCACGTTTAAGGCGGGGAATGCGTCACTTTCTGCCAAAACTGGTTGAAGGAACTTCAGTACGATTGCTTGCCCTGGACTGAAATGCAGGTCCTGCCCGAGACAGCAAACAAAGGCATCATTGTTGCCGGAATGCACAGCAGTTCCGGAAAAACCGCTGTGACGTCTTTGCTTCTGGCTGCAATGCGTAAAAGGAATCTTTCCTCCCAGCCTTTCAAAATTGGTCCGGATTATATTGATCCCGGTTACCATCTTAATTATTCTGCAAAAAATTCTGTAAATCTGGATCCGTGGATTATGGGGCGGGAGCACATCGTTCATGCCGCGTTGCAGTTCACAAACAATGCATTTGGTGTGGCGGAAGGAGTGATGGGGCTTTTTGACGGCTCTGATCCGGAATCAGACACAGGAAGCACGATGGAAGTAGCACGCTGGCTTGAATGGCCGATATTGCTTGTTGTTCCCTGTCAAAAGGCCGGGCGCTCAATTACGGTGTCAATTCAGGGTTTTTTAAATGAAGCCGGTGGCGAAAAACATTTTGCCGGAATAATCCTGAATCAGGTAAACAGTGAAAGTCACGCTGAATATCTGCGGAAAGCATGTGCCTCACTTGGAATCCCTGTTCTTGGCGCATTACCTGAAATTTCTGAATTGCGTTGGCCGGAGCGTCATTTAGGCTTGCAGCCCGGAGTGGAACAAAAACTTCCTGAAGCAGAACAGCTGGCAAAATTGGCAGAGCAGCACATTGAGCTCGATCTGCTTTTAAAAAAATTTTCTGTGCCTCATCCGGCAAAACAAAATGAAGTGCCAAAAAATCAAAAGTTTCAAAAACGAATTGCGGTGGCACAGGATGAAGCATTCCATTTTTATTATTGCGCAAACCTCGAATGGCTCCGGCAGCATGACGTAGAGGTAGTTACCTTTTCACCGTTGAAGGACAAACAAATTCCGGAAAATGTGGACGGACTGATTTTAGGTGGAGGATTCCCGGAAGTTTTCGCGGAGGAGATGTCTGCCAACAAAAGCATGCTGAATTCGCTGAAAAATAATGTGCAGTCCGGAATGCCCTGTTATGCTGAGTGTGGTGGGCTGATGGTATTAGCGGAAGCATTAAAACTTAACTCCGGACAATGTTTTTCTATGGCCGGAGTTGTTCCGGGAATGGTTGAAATGACAAAGCAGCTTCAGCATTTTGGATATTGCAAAGTTAATTCGCATTTTGGAGAAATCCGTGGTCATGAATTTCATTATTCGTACTGGACTGAAGAAACAAAACAGGCCAATCTCTGGGAAGTTATATGTCACTCAACCGGGACATTCCGCAAGGAGGGTTACCGCACTTCCAATTTACATGCCTCGTATGTGCATCTTTATTTCCCTCAAGCAGAAACTTTGATTCGTAAGGTTTTTCAATTGCTTCCGGATGTGCAGCAATGATGTTGATTTGTCTGTCTGTTGAAAATATTGTTCCGGGACATTGTGTTTTCCATAAAGGTGTAAGCTAATCTTCCGGATGTGCCAGCGAAGTGAAAAATTAATTCCGGATCACATTTTTTTATTTCATTGAAGATGGAAGTCATTCGTTTGCGTTTTTTTGCTTGTCTATTAAACCGGCAAGGATATACTTGCAACATTCAAGGTTTTCCGCACGGTGCAAGAGTGCCGGTTTTTTTGCGGAATAAAAGGGAATCCCGTGTGAATCGGGAACTATCCTCGTAACTGTGATTGGAAAATATAAAAGCATAAGCCACTGAAAACAATTATAAAATATGTTTTTGGGAAGGCGTTTTTATTCATTTTCAAAAGTCAGGAGACCTGCCTTGATATTTCCATGGTGACTATTCGAGGTAAATGGTGATTGGAATCAACAGCTTGCTGTGATGCCATCCATAGAATTATTGAGATTACATTTTAATTATTACAGTTATCACTCAATAATTTGCTTGCCTCTCAGATTTGTCCCCAAACAATGTCTGCCGCTCTCGCTATTTATCTGGTTGCGTGGAGAGTTTCGTGTTTCGCGAATCGCGTAATTAATTAAGAAGGAGTTAAACATGACAACTGAAACAAGTATTTCCGGAGAAACTTTAACCTCGGAAGTCATCAAATCCGGAGTTTCGTCCCATCGCATGACTGTTGGAGCGTTGATGCTTTTGGTGGGTGCTGTGCTTATTTTCGCAGTTGGTTTTGCCCAAGGGGCAGGCGGTTTCCTGCATAATGCTGCACATGATACAAGACACGCGGTCACTTTTCCTTGTCATTAATGCAATTTAGCGGAGAAATATAATGATATCAAAAGCTTTTCTGACCGTACTTTTGACAGGTTTAATTGCAGGAATTTTAGTAACTGGAGCACAAATGCTTCGTGTCACTCCGCTTATTTTGCAGGCAGAAACTTATGAAATGGGTGAGGTTGCGGTTCCGCACACTCACTCAAATTCCGGGATCACTCATGAGCATAAATTGAATGGTGTCGCGCTGGATGCGCATCTGAAAATTAAAGATCTGCATGGTGATCAAAATGAAGCTTATGTTGAATCAGGACAAAGCTGGGCTCCTGCTGATGGGACGGAACGTACATTTTACACTTTCGTTTCAAATGTAGTGACCGGCGTTGCTTTCAGCTTTTTGCTGGTTGCAGTTTATTTGATGCGTGGAAAACCAGTAAACATGAAGTCAGGCTTACTTTGGGGTGCTGCAGGATTTGTTGTATTTTCAGGCTCAACCGCTTTCGGCTTACCTCCGGAACTCCCTGGTATGACCGCGGCAGCGCTGGAGTCACGTCAAGTCTGGTGGATTGGGACAGTGATTGCGACAGCAGCTGGAATTGGTCTTTTAACGGAAAGCAAAAATCTTTTGCCAAAAATAATTGCCGCAGTCTTGATTGCAGTGCCGCACATTATTGGAGCGCCGCATCCGCATTTATTTGAAAGCAATGTTCCTGCTGAACTCTCTGCGCAATTTGCGGTTGCTTCTCTGCTGACCTCCGCATTTTTCTGGTTGACGTTGGGGGCGGTTTCCGGATTATTATTTCAGAAACTGGTTTTAGAACCGTCTGAATCTTTGGTGACGGCGTCTGCCTGAACAGTGAATCGAGTTTAACATTCAGGTTGTTTTAATATTGCAGCAGCCTGAATTCCTCCCTGTAAGTTCCCTGCCTTTTCATTTTTTGCTGTGCTCCCTTTGTCCTCTGTGGTAAAATCCCGATTCCATAACACTTCAAACCTCTTTATATGTCAGGATGATATACAGCGATTTTCTTGAATCTGTCGGCAACACCCCACTGATAAAACTCCGAAAAGTTTCGGAATTGACGGGATGCAATATTTTAGGCAAAGCTGAATTTTTAAATCCTGGAGGTTCCGTCAAAGATCGTGCGGCAAAGGCTATTATTCTTGATGCTGAACAGCGCGGCCTGTTGAAACCTGGTGGACTGATTGTTGAGGGCACTGCAGGCAACACAGGCATCGGCCTGGCTCTAGTGGGAAATTCTTTGGGATACCGTACTTTGATAGTAATTCCGGAAACACAGAGTCAGGAGAAAAAAGATATGCTGCGGCTTTGCGGGGCGGATTTACGTGAGGTTCCGGCAGTGCCGTATCGGGATGAAAACAATTATGTGAAAGTTTCCGGACGTATTGCTGATGAATTATCCAAAACTGATCCAAACGGAGCAATCTGGGCTAATCAGTTTGATAATGTCGCAAACCGTCAGGGACATTTCGAGACCACCGGCCCTGAAATATATGAACAAACCGGCGGCAAAGTGGACGGTTTTATTTGCGCAGTCGGTACCGGGGGAACACTGACTGGAGCAGGCATGTTCTTGAAAGAACGTAATCCAGAAATCATTATTGGAATTGCCGACCCGATGGGCGCAGCTCTTCATTCCTTTTATACAACTGGCGAATTATGCAGCAGTGGAACTTCAATCACCGAAGGCATCGGACAGGGACGCATCACAGCCAACCTGGAAGATGCTCCAATCGATCATTCCTTCCAGATCCCTGATGAAGAAGCCCTGCCGATCTGTTTTGATTTATTGAAGGATGAAGGGCTTTGTTTAGGAGGTTCTTCCGGGATAAATGTTGCCGGAGCAATTCGTCTTGCAAAAGAAATTGGTCCTGGAAAAACAATTGTCACCATCCTTGCCGATTCCGGAGTACGCTACCAGTCCAAGCTCTTTAATCCGGAATTTTTGCGGGAAAATGGCTTACCGTTTCCGGATTGGCTGGTCTGAATGTTTTTTGAGTATGATAATTTAAATAGCATCGAATTACCTTAAAATCAGAACGCTCTCCCTGGCAGAAATTGAGAAAGTTGAAAACATGAGCCGGGCCATCGATTTAACATTGAAACAAATACCAAAACTTGATGATGTCTTGAGAGAATGGATATGAAGCTTCCTGAAAGTAGTCATGCTACGAAAGCGGACAACAAACTAAGGAATATTTGTTTAATGACTCTCATCAGGTTGGTCAGTCAAAAGCACAGTAATTTTGTTCAATTGGCTTTACTGCGTCTAATCATTCCCAATTGAAAGAAGAGTTGCTGCGTTTGGCAGAAACCGGAGAAGTAAGTTATGTAATTCGAAATACTCATGGTGTAAAATATGTTGTGGATGGCAATATCCACTCATCTCAGGGACAAATGATAAAACTTAGAAGTATTTGGATTATTGAGATAGAACAGAATTTCCCTCGATTAGTAACAGCTTATCCGTTGTAAAACAGAGAGATGTCAATGATCAATGAATTGCAAACTGTAGTTTTGAGTCACGATATAAACGAACATAATCTTTCAAGTGGAGATGTGGGTGCAGTGGTGCATCGATATCCTGATGAAACCACTTTCGAAGTTGAGTTTGTCACAGCAGGAGGGGACACTCTTGCAGTACTGACCCTTACAAACCAAGACATTCGACCCATGCTTCAAAATGAAATGCTGCACGTTCGAACTGTTGCCGCATAGCTCAAAAGAAAGCTCTTGTAAGACTATTGTTCTGCTTCCTCTAGTATTCCGAAGGGGATCTCCTTTATAAATTCTGTTTTCATTTCCCTGCGAAAAGCAATTCTGAAAAAAATATAGAAGACTAATTATTTTGGTCATCCTTGATGACATCAGTTCCTGTTTACATGAGTAAATCGCTTTGCGAAAACTGATAGAAATTTGAGAAATTCTACTTTGATGAAGAAATCCCCTAATATTCTAATGTTCCAGGGCACAGGTTCCGGGGTGGGGAAAAGTGTTTTGGCAGCAGGGTTCTGCCGTTTGCTAAAAAACAAAGGACTTCGTGTGCGGCCCTTCAAAGCGCAGAATATGTCCCTCAATTCCGGAGTTACTCCGGATGGACTGGAAATTGGACGGGCTCAGATTGTACAGGCTGAAGCATGCGGGGTGCTTCCTGACGCACGCATGAATCCGATTTTGCTTAAACCTCAGGGTTCAGCTGTCTCTCAATTGATCCGTATGGGACGAGTTGTGCAAAATTGTTCTGCTCGTGAATATTACACCCTGACAGAAGAAAATTTCAAAGTCGCAAGGGAAGCATTTGATTCACTGAAATCTGAATCAGACTGGATCGTGATGGAAGGCGCCGGTAGTCCCGCGGAAATAAATCTACAGTCCAGGGATATTGTTAATATGCGCATGGCTGAATATGCCGGAGCAAAAGTCATACTTATCGGCGACATTGATAAAGGCGGGGTTTTTGCCTGGCTCAAGGGAACCTATGATTTGATTCAGCCTCAGTACCGCTCACTGCTGCACGGTATGCTGATCAACAAATTTCGTGGTGATGTTTCACTCCTTGAGCCCGGAATCAAAAAGTTTGAAAAAATAGTACCCATTCCGATTTTGGGTGTGATTCCATGGCGGGAAATGGAACTGGAGGATGAAGATTCACAAAATTTGCAGTCAAAGAATCTTCCGGACGCAAAACTCGATGTAGTCGTAATTCGACTGCCGCACATTTCCAACTTTACAGATTTTGATCCGCTCAAGCAGATTGAAGGTGTGTCCGTGCGTTTCGTAAAAAATGTCTCGGAACTGGCCAACGCCGAGCTGATAATACTTCCGGGCAGTAAAAACACTCTAGCTGATCTGGCCTTCCTGCATCAGAATGGTTTCACAGCAAAGCTGAAAAAGTTGTGTGGACGAACATGGATTATGGGAATTTGCGGCGGCTTCCAGATGCTTGGAGAATCAGTGGATGATCCAAACAACATGGAAGCCGGAGGCTGTGAATCCGGACTGGGACTTTTGCCCATGACCACAGTTCTGGAAGGAGACAAACAACTTGAACGGCGCGAGTACCAGGGTCTGAATTGGCTGGAAGGTTTATGCTGGTCTGGTTATGAAATTCATTTGGGGCGCTCAGAATTTCACAGTACTGAATTTGAATCACTGGTAAAAAATGATTCTTCACTTGGAGTGATTGACCGCACACAAAAATTAATCGGTACTTATATTCACGGTTGGCTGGAAAGTACCGAAGTGACAAAACGGCTTTTGGCTTTGGTTTCTTCAGAACCTTTTGACATTCCGCTTTCTTTTCAGCAAACTAAGGAACATGAAATGGATGCATTGGCAGATTTTCTGGAAGAATATTGTGATGTGGAATTAATTCTCAATAAATAGACGAACGAAAATTTGGTGAAACAAAAATGACAGACACAATAATTGAGCTTGAGACAGAGAAAACCGTAAGCGGGATCAAAATTCCAAAGCGTCCAAAAATCAAACAGGGTGCTTTTCAAATTTATACCGGAGAAGGCAAGGGGAAAAGCACTGCTTCACTGGGACTGATGCTGCGGGCGCTTGGCTCTGGTATGCATGTTTATTATTTGCGGATGCTTAAGCCGCGCTGGAAAACAGGGGAATTGAAACTCTGTCCGGAAAACTTTCACCCAAACCTGACTTTCAAAAATGTTCCTCACTACTGGGCGCTTTGCGTAAGCAAAACAATTCCGGAAGATGTGGAAACGATGAAAGAGAAACTGAAGCCTGAAATGGAGGATCTGCACCGGCAAGTAAAGTCCGGCAGGTATGATATGATCATTGCCGATGAGATTAATTATTGCATTTACAGAGGATTGCTTTCACTGGAAAAAGCAGTTGAAATTGTTGATGATCGTCCTAGAAATGTGGAACTTGTTTTTACCGGACGTCATGCCCATCAAAAGCTCATTGAGCGTGCAGATCTGGTTACAGAAATGAAGAAGATCAAGCATCATTTCGACCAGGGAATTCGTGCCAGGATCGGCATTGAATTCTGAATCCCCGCCCATTTGTTCCAATATAAACTCACTGAATTTGCAGCACACAACTATTTGTTCCTATTTTTCAGTCCAGTGATTGATTTCCGGACATTCATCTGACAATAGAAAAATGCTTTTCGCAAGAGTCTATTTCCCTTTTGCCCTGGGCTATGCAATTTCATATTTTTTTCGCAACGCCAACGCGATAATTGAAAGCGATTTGGTTGCTGAGTTAGGTCTCGGACCAGCTGATCTGGGACTATTGACAAGTGCTTATTTTTTTTCATTTGCAGCCTTTCAACTGCCTTTGGGAATATTGCTTGACCGTTATGGTCCGCGCCGCACTGAAGCAGTTTTGCTTTTATTTGCTGCTTTAGGAGCGTGGATTTTTTCCAAAGCAGACTCTACTTCTGGACTGATTCTCGGAAGACTGCTGATTGGCTTAGGTGTTTCAGCCTGCCTGATGGCCGCGTTCAAAGCCTATGTGATCTGGTTTGCCAGTGAGCGTTTGCCAATGATCAACGGTTTGCAAATGGTTGCCGGAGGATTGGGGGCGCTGGGCGCAACGACTCCTTTGCAAAATATACTTTCAATCACAGACTGGCGCGGGGTTTTTACAGGTCTGGCCATTATTACTGTTTTTGCTTCATTTTGTTTATGGTTCATATTGCCTGAACATCAAAGTTCTGCCGACAAAAAACCTGCAATAAAAACACAGCTCATGGAGATGGGACATGTTTTCCGCAGCTCCGTGTTCTGGAGCATCGCTCCTTTGACAGCGCTTTCAAATGGAGCATTTCTGGCGATTCACGGACTCTGGATAAAACCCTGGCTGAGAGATGTGGCAGGTCTTGGCGAACAGGAGTCTTCGCAATTATTATTCGCAATGACACTGGCTGTAGTAGCAGGTTATTTTATTTTGGGTATTTTCAGCGAACGGCTTTCCCGAATTTTCGGAATCCGTCCTATTACGGTTGGAGTATTTGGGATGATTTTATTTGCAGCCGCGCAATGTGTCCTGGCCTTTGGATGGGCAGCAAGCCCTTTATATTTGGTAATTGTACTCGGTTTTCTGGGGACTTCATGTATATTGACTTATGCGGGATTAGCTCAAATTTTCCCAAAAAAATACTCCGGACGGGTCAGCACTATTCTTAATGTACAGGTTTTTACAGGAGCATTTATTATACAATGGGGTATAGGAGCTATTATAGAATTATGGCCTACAACCGAAATCGGTTATGATCCTGAAAGTTACAGGGTTGCAATCAGTGCAGTGGCGTTGTTGCAGGTCTCAGGATTGGTTTGGTATTTTTTATCTCAACAATTCAGCAGCGGAAAGTTGGAGTTGCCTTAAATGTCATTTGATTTTTTCAAAAAGCCGAGTAATTTCTTTGATTTTTGCAGCAGCCTCTTTTTTATTTTTTGATGTAATTGCATCATTGACGCAATGCTGCAAATGGCTTTCAAGGATTCCGGATTCAATTTTACGCAATGCTCCTGTCACTGCTCTTATTTGTGAAAGCAGGTCCATGCAATAACGCCGTTCCTCAATCATGGTTTGAATTCCCCGTATTTGTCCTTCAACCTTTTTCAGCCGAATAAGCTGGTCTTCATGACTTGGATGCATTAGTAACTCCTTTCATTAATGTACATAGTGACATACCTTATGGGGGTATCAAAAAGGTGTCAAGTAAAATTCAGGATCAAGCTTGTACAAACTAAATGTAAGCTTATGGTTTTGTTATGCCGCAAGTAACTGTTATCCTGCCGACCTGGAATCGAGCACAATGGCTGAGAACATCCATTGAATCAGTGCTGTCGCAGACTTTCAGGGATTTTGAGCTGATAGTGGTGGACGATGGTTCCACGGACTGCACGAATGAAATTCTTGATACATTTGCTGGAAAAATTAAGACAATAGTTTTACCTCAGAACCTTGGAGTTAGCGCCGCGCGTAATGCTGCAATCAAACAAAGTGACGGTGAATGGATTGCCTTTTTGGATTCAGATGATTTTTGGCATGCTGAAAAACTGGAGAAACAGACTGAACAAACCAGACTTCGTCCGGAATATCACATTCATTTCACAGATGAAATCTGGATCAGAAACGGAACAAGGGTAAATCCAAAAAAGAAGCATCAAAAACGTGAAGGCTGGATTTTTCAGCCAAGTTTAGCTCTTTGCCTGATGGCGCCTTCAACCGTGATGCTGCGGCGTGAATTAATGGAAAATCATGGACTGTTTGATGAATCCCTGCCTGCCTGTGAAGACTATGATATGTGGCTTCGTTTGACCGCGTATCATCCCGTGGCGCTGCTGAATGAAAAATTGATGACCCGCCACGGAGGTCATGCTGATCAGTTGTCAAAAAAAGTTTGGGCGATTGATCGCTTTCGAGTACAATCCCTGCAGAAAATATTAAATCAGGAAAATCTACGTCCTGAAGACCGTACTGCTGCTATCCGGATGCTTAGACACAAATGTAAAATATTGGTAAAAGGTTTCCGGAATCGTGGTAACATGAAGGAGCTTCTTGCCCATGAAAAAATAATAAACAAATATTCAGATATATAAATGTTAATCTTATGACTGCAATTGAAGAAAATATTGAAATACGTCCGGCTGAACTTGAGGATGTTCCGGTAATTCTAACATTGATCAAAGAACTGGCTGATTATGAAAAACTCTTGCATGAAGTAGTTGCGACTGAAAAACTGCTCAAGGAAACATTGTTTGGAGATAATTCTAATGCGGAGGTTCTTTTGGCTTACAGTGCAAATCAAGTACTTGGGTTTGCCTTGTACTTCCGGACCTTCTCAACTTTTCTTGGACGCCCCGGCATTTATCTGGAAGATCTTTATGTGCGGGAATTTGCCAGAGGCAATGGCATTGGAGAAGCGCTTCTACGCCGTTTAGCACGGGTTACACTGGAAATGGAAGGAGGTCGACTTGAATGGTCTGTGCTGAACTGGAATGAACCGGCAATCGGGTTTTACAAGAAATTGGGAGCGGTGCCTTTGAATGAATGGACGATGTTTCGAGTGACTGGAGAAAAATTGAAGGAACTGGCTGAACTATGATGTGGAATGACCGATTTGCTTTCCGGATTCCCTTTCTGGCTCTTTTTCCGCTGATTTCTTTGATTCCTCTTCATTACTTTTGGCTGCTTTAGTCTTTCTCTCCTGCTCTATCTGATCATAAACTTTTTGTAAAACGCTGTTTGTCAGCCCATGTGAAGTGTCATCCACAAAATCCTTGCACAGTTCCACTGCTTCATTGATCACAACGCTATGAGAAAGTTCCGGATGATGATAAAGCTCATAGACTGCCAGTCGTAATATATTCCTGACCGTAGTTGAAAGCCGGCTCAGCTTCCAGTGTTCAAGGTTGTGGCGCAAGTAGCGGTCAAGGTATTTACGATGCTTAAGTGTTCCTTCAATCAACTCACGGGCAAAGGTCTTAACTTCAGAACCGGTTTCAAGTTGATCCAAAAAGCGGTCAGCATGCTTCATGGCTTTACTTTGAATCAGTTCTGCCTGATAAAGTGCCTGAACAGCGTATGATCTGGCTTGGTGGCGCATCTAGGGTTTCGGAAATTTTGTTTTTAAACTTTGAGCGTTTTAGTTTCTGTACTTAATCAAACAAAAACTTGATACCCAAATCTGGCCATTTTGTCAGGTGGTCATGGCTACATGAAGTTTTTGAACAAGCGCCTGATTGTAGCCATGTGAAGTCATATTGGCAACAACTCGCCCCCTCAAAGGATATCCCAACAGATAGAGATCTCCGATCAGGTCCAATATTTTATGTCTCACAAATTCATCCGGAAAGCGGAGCTCAGTATTTATCACCTTGCCATCATGCATGATAATATGTGAATCAAGATAACCACTGCCGACTGTTCCGGTTTTTTGTGCGATATCTATATTCTCAAATGTATTGAATGATCGTGCAGGCGCGATATCACTGTCAAACGAGTTTTTTTCAGAATTAAATGTCAGTTTCTGCTCGCCTATGGGCGCGTCATAATCCACACGCATCTTTACCTCAAAGCCGTCAAACGGTTCCACATAGAGATGTTTTTCATCCAGTTTTTTTCGTCCTACTTGTATCGGTTCCAAAACAACTGCGTCTCTTACGGAAGCATCCTGTTCCTGAACCCCGGCTGCTTTGATTAGCTCAGTAAAATGATTTGCAGAGCCGTCGATGTTTGGAATTTCCTCATCCACCTTGGCCAAAACGTTGGTAATGCCTGCCATATTCAGCGCGGCCAGCAAATGTTCAACTGTCCTTACTTTACGTTTATCACGCGCTAGCACAGTCGAGTTGGCACTGAACGACTGTTTTGCTACAGACTGATCAAAATTTTCTATATTTGTGATATGTGCAGGCAAAGAGGTTTCATCCAAAGTCTGGAAAATAATTCCACTATTTGAATCAAGCGGACTTAAAATTACACCAGTATTTCGTCCGGTTAGCAGGCCTTTTCCATTCAAAACAACATTGCTCTTCAAGGTGCGTTGAGGTCGATCTGAATCTTTAAGCTGTACTGCTCCGGAAGGAATTATGGGGTTGATAATCCTGGCTACTTCCATTTGTGTGTCTGAAGCCAGATCCTTGGTTTTCACCGGAGGTTTATTGGAGAGTACTACTGCAATTTTGTCTAAAAGCAGTTCAAGCTGCAGCGGTTTTTCCATGAAATCAACCGCGCCCTTTTTAATTGCGTTCACAGCCGCGTCTATACCGGTATGACCGCTCATCATGATTACTGGCAGATCAGGGTGAGTTTCTCTCAACCGACTGAGAATAGCCATCCCGTCTGTTCCGGGTAACCAGATATCCAAAAGCACCAGTTCCGGTGTTTGCTTCTCCAGTTCATCATAAAAAAACTCAGCATTCTGACATGAAATTACAGGATATCCTTCATCTGAAAGAACACTCTCCAGAATATCCCGAATTGCCGGTTCATCATCTACAACGCAAATAAGCTGTGATTTTGCCATATTTTAGTATGTTGAATCTTACTTCTCAGCTTTCTCAGTATCAAAATTTATACTTCAACCGCTGTCCGGTTTTAAGTTTAAGTTCTTCAGCGTGCCCAGCAGCAATCTCCAGAACAAAATTTACTGGAACAGAAGAAGTTATTAGCTCAGGCACAGCCCCGGAGTTCACAGGCTGCACATTATTATTGATCTGCACAATCCGATGATTGTCCAGCCAGATTATGTCCAAAGGAAACTGCATGTCTTTCATCCAAAATCGCTGCATTTTTCGTTTTTCGAAGACAAACAGCATTCCCCATCCTTTTTTCAGTACTGATCTCTTTCCAAGTCCAAGGCTTCGTTTTTTGATCGTGTCAGCGACTTCAACAGGAATCTCCTTTCCAGCTGAAGTTGTTACGATAGCATGAGCATATTCGATTTCTTCGGCAGAAGCCGGGATACTAATGAATAATAGAACAAACCAGAATGAAACAATTAAAAAGTAAAAAGCAGTTTGCCGCAAGATCATGCATTGACCATGGCCAGTTTTGTCAGTTTCTTTTTTACCATTTTTTGCTTAAGCACAGGCAAATGATCAATAAACAAAATACCATTCAAATGGTCAATTTCATGCTGAAGACAAATAGACATCATATCGTCAGCTTCCATTTCATGGTAATTGCCTTTAACATCCTGGTATTCTAATGATATTTTTTCGGCACGCTCTACATCTCCCCGGAAATCAATTACACTAAGACAGCCTTCTTCTGAGACCGAAGTTCCGGATTTGCTCAATATTTTTGGATTTATAAATACATGCGGTTCCCTATTGTTGATGTCTTCCTCACCGCTTTTTAAATCAATCACAACTATTTGTTTTAGAATGCCTGCCTGAACGGCGGCCAGACCAATTCCGCTTGAGACGTACATTGTTTCCAGCATGGATTGCGCGGTTTCGTCAAGGTTTTGATCAAACTCCGTTACCGGTACAGCTTTTTGTCTCAAAATTGGGTCAGGGAAAGTATGGATATTTAATATTGCCATGTTTATTTCTATACAGTAAAGAAGCAGACAATTGTAGAGTTATGAATCATGCAAATCAAATTTTAACCAAACCGCTGTACAAACACAAACTATCAAGTATAAAAAATAACAATGGGCTTGCCTTGTGTTGAACATTAGTGTCAGACTTAGCATGCAAACTGACTGATTCACTGCAAAGTAATTACCACTGATTATTTGTGACATTATGAATACAGGATTTTATACAAATCCAATTTTCCTGGAACATGACACAGGTTCCCATCCGGAAAACGCAAACCGGTTGAGGGCCATTTCTGACAGACTTGAATCTGAGGGAATGTTAGAAAAGCTCAAGCCACAGTCCGGACGACCGGCAACCACTGAGGAATTAAAAATGCTCCATACAGATAAGCTGATTTCTGAAGTTGAGGCGGCTTCTGAAAGTGGCGCACGGAATCTCCATACTCCGGATTGTGTTATTTCTCCGCAAACTTATAATGCCGCACTGTACGCGGTAGGATCAGTGCTGGACGGAGTTGTGGAAGTCGCCGAAAGAAGATTTGACAATGCTTTCTGTGCAGTTCGTCCTCCGGGGCATCACGCGGAAAATGATTATGCAATGGGATTTTGTTTTTTTAATAACATTGCTCTTGCGGCTGAATTTTTGAGTTCAGAACTGGGGTTCAAGCGTATCCTGATTTTTGATTTTGATGTTCACCATGGTAACGGCACACAGCATCTTTTTGAGGAGAGGAGCGATGTTTATTTCGTCAGTATGCATCAGGATCCTCGCACATGTTATCCCGGAACAGGCTATGCTGATGAAAGGGGAAAAGGAGCCGGTTCCGGATATACTTTAAATGTTCCTGTTCTTCCCGGAATGGGGGATGAAGAATATCTGCAGACATTTTATGATCAGGTTCAGCCGAAACTGGAAGAATACAGGCCGGACTTTATTTTGGTTTCTGCCGGATTTGACGCGCACCGTGACGATCCCCTGGCCGCACTGAACCTCACTGAACAGACATTCAGTAAATTGACCTTTGAACTCAAACAGTTGGCTGAGAGGCATGCGGGCGGCAGAATCATGAGCATGCTGGAAGGAGGTTATGATTTAAATGCTCTCTCCTCAAGTGTCCGGGAGCATTTGACTATTTTGCAGTCCGAAGACTGATTTTTCCGGAACTGTCTGTTTGCATCTTTCTCTGAAAGGATTCGCGGCATTCACCTAGGTTTTTGATTCCGTAAATGGCTGGTCAACAGTTTCCTCTCTAAGCATTTCTTCCGGATGTTCCGGGATTTTATACTCACTGCTGTATAGAAAATACGGAATACCACCCAATAGAAAAACTCCCAGCTGAACTATGATGAACAGGTTAAAAATATCCGCTCCTCCGGAAAGACCGGCAAGCTGATAAAGTGATTCAAAAGCCACATGTCCGATTCCGATTCCTCCGGGCGCGATGGGTATTGCCACAGTTATCAAACCAATCGGCATCAGAAAGAATTGAGTCGCAAGATCCATTTCCTTAACTCCAATCAAATGTGCCACCTGGAAGAAAATCAAGGCAATCAAACTGTGGATGCAAATTGCCAGCACCAAAGTCAGCAGCAGAGTTCTTTTATGGTGCTGATACCTTTTGAATGCGGAATATATTTTGATTGTGAGCTTGCTGGCAGGAAGACGACGAAACAGACGGAGAAACGGATCACGTCCTTCTTTAAAGGGAAGCAAGGCGATAACGTAAAACAGCACGGTTACTCCAAACAGCGCTCCTATCATCCAGGCAAGAGAATGCAGATTTTCCTGAGACAGAATTAATTCAAGGTTAAACACAAGTGCCAGAAATGCCATCACTATCAAACCGAACAAACCTACAAATCGGTCAATCAACAGCGTCATCAGCGCCCGTGTACGCCCCTCCTTTTGCTGTGCTTTGATAACATAATAGCCCTTTACCACATCACCGGTTACTGCTCCCGGAAGAGTTGTGTTGAAGAAATTGCCGATCCATGTCAGCAAAAAAGTTTGTTTAGGTTCAACCGGCAATCCGATTGCTCTCAACAAAAGCCACCAGCGAAACGTGGCCATTGGCACCACAGCTAAAACAAGTACTCCTACCATTAATGCAAGTATTTCAGGCGCATCACGAAACAGCAGCAATTTTTCAAAATTCAATCTTCCGCTGCGTACCAGATAAATCAAAATGGTCAGCACGATTACCACTTTGATCAGTGTAAAAATTATTTTTTTCATCCTCTGATAAAAAAATACCCCATGAAATTCAATGCCATCAAAACTCCTCCGGCATAGTAAAGTTTGATCCGCACATGTTGGTAAGACCGGCAGTATGCCAAAATCCAGAAAAATGAAAAGTTAATGCTGACAAATAAAGACCAAATCCAGTTTTGAAGTATCCATCCGAAGATTCCATAACACAGCCCATGTATTGTTTCAGTCCAGAATATTCTTGAACCTAAAGCGCTGCTGCATATTCTGCAGCGGCCTTTGGAAATAATGTATGACAGAACGGGAATGTTTTCAAACCAACAGAGCTGGTGTCCGCAGGAAAAGCAAAATGACCTCGCTGGATTGATCAATGTCAACGACTGATCACGTATGTGTTTTTTCAGCAAGAGGGATGTTTCGGAAGAATTTAGCAGACTGGATCGATGTTCTTTGTCGGCAAACTGCAAGGGCAGACGATCAATGCAGACATTCACAAAACTGCCTGTTACCAGCCCCAGCCAAGTCCAAATGCCTGCTTCAAAATATTCCACAAACTCTCCGGCTCGGACTGGCAAGTTGAATTTTTTGATTCATCAAAACTGCTGGCGCACCCTCAGAAAACTGGCGAATCTAGGGAGTCCTTTTTTTGTTGTACCTGTAAATTTGTAAGTAATTACAGAACCTATCGCGGGGGGATTTTGTCTCATCTCATCACTGAAACCTGTGCCGATGTGAAATTCAAGTCCCATTTTATCTGTAACCAGCAATGCGCCCATCATGCCTTTGAATTTTCCCTTTCCCGGCAATATTTTTATTACTGTTGCTTCAGCATCCTGCCATGGCTTGAGTTTAAGCAGGTCATCACTTCTGCCGCTGTGATAAAGGGAATCTGCACGATGCAGCATCAGTCCCTCGCCTCCCTTTTCTACAATATCATCCAGCATCTTCATCAGTTCCTCCTCAGTATTTA
>LUQO01000012.1 GCA_001627865.1 SAR324 cluster bacterium REDSEA-S27_B3
ATATTAAATTATAATTTACTCACGAATTCAGCAAAAAATGCATGCAGAAATAGTTTCCCTGAAAATGTGATACTAACTTTCCGGTCTAAAAAATCACTTCGACCGGGAAGAAGCAATTTGCTAAATAACAGGACTAGATGTTACTTGCGACGCCAGTCAGCAATATTCCAAAGTTCTGAATCCCATTCATTCATCCGGGGTCCAGTAATACTGTTGGAATGTGCCGAAACTCCTCCACGATGAATGAGAGGAATCATTGCATAATCCTGCATCAGCATATCATTCATTTCTTTCGCGAGCCGAATACGATCCTTTATGGCTGCCGTTTTTGACATTTCCGCAGAAAGAGCGTCATAGGCAGCATTGCACCAGCGAGGCATATTGTTTCCACCCCATTTATTCCTTTTTTGCGCCATTTCCTTACAAGTCCAATTTGACATGTAGGTTTCCGGATCTGTACCACTGAAAGTGTTTGTGTACATTTCGATATCCGCAAAGAATTTTTGATAGGTGTCAGGACTTCCAACATCACCACCAAAGAACACAGACGCGCTAATATTACGAAGTTCTGTTTCTACACCAATCTGCTTCCACATCTCCTTAATGAAGGCCTGAGTAGCCTGTCGCACAGAGTTGGTAGAAGTTTGATAAAGAATAGAAATCCGGACTCCACCTTTTTGGCGGATACCATCAGAACCACGCTTCCATCCAGCAGCATCAAGCAGTCTGTTTGCTTCAGCAATGTTTTGCGTCTTGCATTCATCGTTTGCTGTTGAGGCATAAATGGCCGGTGCAGGTAGAACGTTGCAGCTTATTTTTCCTGCTTGACCGTAGCCTGCATCAACAAGAATCTGGCGATCTATAGCCAGTGAAAGTGCTCGGCGGACGTTATAGTCTGAAAGGAAAGGATGTGCATTTCGGTTGTTGTTTCCACCTATATATTCAGAGCGGTCTTCCCCAAGTGCCGGACTTGGATTTGTAAAATTTACCATCAGCCTTTCTACAGCAGTTCCGAAAGCTGAGACAACAGTTCCCTTTCCGGCCTGCGCCATTTTAGAAAGGATTTCCGGTTCAACCTGCAGGTTCCAGGCATAATCCATTTCACCGGTTTCCAGCACGGCACGGGCTGCTGAGGTGGCATCACCTCCACCTTTGAAAACCAGTTTATTGAAAGCAGGTTTGCTGGCATCACGATAATTGGGATTAGCCTCAAAAACAATCACATCATTAGGTTTGAAATCCACGACTTTGAAAGGACCAGTTCCAATAGGATAAAAATTCTGCTTGGTACACTCCTGCGCCTTAGCTCCCTGACATCCGTCAAACTGTGCCTTTTGCAGGATTGGTGAGTTGTAACCCACAAATGTTGCATAAGGAAAAGGCTTTGGCACAGTAAACTGGATTTTGACAGTGTTGCTTCCAATAGCCTTGACTGACTGGATATCCTTGTAGTAATTGGTTGATGTACATCCCGTATCCGGATTGGTGCAGTACTCATAAGTGAACACTGCATCATCTGCGGTAAGGGCTGAACCGTCTGACCACTTGATACCTTTTTTAATTTTCCAGGTAATTGAAGTCAGGTCCTTGGAAACGCCGCCGTTTTCTACTGTAGGAATTTCCTCAGCGAGCCAAGGCAGCATATTACCTTTTTCGTCGTAGCGAGCTAGTGGCTCCAAAACAACAGAGGAGGCTTCAAGTTCCTTTGTTCCTCCAGAAAGATTGGGGTTCATGGTTGATGGTGCCTGCCAGTAAAGCAGGTTTAGTTGACCGTCACTGCCGCGTCCGGCCTGTACGGAACTTGCTAAACCCAGCGCTACTGCGAGGGTTATGATGGTAGTAATGATTTTCTGCATAGTTTTTCCTCATTCAGAATGTTTATGTCAGCTGAGTTATTTTACTGACGGGATACAGCATACCGAACCACTCGGTAGTACTGACAAAGGCTTCGACTGTTAAGAGCAGAAACCCTTTTTTCACTTTTTGTACTATGATAAACAAGAAAATCACAGGTACAAAAAGTTGGAGCATTATACTAAATGTAAAGAAAAAGTCAACTATTCATTTAATTATTACACCAAATGACAGGCTACACTATGATCCGGAGAGACCTTTCTCCATTCCGGAGAAACTTTGAAGCAGTTTTCCTCTGCAATTGGGCATCTGGTGCTGAAGTGGCAGCCCGACGGTGGATTGGCCGGACTCGGCACATCACCAACAAGGACTGTATGTTTACGTTTTCGTTCCAAAACTGGATCGTGTATTGGAACAGCCGAAAGCAGTGCTTTCGTATATGGATGCAGCGGCTTGCTGTAAAGCACCTGACTGGGAGCAAGCTCAACAATCCGTCCCAAATACATCACTGCCACGCGGTCAGCAATGTGACGAATCATACTTAAGTCATGTGAAATGAACAGATAAGTAAGACCGAATTTTTCCTGTAAATCCTCCAGCAGATTGATGACCTGTGCCTGGATTGAAACATCCAGCGCCGCGATAGGCTCATCACAGATAATGAAATCAGGACTGAGAGCCAGGGCGCGTGCGATGCCGATGCGCTGGCGCTGTCCCCCTGAAAATTCATGAGGATACCGATTAGTGACATTGTGATTAAGTCCTACTGAATGCAGCAGGTGTTCTACCCGCTCCCGACGCTCTTTGCCTTTGAGTTGTTGATGCTCAAACAACGGTTCACTTATAATGCTTCCAACGGTCATTCTTGGATTAAGGCTGTCTTGAGGATCCTGAAAAATCATTTGCATTTGAGGGCGCTGTTTGCGCAAATCTTCCTTGCTGATGGATGTAAGTTCATGCTCTTTAAAATAAACTTTTCCCGCAGTGGCCTGCAGCAGCTGCAGGATAACCCTGGCTGCGGTTGATTTTCCACATCCGCTTTCACCCACAAGTCCCAAAGTTTCCCGTTCCTTGATATCAAACGTAATTCCGTCAACGGCCTTTACACTGCCAACTTCTCTGCGAAAAATTCCGTGAGTAATCGGAAAATGTTTTACCAGGCCATCAACTTTGAGCAGAGTTTTATTTGCTGATTTTGTCATGAGTCATTACCGGAATCAGGATTCCACCAGCAGGCAACATTATGATTATTATTTCTGCTGGTTAAGACAGGGTTTTCGTGTTTACATCGTTCAAGCACCCGATTACAGCGCGGTGCGAAAGGACAACTTCGGGGTACCTGATACAGACTTGGAGGCTGGCCTTTGATGCTTTCCAAACGTTCTGCACGTTTCCCTTCCAGGTTCGGCAAAGTTTTAAGCAAATCCTGAGTATAAGGGTGCTTTGGCTTTGCATAAAGCTCATTTACTGGAGCTTCTTCTACTATGTAACCTCCGTACATTACAGCTACTCTATCTGCTATTCCTGCAACCACACCAAGATCATGAGTAATCCAGATGATCGCCATGCCGAGCTCTTCCCGCAGCCTTTTTACGATTTCCAGTATCTGTGCCTGTATAGTTACATCCAGCGCGGTTGTGGGTTCATCGGCAATCAGAATTTGGGGATCACATGCCAGGGCAATGGCAATCATCACCCTTTGACGCATTCCTCCGGAAAACTGGTGAGGAAAGTCATTCATGCGACTTTTTGCCATTGGGATACCCACAAGATCAAGCAGTTCAATGGCTCTTATACGAGCATTCTTACGGCTCAATCCAAGGTGTTCACGCATCGGCTCAGTCAGCTGGTAACCGATTGTCAGTACAGGATTAAGAGAGGTCATTGGATCCTGAAAAATAAATCCAATTTTTCCTCCGCGGATTTTTCTCAGTTTTTCCAGGTCCAGCTTTAGTAGATCCTCTCCATCAAATGTAGCTTTTCCAGACACAATTTCCGCAGGCGGCATAGGCAGAAGTTTAAGCAATGACATCATCGTGACACTTTTTCCAGCACCGCTTTCTCCAACTACACCCAGCAACTCACCTTTTTTAAGCTCGAAGCTGATGCCATTTACAGCATGGACAATACCCTCTTGGGTACGGAAACAAGTAGCAATATTTTCTACCTGGAGTATGGAATGTTGGCTTAACACCGAAATAGGAATCTGGTAAGTTTGAAGGTATAGATCTTTATTAATTTGAAAAAAAGTCTATTCTTATCTCTTTATATGTCAAGAATATTGTGGCTATCCAAAAAAAGTTAAACCTTTTTTACAAAAATTCTATATTATTTACGATTGACAACAATTAAATTTTCAGAGAAAATGGTATGGTTTTTTACCATGCTCTTTTTAACAAAAAATATCAGTCGGACCCATTTGATGGGATGGCATCCTGATAGTTTTACGTTGGAATGAGGAGTGGTAAAGAAGCATTTCAATAATTTTTATTTCTATAGTTCTCCAAAGATGCCATCTGAGCGGAACAGGAAAACATGCCAGGAAAATCTACTATAAAACATAAAGTCTGCCGCGCATTGGGCGTCAATTTGATTGGGACTCCAAGCGCCGCGCTTACTTTAAGCCGACGTCCGAATCGTCCGGGACAGCATGGCGCAGGCCGTCAGGCAAAAATATCTCCCTTCGGTCAACAATTAAAAGAAACTCAAAAGCTGAAAGCATTTTACGGAATCAGTTCCAAGCAGCTGCGCCGTTACTACGAACACGCGGCTAAAGTCCGCAAGCAGACAAACGTAGCGCTGGTCCAAAGTCTTGAAACACGACTGGACAACATGGTGTATCGTATGGGATTCGCGGGCACACTGCGCGCGGCCAGACAGATGGTTGTGCACTGTCACATCACCGTAAACGGCAGAAAAGTCAACAAACCCGGATTTCAAGTGAAGCCGGGTGACAATATACAATTAAGAGAGAAAAGCCAAAAGGTGGACAGATACAAGGATTGGTTTAATTTCTTTGAGCAAAAATTAGCTTATATTCAGCGCGACAGCAAGAAATTTTCCGGCTCACTTGTGGAGGTTCCGGAACGCGAGGAAATTCCCATCGATGTTGAAGATCACCTTGTAGTGGAGTTCATGGCACGCTGATTCAAAACAAGTAACAGCCGGCTACCATTACGGCTATCCGGCAGCAAACGCTGGCATGAAAAACCAGTCCCGCCTCCTTCCCCCGAACATTGGTTCATTGAAAATATATACCTGCTTATAAATTATCGAAGCATGAAAAACTCTAAGCAAATACGACAGGAATTCATCACTTTTTTTGAAGAGCGCGGTCATCGTTTTGTGCGCAGCTCTCCGGTAGTTCCAAATGACGACCCGACTCTGCTTTTTTCAAATTCCGGAATGGCGCAGTTTAAAGACGTGTTTTTAGGAACAGGTATCCGTGACTATAACCGTGCGGTTAACTCACAAAAATGCATCCGGGCCAGTGGGAAACATAATGACCTGGAAGATGTCGGATATGACAATTACCACCATACTTTTTTTGAGATGCTCGGTAACTGGTCGTTCGGAGACTATTTCAAAAAAGAGGCGATAGAATGGGCATGGGAATTAATGATTGAAGTATGGGGGCTACCTAAAGAAAAAATGTGGGCCACAGTTTTTGCCGGTGGAGATGGTGTTGAAGCAGATGAAGATGCAGAAAACCTCTGGAAAACCTGTACCGACATTAATCCAGCGCAGGTGCTGCGTTTCGACAAGCATGACAACTTCTGGGAAATGGGTGAGGTCGGTCCATGCGGTCCATGTTCTGAACTGCATATTGATTTAGGAGAGGGTACATGTCCACTTTCAGATGAGCATGAGTGTGCTGTCAACCTCGAAGGATGCTGGCGTTTTGTGGAGTTGTGGAACCTGGTTTTCATGCAGTATCAGCGTTTCCCGGACGGTCATCTGGAAGAGCTTTCAGCTCAGCATGTGGATACGGGTATGGGACTGGAGCGAATTTGCCGTGTTCTGCAGGAAGTTGATTCAAATTACAGCACTGATCTGTTTGTACCGATATTGGATAAAATCAGTGAAGTCACAGAACAGACTGATTCCGGAGGAGAAGTAAGTGTGGCATATCGAGTAATTGCCGATCATCTGCGTTCGCTTAGTTTTGCTGTGGCTGACGGTGCACTGCCTTCCAATGAAGGCCGCGGATATGTTCTGCGTCGTATGCTGCGCAGGGCTACACGCTTCGGAAGAGTTTTAAACATGCATGAACCGTTTATTTATAAACTGGTGCCAACTCTGGCTGAAGTGATGGGAGATGCTTTTCCGGAAATAAATAAACAGCAGAATCATGTGCAAAACGTGATTAAGGCAGAAGAGAACAGTTTCGGTTTGACACTGGACCGCGGACTGGAAATATTCCAGAAAATGGTTTCAAGTCCGGAAACAAAATCTGCAAAGATGATTTCAGGTGGAGACGCCTTTAAGCTGTATGACACATACGGATTTCCTGTGGACCTGACACGCCTGATGAGTAAGGAACATGGATTTGAAGTTGACGAAGATGGGTTTGAAAGCCTGATGAAAGAACAGCAGAAACGAGCGCGTGAAGCAGGAAAATTTAAGGCAATTCCTGACAAATGGACTGAGATTTCAGCAGGGACTGATTCAAAATTTGTGGGCTATGATACTTTCATGACAGAATCCAAACTGCGCCGTTATTCACAAAATGATTCCGGGCAATGGCAGTTTATTATGGATATCACACCGTTTTACGCGGAGTCAGGAGGGCAGGTCGGTGACCATGGGAAACTGCAGCAAAATGAAAATACATGGAATGTTGTTGATGTTCAGAAGATGGGTGATTCAATCATTCATATATGTGAAGCTGAAAATCACGGAGGCAAAAACATGTTTCCGGATGATTCAACTTTCACTGCCACAGTCGATGAAAAGCTGCGCTTAACAACCACCAACAACCATACTGCCGCACACTTGCTGCACGAAGCACTGAGACAGATATTAGGTGAACATGTTACTCAGGCAGGATCACTGGTAAACCCTGAAATCCTGCGGTTTGACTTTACACATTTTGAAAAGGTGAGTGACATACAACTGGAAGAAATTGAGAACATTGTCAACAATGTAATTCGTCAGAATATTGCTACTGACATTTATGAAACCCCTTTTGATGAGGCAATAAGTTCCGGAATAATCGCCTTGTTTGGTGAAAAATACGGAGATGTGGTGCGTGTTGTAAAAGTCTCTGATTTTTCAGAAGAACTTTGCGGAGGCTGCCATGTTAAAGCTACAGGACAAATCGGGCAGTTACGCATAGTTTCAGAAGAAGGCATTGCTGCCGGAATCAGGAGAGTTGTGGCTGTCACAGGAAAACAGGCTGAAGTGATGAATCAGGAACAAGGCCGGGTTGCTCGCGCGATGCGCCAAATGCTGAATGTTCCAGACGCGCAAGTTCCGGAAATGGCGGAAAAACTTGCTGTAGAAAAGCGACAACTGGAAAAAGAAATACAGCTGTTGAAGAGTAAGGCCGCACTTGCAGGAGTATCAGAATTGGTTGCACAGGCTGAAACCGTGGACGGGGTGTCGGTACTGGCAAAGGAAATTGAGGCAGACTCTGCAGAAACTCTCCGGAATATCGGTCATTCGGTACGGGAACAAATCTCTTCAGGGATCGCCTGGCTGGCCGCAACCATGGACGAAAAAAGCACACTGCTCTGTGTAGTATCCGATGACCTGATTGAGCGCGGAATCAAGGCCGGTGATATGGTCAATGAAGTCGCGCAGCTCGCAGATGGACGCGGCGGGGGCAAGCCAAACATGGCGCAAGCAGGGATTAAAGCACCAGAAAAACTTGCTGCGGCATTAGCAGCAACTGCTGATATCGTTCGTGAAAAACTTGTAAATTAACTGATGGGTTACGAAACATTCATCGGCAAACGCTATCTTTTTTCTCCTCGGCAGGATCGCTCGATTTCAGTCATTACATGGATTTCCATTGGAGGAGTGGCTTTGGGTGTGATTGCACTTATTGTTTCCACTTCAGTAATGAACGGCTTTAGGACAAATTTACAGAATGCCGTAACCGGTTCATTGCCGCATATAACAATGTTTGCCTGGAATGATGGGATGAAAGATTATTCCGGACTGCAGAAAAGGCTTGAAGATCATCCGGATGTAAAAGGGGTTGCGCCCTACATATATAAACAGGTAATGCTCAGCGGCAAAAAACAGCCAAAAGGAGCGCTGCTGCGCGGAATTGATCCAAAACAGGAATCGGATGTCACAAATATCTCATCATTCCTGCGGGAAGAAGTTTACGGTATTACACCATCCAAGGAAAGCCAGGCTCTGATTTCAGCAAGATTGCTGGAGCGGCTCTCACACCATGAAGCACGGAAAAAAAGACTTAAAGACGGAATTGTTCTGGGAGCAAAACTGGCACGCCAGTTGGAAGCAGATGTGGGTGATTCTGTAAAGCTTGTGTCCTCAGAACTGAGAATGACTCCTGTAGGCGATATTCCACGTATCAAAAAACTGGAGGTGATCGGGATTTTCGAATCAGGAATTTCCGGATATGATGAAGTCCTGGCATTTATGGATTATCGGCTTCTGCAGAAAATTTATCGGATGAAGGAGCATATTACAGGATTAGGGGTACGAATCGACGATCCTGAAAATGCACCGGAAATTGCCGATGAACTGTCAGAACTGAGTGATGAATATTTTGTCGGCAACTGGGCTGATGAAAACAAAAGCATCTTTCAGGTGATGAAACTTGAAAAAATTGGATTGTTTCTGATACTCACCCTGATAATTGTCGTGGCGGCATTCAATATTGTCAGCTCTCTGATTATGCTGGTATTGGAAAAATCCCGGGAAATTGCAATTCTTAAAGCACTTGGTGCAAATGATTCCGGAATAAGGAAGATCTTCTTTTTTCAGGGACTGGTGATCGGATCACTTGGTACAATCGGTGGAGTACTGTCAGGTCTGGCTATCTGCTGGGTATTAATGAACTTTGAAATAATTGATATTCCTCCTGGAGTTTATCCCGGAGGAAACCGTATTCCAGTGCTGATTGACTGGTTTGATGTGGCGATGACGACACTCGCATCATTTGCGATCTGCATACTGGTAACGCTTTATCCCTCCACAAAAGCAGCCCGGCTCAATCCGGTGGATCCGCTCCGTTACGAATAATATTGTTGTTTTAAGCTGCTTCCAGAAAAAACTTGAATTTATGAAGTTAATAAGTGATTATTTAAGGTTATTATTTATTGAACAACTATTGTAAACTACAACCGAATAAAAAATTTTAGGCTGATTTTCAACAGGGGAATTACAGATGACTTATACCGTAACCGAAAACTGCGAAAAGTGTAAATATACGGACTGTGTGGAGGTATGTCCGGTGGAGGCATTTCATGAAGGACCGGATATGTTGTATATCAATCCGGAAACCTGCATTGATTGCAATGCCTGCGTAGAGGAATGTCCGGTAGAAGCAATTTACGCTGACGTGGATGTTCCGGAAAAATGGGAATATTACACTCCGCTAAATGAGGAAAAATGCGAAGTGTATCCGGTCATTGTGGAAGCCAAAGACCCTCTGCCCACTGCACGCACGCTTGAAGAAATTCAAGCAGCTGAAGGATAAACCCTGTTTTCATGGATGATTCATATTCATCAAAATGAATGATCACTAAGACTGACCTGGAGACAATCAATAATCACTAAAAGCATCAATACTCCAGCAGTATTTTTCAGAACTTCTTTATAAAACAAACGTAAACGATCCATGGCTGTACCAAGAAGAAAAACATCCCGCAGTCAACGTGACCACAGGAGAGGGCACATTAAAATTCCTGAAACTGCTCTTTCTGAATGCACCAACTGTCACGCATTGATCCGACCTCATCGTGTATGCCCCGAATGCGGATTTTACAAGGGCGTTGAAGTCATCGAAGTAGCAGCAACCTGAGCTGATTTTCTGCTCTTTCACTCATCAACAGCAAACCAAGATAGCGTATGGCAATTGCGGTTGACGCAATGGGAGGAGACAATCCCCTAACAGTGCAGATTGAAGCTGCTCTGCAGGCAATAGCTGAGTTTGGTACTGATGTTGTTTTGGTGGGGTCAGAAGCCCAGATCAAAGAAAAACTGAAGCGCCAGAGCTACGATCAAAACAAGTTACGCATCGTTAACTCCACTGAAATAGTGGAGATGAACGAGTCTCCTGCCACGGCTTTACGTCAAAAGAAAAATTCATCCATCAGAGTGGCTGTTGATCTTCTCTCAACAGGCGAAGCAGATGCTGTTGTAAGCGCCGGCAATACCGGAGCAGCGATGGCTGCCGCCAAATTTGTGCTCAAATCTGTTGAAGGAATCGAGCGCCCCGCAATCGCTACACTCATGCCTTCCATTCATCGCGATCACCCCTTCGTGCTTTTGGACATAGGCGCAAACACAGACTGCAAACCTCTTTACCTTTTTCAGTTTGCCCTGATGGGAGATGCCTACGCGCGAACTTACCTTCACCTGGATAATCCAAGAGTTGCCCTGCTGAACAATGGTGAGGAAGAAGGTAAAGGTTATCTTCAACTTAAAGAAACCTTTGATTTACTGAAACAAAGCACACTTAATTTTGCCGGTAATGTTGAAGGCAAGGCAATGTTCAAAGACAGAGTGGATGTAGTTGTTTGCGACGGTTTCATCGGTAATATCGCGCTTAAAGTCGCGGAAGGTACTTTTGATTTTGTGCGAAGCGTTCTTCGTGAAGAAGTTGAAAACACACTGCTGGCCAAGATGGGCTATCTGGCAATGAAGGGCCCCTTCAGGGCATTGCGAAAAAGAGCTGACTACTCGGAAGTGGGAGGCGCTCCCTTGCTTGGTGTAAACGGGGTAGTAATAATCTGTCACGGAAGTTCAAAAGTTCACACAATTCGAAATGCGATCAAACACGCACAGGAATGTGCTGAACATAAACTGAACAATAAAATTGCACTTGAAGTATCAGAGAATCTGGAAGTCATAAAGCGGGCAAAAAGCCTGAGCGAAGAAGCATGATAAGCTAATTTGTCCTCCGATGTGTTGAAATCTGCTCCATGATATATTGCTCGCAATCTTCCCATGACATTTCTTCATGCTTCAATCGTTCATAGAGGGTGAATATCACCTGAAATTCTTCAAGCAGAGGCAGCCCCGTTTTTTCATGTGAAGGAAGCATTTTGTGCCGCAAAAGATTCAAAGTATAGACGCTTTCTTTTAAGCGGTGTAAAGACAGTATTTTTTGCTTGAAGTCATACAGAAGATAGCAAAATATAAATATTCCTCCATCATCCAGTTCAGCAGTCCAGGCCCATTCTTCTGTGTGATATTCAGCCTTGCTTTCAAGAAGACGCCTTCCATCGCTGACTACCTGTGAAAATTCAATTTCATCTTCAATGTTAAAAGTTTCAAAATCATTTGTTTTAATTTTTGAAGAAGATGTCATAAACAGGACGGCAATACAAAATATTATGAAAACATGATGGCAGAATGGATCGTTACCTTCTGTATTAAAAAACACTACTGATGCTATATCAACTGATATTAGGTGTCAAACTATGGGAAATATAAAAGATATTGAGCAAACAAAGCGTACCTGGGTTGTTGCGCACAGAGGATTCAGTGGACAATATCCTGAAAATACTTGCGCTGCTTTTGAGGCCGCAATCATAGCAAAAGTAGACATGATTGAAATAGATGTCTGCCTGACCAGAGATCGTATTCCGGTTGTAATCCATGATCATACTCTGGACAGGACAACTGACGGTACAGGGCTGGTATCAGAACGCTCCCTATCAGAAATAAAAAAACTGGATGCCGGAAGCTGGTTCGGGGCTGAATTTAAAGGGGAAACAATTCCAACCCTTGAGGAAATGCTGCTGCTGATCAGAGGCAGAGTATCAGTCAACATTGAAATCAAACCAGAATGTTTTGAATCCTCCGCTCCTGCTGATGCAATTGAGGTACAAGTATGTGAATTAGTTAAGCAGCTTGGAATGGCTGATTCTGTGCTGATTTCAAGTTTCCAGCATTCGTTCTTTCCCAGAATCAAAAAGTGGCATAGCGATCAAAACATCACAGCTTCTCTAAGAACAGCCCCACTGGAGGAAGTTCATCAATCAGAAGAATACACGCTTAACCTTTGCAGGAAGTTAAACGCGTATTCATTTCATCCTGATGACAATCTTGTAACTCCTTCTCTTATTAAGAAACTGAAAGCAAATGGAATTAAAACAATTCCTTACACAATAAATGATGAAAAACGCATGAAGCAGTTAATTGATTGGGGAATCACAGGAATCATCACTAATGAGCCTGAACGTATGTGGAAAGTTCTACGGACATAAAAGTGATGAATAAGTAATGATAGCTACTGCTTAATTAATACCAGAGGTCTAAACTTAAGAAAGAGGAACAATCGCTTCTTTCACGAAGCCTGATGGTTGGCCCATGAATAATTGATTAAATTTGTAAGTTTTTCTGCTGCTTTACCACTGTCAACAGTTTTTGCCGCCAATTCAACACCTTCTTCCAGGTCATCAACCAGACCTGAAACAACCAACGCACCTGAGGCATTTGCCAAAGCAATTTCACGTGCAGTACCTCTCTCATCACCAGAAAAAATTCTTTCAATTATCCGTGCGCTTTCTTCCGGAGTATCAATACCAATCTCCTTTAAACTCCCAGTTTTGAGTCCCAATTGTTCCGGAGTTACTTCATATTCCCGGATATTACCATCACGCAGTTCAGCCACGTGTGTTGGGGCTGTTACAGTCAATTCGCAAAGACCGTCATGTCCATGTACCACTAAAACACGATCACTACCTAATCGTTTAAGGACCTGTGCTAATTTCAGCGTCAGTTCAACATTCGGCACACCAATGAGCTGACTTTTTGCTCCGGCAGGATTTGTAAGAGGACCCAGCAGATTAAAGACGGTAGGAACACCCAATTCTTTGCGTATCGGTCCGGCAAAGCGCATTGCAGGATGGTGATTGATCGCGTAACAAAAACAAATATCCAAATCCTTAAGGCAGTTTTCAACTTCATTTAATTCCAAAGCTATATTTACGCCTAATGCTTCCAATGCTTCAGCACTGCCGCTTTTTCTTGTGTTGCTGCGGTTGCCGTGCTTGGCAACAACTGCTCCAGCGCCGGCAGCAATTATTGCGGCGCATGTTGAAATGTTGAAAGTGCTGATTCCATTTCCTCCGGTACTGCAGGTGTCAATAGTATTTTTTGGCGCTTTAATTCCGGATGCACGCTCCCGCATAGCCAGAGCGGCACCTGCCATTTCATCAACTGTCACGCCCTTTGCCTGCAGCAAGGCTAACAGTGCCGCTGCCTGCACAGAGACAGCATCTTCACTCATGATCCATAGAATCATTTCACGTGCTTCTTCAAAGCTGAGTTCATCTGCTGCCAGTAATTTTTGCAGTAATTCTTTCATGTTATTAAATCAATGTTGTTTGTTTAGTTCTTTTTCAGCCCAGGTCAGCGCTTCTATCACAAACAGCAGCTGATGCTCCTTGCGTGTAAGAAAAGGATTAAACTCCAGACACTTATACCTGACTTCAGATGATAAAGCCAGATCATCAAATTCTGTAATACCTAAAAATTGTTTTTGTGCTTCCTGATTATAGATAATTCTGCCATCAAGAAAATGCTCTGAGGCTCCCGAAAGACCGGTGAAAGCCTGAGCAAGTTGTCCGCCCGTGGTTGTTTCCACTACAGCAAAGCGGTGAGGTTGTTTGCTTATTGCCTGTTGATCAAGTGTTTTTTTAAGCCTCGTGGCTGCTTCGTCCAGCTGCTCTTTCAGTTCAAAACAGCTCAGCTGGTGTTCATTTAAATACTTAGGCTGTACGACATGGGACGGTTTATGATTATTGTATAAACAGTTTTGCGATACATGCCGTGCTGCATTTTCCGGCAAAAAAGATTCCAGAGAGTGTCCTGCCTGAGACGCTTTGCGAATATGTGTTGAAGAAATAAGAAAAAATTTGTGCAGATTCTCCGGCAGAACCACAGGAGAAATCAGAGAGACATCTAATTTCACGCCACGTTCTTGTTTTATTAACTTTAAAGTATGATTTATATCAATCTCATTACGCGGAGCGGCAAGCAGGCGGCTGCCTTTTTCGATTTGAGTTAAGTCACCGTCAGTGAAAATTATTGGATCTATCATGCGTTCAATCAAATCTGCCCCTACAATCATTGAGACTTTCTGCCCTGCAGAAAAATTGTTTACGTGATCCGCCAGTCGCATGGATTTTCTGTATGATAATTCCCAACTGGAAACAGCACAGTTATCATTCCTCAATTTCAGTAAAACTCCGGATTTTTCCGCAAATTGTGCCGGCAGAGATTTTTCAGGATCAGACCATTCCCTAAGCGCGCTTCTTAATATTTCATAGCGCAATGAGGCTTGTAGAATTTGTCCGGATTTGAATGGGTCAGGATGTCTGCCATTGGAAAGAATGAAAATTATTAATTGTGTTTTCGGAAATTGCCACAGTACGCACTCAGCCAATGACAAATGGTTGTACCCCACCGGGTTTGCAGTCAAGGGGAAATAAATGGTGTTCAGTTTACCCTCAGCAGTTGAGAGGTACATGATTATAAATTCTCCACAGCAAAAATTTTCCTGCCGGTGTTGAATTCAGGCATGACGGGATTAAACCCATAATTCTCAAACTGAAATATTATTGCATTTGTTGAACATCTTTTTGCAATAACTGTAAATTCAGCAGTTTAAGTGTTGCATTGACTGCGGCAATAACCTGATCAGAATCAATGCCGACAGTTTGAAGACGTTTTCCGTTCACCTGCCATGTAATGATTGCTTCAGTGAGTGCGTTTGTTTTCCCGCCTCGTGGAATCCTGATTTGATAATCTACAAGTTCCGGTGAATCAAGATGCAGCTTTTTCAGTATTTTGTTTACTGCACTCATAAATGCGTCATATCCGCCGTTTCCGCTCCCAGCTTCTCGATACTCTTTTGAATCAATTTTAAGATGTATTGCGGCAGTAGCCTTTAAGTTCAATCCACTTGAAATGGAACAATTCAGCAGCTCAATCCGTTGAGTTTCGCTTGTTTCCAAAACATCTGTAATGATGAACGGCAAATCAGCCGCAGTCATTGATTTTTTTGAATCACCCAGTTCAACAACACGTTTGAGCACTTTATTCAGATTTTCATCAACAAGCTGAATGCCCAGCAATTCAAGGTTTTTTGCAAGTGACGCTTTACCGCTCATTTTGCCGAGAGCATAGCTTCTTTTGCGCCCAAAACGCTCCGGAGCAATCGGATTGTGATATAAATTTGCTTTTTTATCACCGTCTGCATGAATCCCGCTGGTTTGAGTGAAAACATTTTCGCCAACAATTGGTGCATTATCCGCAAGCCTTTTCCCTGAAAAGCTCTCTACCATCTCACTTACCGGCGCAAGACTAGACTCGTCTATTGAAAGCTCCATTCCAAGTTTGTCATGCAGAGCAACCACGATTTCCGCAAGCGAAACATTACCTGCTCTCTCACCAAGACAGTTCATTGTACAGTGAACATTTCTAACCCCGGCCTTAACAGCAAACAGCACATTAGCCACACCCAGGCCATAATCATTATGAGGATGAAAATCAAAAGTTGCCCATGGGAATCTCTCGATCATGTCTGAAAGCATGTTAAAAACCTGATCCGGAGACAGCAGCCCAAGTGTGTCCGGCAGCATGAAATGATTGATGCCTTCATCTTTCAGCGCATCCATCATCTGGAAAACATATTTGGGACTGTTATTATATCCGTTGGACCAGTCTTCAAGATAGATGTTGACATTAACATTATTTGAATGGGCATAATTTATCGTTTTTCTGATATCTGCAACATGCTCCTTTAGTGTTTTACGAAGCTGATTCCTGCAGTGGTTTTCGCTTCCTTTGGTCAATAAATTCATTACTCTGCAGCCTGCTTCCTTAATCCAGTCTACACTCCGTTTATGATCGATGAATCCCAAAACTTCGATTGAGTCCAAAAAACCATTATCCTTTGCCCATGCTGAAATGTTTTGCACTGAGCTTAACTCACCTTCTGAGATTCTTGCTGAAGTTACTTCAATGCGATCAACACGCAGCTTCTTCAGTAGTGATTTAGCAATGTTTGCCTTTTCCGGCGGAGTGAATGAGACTCCCTGAGTTTGTTCTCCATCCCTCAGAGTGGTGTCCATTAATTTAACTTTGTTATTCAAATCAGACATAATGCTGGAATTACGGGTTCAACAGAGCTGGTTTTTTACAACCTACTTTTTTGATAATTTGTGTAAAAAAAGGCTCCCGGCCAGTACAAACGTCAGTGCCAAGTGGATTTCACGAGGGAGTTCAAGAACATCTGCGCTGTAAAGCAGTAAAGGGATCCCTGAAACAATCAACCCCAAGCCGGTAAAAAACTGAAGGATGCCTGTTGCTGTTACCAAAGAAAATTTTCGCAATCGATCCGCGTGTCCACGAATATGATCCCAGGAATATAATGGAAAGATGACGATAAAAAATATTCCGGCCCAGATATGCATCAGAGACGTTGCTGTAGATTCTTCAGCCCACGGAAACATTTCCGGATAAGCTAAAAGTATGCCGGAAAGTATTAAAAAAACACAGCTTAAAACAACAAGTTTTCGCAAAGCATCCGGAAGTAAATCATCAGTTTATTGGCATTTCAGGAAATGAAAGTTTTCAAAACAGATTAGATCATCAGTGAACAAAACACAAATTGGAGCAATTGGTTGTCTTTCAGAGCAATTTCAGTTTCTGTAAATCTTTCCTGAGTTGCGCCGCATTCTGAAAATGAATACTTTGGATTCCAAATGTTTGTGCCGCTTCAACATTGTTTTGCTTATCATCAATAAAAACAGTATTTTGTGGGGAAATTCCGTATGTTTTCATTAATAATTGATATATTTCCGGATCAGGTTTTACAATTCCTGCTTCTCCGGAAATAACTTTACCATCAAACCAGTGTAAAAAATCAAAGCGGGATTCTGCAATGGGGTATGTTTCAGCAGACCAATTGCTAAGAATGTATAATAAAAACCCTTTATCTTTCAGCTCAGACAAAATCCCTACAGCTTCATCCATAGGTTCTCCAAGCATTTCTTCCCAACGTTCATACCAGGCATTTATCAGCTCACTGTATTGTGGATATTGTTCAGAAAGTTCGTTAATGCCTTTGGAAAAAGACTGGCCCGCGTCATGTTTCAGGTTCCAGTCATGATCACAGATATTTTCCAAAAACCATTCAACTTCTTTTTCAGTTGAAAATAATTTGCGGTAAAGATAGCGGGGATCCCAGTCAATCAGTACGTTTCCAAGGTCGAAAACAACAGAGTTTATCAGACTCATTTATAAAGAATTTTGTGGATTAAAGCTTTGCGACCAGGCCGCTTGTGCGGCCAAAATTGGCAACAACAGAATTAGTTATGGCGACCGCTATCTGCTGACGTGTCTTTGATTTCAATAGATTCCGTCTGTCTTTTTTATTGTTAAGATTTGCTATTTCCACCAAAACCGATGTGGGCACCTTACTGTAGCGGAGAACGGCAGGAAGTGTCTTTTTGCCTTTTCGATAAAGATAACCCCTGACTGCAGAAGAAACACGATGTGTACTAAGCTTCAACTTACGGAACTCATCAATAACAACTTTGCCAAAGGATTTGCTGAGTTTTTCTGCATACAGATTATCACTTGGCTTGAAAGTTAATCTTGGACTATACTCCTTTCGCTTCTTGTATATTTTATTTTTTAATCTAAATCCACCTCTACGCAATCGCCGATCAGGATAATACACCATTGCTCCTCTAAGTGAAGAGTGTAAAGCATCTCCATGAAGACTGATAAATATAATGTTTTCCTGCGGCACTTTTTTCTTTTTCAATTTCTGATAGATGTGGTTTACCAGATAAACACGCATATTTACACCAGTATGTGAGTTACGATTTAGATATCTGGGGGTGACCAGCAGATGTTCATCTTCATCATGCCAATGTGATAAATATCGAATTGGTTTTTTTTGATTTGGATCAGAGAGAGTTGGATGTACTATAATTCCATGCTTTTTCAGCAGCCCGGAGATACGCTGACTTACATCGTATACCACTTCATCTTCGTAAATCAGATCTTTATTTTTCCTTGTTCCAGCAATTGCTCCTGGGTCACCTCCGCCGTGTCCGGAATCAAGGATTACATGTATTTTGTGAACATTTTTTTTGTTAGCAGAAGTTGATTTTTTTGCTATAGACTTCTGTTGAATTTTTTTATGTTTAGCTTGTTTTTTCCAGGTCACTGACTTTGAGGACTTGCTTTTCTTATCCTCATTTTTCACAACTTTTTTGTTGGTAGTCCCTTTTTTATTATTTGCAAAATATTCTTCGCTCAGCAACTCCAAAGGAATTTTTATCTTCTGCCGGTTTTGAATTAGTTTCGCCTCAGAGATTTTGTTTAATTTAAGTAATTCATTAGCAATCTGGTTTACTTCATCATTCAGGAGCCGTCCTGTAAAACGGATAACAACAGAAGAATAAAGAGTGTCTCCGGTTTGCATCTGATATTGCGCGTATAATTTTCCTGATTTGTCCTGTTTTAGTTTGAGAGGAGACTTTAATGCAACTTGGCGGAGTCTCAATTCCGGACTAATCCATTTCCAGGGAATTTTAATAATGTCCCCTTTTTTGAGAACATTCCCATTTTTTCGCAGTTTATTGTAGCGCACTAAATTGCCTGCCTTGATTCCTTCTTTAGTGAATAAGCCGGCGATCATACTGGTTGTTTCCCAGTAATACGTAACACGATGCTGCCAAAACTTATTGGTGGCCTTGTCATTAACAAATGTGGCTTTGAGCGCGGAGCTGCGGATGTTGCCATTTATGACCTTAAGCGGAAAGGTAATGAAGCGATGCTGATATAAACGACGAGTTTTACTGTATTTACGGATTGTTTTCAGGCTTCTATATTCAGGCACAAGAACTCTTTTTGCCAAACTATAACCTCCTTCGCCCGGTTGCGGTTTAAGTTTTACCACCAGCCGGCTTCCATTCCAGCCGACAAGCATTTCAGACTGACTGGAATTTTTATGAGGTAAAGTAAAACTTTTCCAATTTGATTTTTTTGTGGATTTGGCGGAAGAATTCTCTGCAGCCGCCGTTAAACCCAGCAGAATAAATGCGAATATGATGAGTTTTATCTTCATAATTTAGCGCTGGGTGATGCTTTGTGTTTGAAACAAGTTGTCCGTTTGCTGCTGAAAATTGTCATTTAGTGGCAGGTTCTGTGGTGTAATCACATGTTCATCTACACTTGTTTCCTTATAATTACGGTAAATTCCAGGCACAGGATGCAAATATGCAGGTCGGATCCATTCCAAAGGAATTTTTATGTATTGGCCTGGTGAGAGGAGGCGTGCGTCAGTGAGCCCGTTCAAAACCAGTAAGTCTCTTGCATTTTGACTTCTGGCATAATGCTTTGTTTTTCCAATAAAACGGATTACGACAGAAGAATATAATGTGTCTCCTGGCTGAATTTGATAAAAAGCGAAGCGAAGTCCCGTATCATCTTTTTTGATGATAAGAGGATCCCGGACAGCCAAAGGTTCCAGTTCCAAGTCTGAGCGCAGGATGTTCCATGGAATGGTGAATTGTTCACCTTGTTTAAATACTTTCTGTGGTAAAATGTGCTTTCCGGACCTGGTAAAAGATTTAGCCAGTAATTCCGGAGTTTCCCATACATAAGTAACCTGATGCAGCCAGCCTCCGGCTTCAACACGGTCATTTGGAAAAAGGGAGCGCAATGCTTCACCCTGAATTGCCCCAATCAGCAATTCAAATGGTATTGTTAAGTAACGTTTATGATTCAGAGGTCTGCCGTCGGTAATTTCTCGTATTCTAAGAAACTGATGCGAACCGTCCCTTAAAACACGTAAAGCGAGCTGGTATTCCCCTTCATTTTTTCTAGGCTTGAGCTGAACAAACAATGAGCCGACAGGATTCTCAATGTCTGGACTAAATGGCTGATTGTACCAACCAACCCGCATCTGATCATGATGAGCAAATAAAAATGATGCAAGAGGCAGTGCTTCTCTTTCTATCAAATTTAATTCTGCCGCCTGAACTCCAGCGGGACTAATGGAGTTGATCAAAAAATAACAGCCAGCAAAAATTTCCAAGTAATATTTCCGTAACATACTTACTGTGAATTATATTATGTATTTATTTGAACCAAGCCTGTTGTACTCCAAAAACACTACCTTTATGCCAATTCTGGTAAAACAAGGTCCCGCTTAATACACAACAAAAACTGTGCCAGTTAGTTCATTGACAGAAAACAGAAGTAATGGAGAGCAAAATGTTAATAGGAGGTGAGGATGAAAACTAACTGTTTGAATAGTGCGAAAGATTTTTCAAGTCTGGCAAAAATGGTTTGTACCAGTGAAAAACCGTGGAATGTTGGGAGGAAATATTGATTAATTAATTTACGAAAAATAGAAACATATTTTTCGCATTTTCTTTAGGGAGGGTGATGATTGTATTTAATAAGTAACAGAGTTTCTTAAAACATGTTAAAAGGTTATATTGCAATAAAACACTACGTACAGTATTGATTCTTTTCAGACGCAAATCAAGGAAAGAAAAACTTATAAACCCCTGTTCCAACTTACCAACCGTGCTTTAGACAAAGCCTGGTTGGTATTTGGTATATTTAGAGAAACAGCGGTCAGATGATCATGTGACTGATCCACTCGGATTAGTTTCATAATCCTTGTTTTCCCAACAATCCCATGAATCATCCACCAAGGACCCCATTCCCAGACGAGAATCAGGCTCTACGTTTGCCCGAAAGACGTCTTTATGAGCATTCTCTGAATTCTTTGAAGACTTTTCAATTTCACCACCTTTTGCAAGGAATGCCTTTGTTGCAAGTTCAATATCTTCACTTGTTGGAAGTCCTTTGGCAGAATTTTTACCGCTTTTCCCCTTAATTTTCCTTCCTGAACCAAAACGGTTACTATGTCTATTAAATATTTTATTCATATCACTCCATCATTCATTAACATCTAATTCTTTTGGCAAATATGTTATCAAAAATTCTTGCTTTTGTAAAGTTAAAAAAGCAAAATATTTTTGAAAAATGAGGATGGAATTCTAATAACAGTAGATAATAAAATTCAGACAGGCTGATTATTTTATAATAGATTTATCCTTTTTTATCTGAAATGATTCAGGTATTTTTCCCACTCCATTGGCAGTAAATTTTTTTTCATGTTATTACAGGATTTGCAACACGGGACTAAATTAGATTTTATGCTACGTCCGCCACGAGCAAGCGGTACGATGTGATCCATAGTAAGTTTTCGTGCGGGAGTGATGGTTTTGCAATAATAACATATATTGCAGGCTCTTCTGTTTTTCCACCATTGAGATTGCCTGAGTTCTCTGGCTTTCTGTTTTTCACGGCGGATAACATGCGGATCAGATTCGCTATGCCAATCATCAATTTGCATTAAAACCTTCTAGGAGTCCAGTTGGGGGAGCCTTCCTCAAAATCTTTTGGTGTACGGGTTAAACGTCTTCGTCCGGAACCATCAACAAACATTACATACAATTTATCCTTTCCGGTTGAAGAAGATACATAAACTATTTGACGGCCATCAGGAGACCAGGAAGGCTGTTCTGAATTGTATCGTCCCCTGGTTAGAGAGTGATCTTCACCAGTAAACGGATCCATCAAATGAATTTGGCTGTAACCATATCTGTATTTGGAATAAGCGATGAGCGTACCATCCGGAGACCAAACAGGATCACTGCTGCTTCCTCGGCCAAATGTTAGTTGAAACGGAATTTTTGTGCCCAGTTGTAAAATAAATATTTGCTCATGACCTTTGCGGTCTGAAACGAAAATCAATTGCTGATTATCCGGAGATAAATCTGGAACTGTGTCTATGGCTTTGTGAGTTGTGAGCCGTGTTTCCTTTCTCTTTCGTCTGTCAAAGGTATACAAATCCGTGTTGCCCTTACGGCTGAGCGTCACAATCAACTTTTGTCCACTGGAAAACCATGCGCCGCCGCTTACACTTAAAAAATTATTTGAAACAAGCGCTCCGGAGTTGTTTGAGTTAAGCAGCACAACAGGATGATTCTTTAGATTAAGATCATCGTAAATGATAGAGGTCCCTCTGCGGCTTAATGTTGTGTAAACTATGGCATCACCTTGAGGATTCCATTTCGGCAGCAAACTTATATTTGGATTGCGGGAAATTGCGGCAAGCTTTTTCCCGTGTGTATTGACTCGAGCAATTATTTTACGACGCTTAGGTTGTTTGAGAGTAAAAGCAATTGTGCTGCCTAAAACTCCTTCACGTCCGGTTAGCTGAGCTGACAAATCGTTGATCAATTTCATCAAGTTTGATTCGCGGAAACGACCCTTCCGCAATGTTAATGCTAGTGGAAACAACTCCACCCCGTTGTTATCCGCCACAGTCAACATTAATTGCTTTGAGATTAATGTGCCTGAATTTGAATTATTGCGTTTCAACTCCAGGATAATTTTCATATCCACATCATCTCCGCCTGCAGTCCGGCAACTTTTATATCGGGAATTTGTCACCAGAAACACACCGCTCCAACAAAGGTTACGATCAATAATTCTTAACCATCGACTGGCTGCGGATTGTTCAGAGAAACTCTTCTCTGAAATCAAAGCTACACTAAAACGAGCAAATCCAAGTCCACTGATTACAATTTCCTCACTGGAATATGTTTGTGCACGTGCATCAGAAGAGAAAAAAATAAAGAAAACCGGTAAGAAAAAACGCAGATACCGAGCTGCAAGAAAATTCATTATTAAGGGCATCAGTTAATTTAACATCCTCACATCAATTCTGTGGAGCCTGAATTTTAATCGAGACAATATATGGGGGATTTTCCGCTAAAGCTTTTGGCAGAGGATCCAGCACAGCATTTCGCACAGCAAGTTCTGCTGCCTTATCAAAGGCCGAGGATCCGCTGGATTCTTTTATTTCATGGTAAATAATTTCTCCTTTCGCATCTATATTGAGCAGGATTCTGACAAAAAAATTCGAAGAATAGCTCCCAAGTTTTGGAATAATCCGTGTTCTTATGTGCAGATTATATTCCTCTCCAGCAAGCTGAGCCAATTTTTTACGCTGCAAGTAACTGGTATTAGGAATCTCATTTAATTTCTGTTCATCATCCTGTTCAAGAATTCCTATATCCGGAAGATTATCATCAATTTTTACTTCTTGTGGAAATATTTCCTCCAGTGTGGTTTCAGATTTGACAGAAGGTTTAATTGGAGCAATTACTGGAATTTCAGGCAAAGAAGGCTGGGATTTTTTTGGCAACTTTTCAAACTGTAGCTCTTTTGGTTTTGAAAACTCAGGTGTGCTTAATTTTTTCGGCTCAATCTTTACAAGTGGACTTTCAGCTTCTTTGGAAAAAGACTGCATTGATTTTGGCAGTTCCTGAACAGGAATCTCTACCGGTTTGGAAAACTTAGGTGTACTCAGTTTTCTTGGTAGAATATTTTTCATTTCAATCTTTGGTAACTCAATCTGACTTGGCGATAGCCTTGATCTTTTAGAAGTCAAAGGCGAAAGAGGTACAGGGTCTTTGCTCACCTTTGGCAGTTTCTGAATTGAGTCTGACAATTTTGGAGGTGAAAGCAAAGGTTTCTTAGGAATCTTTATTTTTTGCAGTTTTGGTACACTTGCTTGTTTTTTTTCAGGCAGTGAAGGTTTCAACTTTGGTTGTGACATTTTAAGACGTGGTGCTTCCGGTTGAGATAAAGCCGGTTTTGGAACAGATGAATTTTTTATAGAATCTTGAATGACGGGTTTCTTCAACAAAGGCTGTTTGGAAACAGGTTTTATCGTTTTTTTTGGCAGCCTGGCATCAAGTTTATTCATTACCGGCTTCTCAACAGTACTTTTTGTTTTACTAATTGGAGTCGTGCGCTTGGGTGGGAGTTTAGCATAACGGACACCTATTTTTGCTCTAATCGGCGGTGGTTCAGGCACCCACATCTCAGAGAACACTCCAATCATTACCACCAGAACAAAATGAAGCAGCACTGAGCCTATAAACAGCAATGAAAAAAGTCCTTGATCGTAGGGTAAAATCAGTTTTTCAAAATTACTGAGATTTCTTGATGAAGAAGGGAATCCGGCTGGAATACCGGGAAAACCAACAAAATTTCCTATTTTTTGAAAAAAATTCATTTTTTTCTTGTCAAGCCTTGACTAATTTTTCAAATAACTATAATTCTTGTATCGTCAATGATAATTGTTGTTATGTAACCATTGATATAATCTGAGTTGCAAAGTTGCATTTCAGGTTTTGAAAAATCAAAGATAGTTGTGTTTTTTACCCGGCAAACTGTCTAATTTGTTAATCTTTTTACAGGAAAATGACTATGACTAAATCTGACCTTATTGATGCTATCGCAGCAGACACCGGTCTGACAAAGGCTGACGCAGACCGTTGTTTAAAGTCTTTCACTTCAAATGTTGAAAGTGCGCTGAAAAGAGGTGACTCTCTTACATTGATAGGATTTGGCACATTCTCTGTGTCAAATCGTGCAGCACGTACTGGACGTAATCCTCAAAATCCATCTCAAATTATAAACATTCCAGCATCAAGAAGCGCTAAATTCAAAGCAGGCAGTAAATTGAAAAGCGCTTTAAACTAAAAAGTAGTTTCGCAGGGTTCAAGGTTTCAAAAATATTACCCCCTTGAACCTTGCTGCACATGCTTCACTTTACTTCCGTTTATAGTTCAGGTTCTCCTTCCACTTTTGTTTCTCCCGCTGACTGCTCAGCTTGAACACACCTTCCGGAAACTGACATATCTAAAACAGGCTCTGTTCCGGATTTATAATGTTCGTCCTGAATATTATCAGGTATATCACATGGTATAGCCCTTCTTCCGGACTTGTGAATTTTAATTGTTGTTATACCCGGAGGCTGAGGGAATTGCTCTGTAGGCAAATTTGATACAGCATTTTTCATAAAGTTTATCCAGATGGGAGCTGCCGCTCTGGAGCCGGTTTCAGATCGTCCCATTCTTCTGGGTTTATCAAACCCAACGTAAACACCTGTTAATAATTGAGGGATGTAACCGATGTACCAGGCATCGACGCTATCATTGGTAGTACCTGTTTTCCCTGCTGAGGGTCGTCCAATTGCCCGAGCTCGTCGTCCGGTACCACGCTGAACCACATCCTGTAAAACATTGCTAATCAGAAATGCTGTTGCTTCCGAGGTTACTTGCTGCTCTTCCGGAACACTTGATTCCAGAATTTCACCATTCTGATCCTCAACTCTCAAAATATAGATTGGTTTAACCAAACGACCCTGGTTTGCAAAAACTCCGTACGCGCTTAACATTTCCTGCAAAGTGACAGACAATGATCCTAAACAAGTTGTTAGATTTTTCATCATTTCACCTGTGATGCCAAAACGTCTACTGTATGTAATGACCTTTTCCGGTTTTAATTCTTCACAAAGTCCAATTGTAGGCAAGTTTAGACTTTTAACCAGCGCTGTACGCAGAGAGACTTTGCCCATAACCTTATCTCCATAATTTTTCGGAGTCCATATTTCAGCATCTCCTGCAGTCTGTATACCAGTAGCATAGGCTCTTGGGCTGTCAATTAACTCACTGCTCAAAGTAAAACCTGCATCAAGTGCAGCAGAATAGACTATTGGTTTAAACGATGATCCCGGTTGTCTCTTGGCCTGTATAGCACGGTTAAACTCACTCTCGCCAAAACGGTAACCACCGGACATTGACAAAACCTCCCCTGTCTTTGGATCCATCGCCAATAAGGCTCCATTAACTAACGGTTCCTGATAAAGCTGAAGTCGAAAGTAATTACTATTTGAGTCATAATCTGCAAGTCTGACACTTATTTCATCACCTGTTTCAAATATTTCTGATGGTTTAGAAATTGGTGTTGGTCTTTCATCTTTGAGTATATCTCCGTTTCTCCATGTACTGATATTGTTCCATTCAAGAACCCCTGAAGACTCTCCCAGTTTCACAGTCACTTTTTCATCACTGACATCACTCACTATTCCGGAAACAATGTTTCCGAGATACAATGAGTCAATCTTAAAAGGATTCCCATCTGCTGATTTTTCTATATAACTTTCGTTGTCCGAGACATGCACATTTTGTATCCCACGGTAACCCTGCCGTTTTGTTAATTCCAATATACCTTTTCTCAGGGAGTCATGTGCACTAGTCTGAAAGTTTAAGTCCATTGCCAGAAAAACTTTCAGGCCACCTTGATAAAGAACTTTCGAGCCATATTTCTTTATCAAGTAACGGCGCACATGTTCCACATAGTATGATGTTGCTTCCGTGGTGGAATCATGTACACGAATCAGGCTGATTGGTTTTTCAATTGTTTTCTGCAATTCTTGCTCCGAGATGAAACCTTCGTCCCTCATTCTTCGCAAAACAACATTGCGCCGTTGCTTTGCAAAATCAGGATTTATATGAGGTGCATAACGAGATGGCGCTGGAAGTATCCCGACTAAAAGAGCACTTTCCGCAAGATTTAACTCTGAGGCATGTTTGCCAAAATATCCCTGTGCCGCTGCCTCAACACCTTCCCCATTGCCTAAATATACTTTGTTCAGATAGAGTGAAAGTATTTCCTGTTTGGAAAACTGCATTTCCATACGGAAAGCAAGCAGCATTTCTCGGAGTTTTCTCACGATCTGTTTTTCTCTACTCAACAAAAACAGTCTGGCAGTTTGCTGCGTGAGTGTGCTTGCGCCTTGAACTATCCGTCCTGCCCTGAGATTTTCCAGAAAGGCTTTGGGGATTCTAAGCGGATCTATCCCGAGGTGTGAAAAGAACCGTGCATCTTCGGCGGCAATTAAAGCCTGTACTAGGTGTGGTGGGAACTGTTCATACGGAATCACAATCCTTCGTTGAATAAACAGTTCGTCGATTTGATTTCCTTCACGATCATATAGCACAGTAGGTAATACGTCGTTCCGTTTGTGGAGTTCATCTTCAAGATTTTGTGGTAAAGTTTTACTTAGCTCATACAGATAAACTCCAAGAGCTGTCCCGGAAACAACACCAATTATTATAATTATCCAAAATGTGATCTTGAAAAAACTTGTTATCACTTTCATAACATTCGAATCCTAATCCGATGTAAAAATAAATTACAGAGTTTTGTGTGCGGTATATTTAAGGAATAAGATTGTTATTATAAAAATACTGATGTTTTCTTACTTGCTTTGAGTGTCCTGGAATGCATGTTCTGCCATAGATATTGCCCTGGAACGTACTTCATCTGAAAAATCATTTACCTGAAATTTTTTTATTAAATCTGTGAAGCTATCATCAATAGAGTTTGTTTTAATCTCCAATAAGATGTTTTTCAGTAACAATGCATCTTTTGTGGAAAGTTCTCCTAATGCGGACTTATGTTTTGAAATTGGTGAAGTCCCTTGAAAAACATCTTCAGATGTATAAAATAATTTGGTGGCTTCACACCGACAGCCATGTTCATGTGGTAACTCTGGAGGGGTTTTTTGCTTAAATTGCTTGCCATAACGAATACCATCGCTTTCAAGGCATGACACAGGAGTGTCCCAATCTAAATAGGTTTGCAACTCAATTGCTTCAATTGTTGTGATGAAGGGATCGGATTCATTATTTTTTCCTGGAAAGATGTGGTTTTTTTTAGTCCAAATCCAATATAGCAATGCTACAGCAACAGCCGCGATAAATAATTTCAGCATGATTCAGCAGACTGACAAATCATCATTGTATGGGAAAAATTGTGATAATTGTCGAAAAACCATAACATTTAATATTAAGTGAATTACCAAAAACATTCAAGCTGAACATCATTCGAAGAAATTATACAATTTCAGGTAACAACCAATCATTAATAAATGAGAATCCATCAGGTTTGCAAAACAAAACAATTTAATTATGTTGAGTAACTGACTGAAATTTTTCACTTGAAATAAACAATAATTGCACATTGACCATGTTAGTAATTTTTTAGCAATTGACTGAATACCATGTTTTAAGAATAATAACTTCTTATCAAAAAAATATAATCCTGAAGCAGAATTTAACTACCTATAAATCCCACACAATCAATGGAGCGTCCCTTAAAATTTATTCTTGAAGACATTGTATTTGGGCCATTGCTGCTTATAACATTACTGACATGTGCCATTCTGCTACTGTTCAAACAAAGGAATTTTTCAAAAATATCATTTCGCACACTGATAGGAAGTTGGGTTGTTCTTATTCTTGGCAGTAATACATTGTTTTTTCAAGCTGTTTCATATCCGTTAAAATTTTTGACTCCAAAAAGCGTAAAACATCACAGTGACGCAATTGTAGTTGCTTCTGCAGGAGTTCATATGTCTGGCGCACCTACACCAGGCTCAACACTGAGGGCACATGCTGCAGGCAAATTATATTTAGAAGGGCTGGCTCCTCTTGTAATAATTACAGGAGGTGTAACTAAACCGTATCTTCACCCTGTAAAAATCAAGGGGATGGCCATTATTCTCCAAGGGATGGGAGTGCCTTCACATAACATCATCATAGAAAACCGTTCCACAGATACTTATAAAAATGGAGTAGAAACATCCAAAATATTGGAAAGATTAGAATTGAAAACAGTGCTTCTTGTATCTCATGATTACCATTTGTTTCGTCTTGTTTCAGTGTTTAAAAAACTTGGAATTGAGTCCTATGCATATGCCGCAAATCAGTCCTATCCAAAAAAATCAATCCCATGGTGGCGCTACTTTGACTGGGCTAATTTCAATCGAATCCAGACTATCGCACATGAATATTTTGGGCTGCTTTCGTACAAATTCTCAAATCGGATATAAACCACTCACTCATCTAAAATATGCCTAAACGCACTGACTTTCAGACAGTACTTCTAATTGGTTCCGGTCCCATAGTGATCGGGCAGGCCTGTGAATTTGATTACAGTGGAACACAAGCCTGTAAAGCCCTCAAAGAGGAAGGCTACAGGGTCGTTCTGATTAACAGTAATCCTGCCACCATAATGACGGACCCGGGACTGGTAGATGCAACTTATATTGAGCCCATTACTTTAAAAACTCTTGAATCAGTCATAAGTCAGGAAAATCCAGACGTTATCCTACCTACCATGGGTGGACAGACAGCACTCAATATGTCAATTAAACTTCATGAAGAAGGTGTGCTTAAACGCCATGGCGTAGAGTTGATCGGGGCATCGATTGAAGCAATTAACAAAGCAGAAAACCGTGAACTCTTCCGGGAAGCTATGAAGAAAATTGGTATAGAAATGCCATCAAGTATCATTGCTCATACAATTGAAGAGGCATTAGATTTATCAGATACTACTCCTTTCCCATTTATCATAAGGCCGTCTTTTACTCTGGGAGGCTCAGGAGGAGGAATCGCGCGTAATGAGCAGGAGTTAGTACAAATAGTTTCCAATGGGTTGGCTTTGTCTCCTACAAACGAAGTTCTGGTCGAACAGTCTGTCATCGGATGGAAGGAATATGAGCTTGAAGTAATGCGTGATCATAAGGATAACGCCGTAATTATTTGTTCGATAGAAAATATTGATCCCATGGGTGTACATACAGGCGACAGTATCACGGTTGCTCCCGCCCAGACACTGACTGATTTTGAATATCAAAATCTGAGGGATTATTCGATCAAAATTATGCACGAAATTGGTGTTGATACAGGTGGCTCAAATGTTCAATTTGCCGTCAACCCTGAGGATGGAAAAATCCTTGTGATTGAAATGAATCCAAGGGTTTCACGCAGTTCTGCACTTGCTTCTAAAGCTACCGGGTTCCCAATTGCGAAAATTGCCACAAAGTTAGCAATTGGTTATACGCTGGATGAAATTCCAAATGATATTACAAAGAAAACTCCAGCCAGTTTTGAGCCATCAATTGATTATGTAGTTACAAAAATTCCAAGGTTTGCTTTTGAAAAATTTCCTCTGACTGATGATAAGCTTGGCACACAGATGCAGTCAGTAGGAGAAATCATGGCAATTGGGCGAACATTCAGGGAATCATTTCAAAAAGCACTCAGATCATTGGAAACAGGAAATTCCGGACTCAACCCACCTGACTACCCTGTAGATAAAAGTCCTGAAGAATTACTGGATGATCAGCTACAAACTGTACGAAGCAAACGTATCTGGTATGTTGCAGACGCAATCAGGAGGGGATGGACAGATGAAGCTCTATATGAACTGACCGGAATTGATTACTGGTATCTGCAACAAATCCGGAGCCTTGTAGAAGAAGAAGAAATAATTGCCAAAATTGAAGTGTCTGAAATTACTCCTGTGAAATTAAGGAATTGGAAGAGACTTGGATTTTCTGACCTGCGTATTTCAGAATTATTGAATGTAAACGAAACACAGATCAAAAACATGCGTTATGAATGGAATGTTCTACCAGTATTCAAACAGGTAGATACATGTGCAGCAGAATTTGAATCAGAAACTCCTTATTTTTATTCAACATACGACGAAGAAAATGAATCTCTGCCCACAGAAACAGCAAAAGTACTTATTCTGGGTTCCGGCCCCAACCGCATCGGCCAGGGAATTGAATTTGATTATTGCTGCGTTCATGCTGCATGGGCTGTCAGAGAACGTGGTTTTGAAGCTATAATGCTCAACTGTAATCCTGAAACAGTGAGTACTGACTATGATACTTCAGACCGACTGTATTTTGAGCCAATTACATTTGAGGATGTTATGCATGTAATTGATCTGGAAAGACCACTGGGAGTAATTGTGCAACTTGGAGGACAAACTCCGCTTAAACTGGCAAAACAGCTTCATGAAGCAGGGGTGCGAATGTTGGGCACACCTTACGAAAGCATTGATCGTGCAGAAGACAGGGAGCAGTTTGCCGCAATGTTGAAAAAATTAAAACTAAGGCAGCCTGAAAATGGTATTGCCCGTTCACTGAAAGATGCGGAAAATATCGCTGAAAAACTTGGTTATCCACTTTTAGTTCGCCCTTCTTATGTACTTGGCGGTCGAGCAATGATGATTGCTGAATCAAAAGCACAACTGGCTGATTATTTTATGGAAGCAGTGCAAGTATCTAAGGAACATCCTGTATTGATAGATCAGTTCCTGAAAGGAGCAGTAGAAATTGATATGGATTTGCTTAGTGACGGCAATCAATCCGAGTTGGGGGGTATTATGGAACATGTGGAGCGAGCAGGAATTCATTCCGGAGACAGCGCATGCATTTTGCCCCCGCAAAATTTGACTCCTGAAATTATGCAAGAATTGGAAGCACAAGGGAAATTGCTGGCAAAAGAACTCAAAGTGAAAGGATTGATTAACATTCAATTTGCTGTTCAAAATGATGAAATATTTCTGATTGAAGTTAATCCGCGCGCTTCAAGGACGGTCCCGTTTGTCTGCAAATCAATTGGCCACCCTCTGGCTAAGTATGCTACCTGGCTTATGCTGGGAGAACAATTGAGTAACATAGGATTTTCCTATGAAACACCTGACACAGTCTCAGTAAAGGAAACCGTCTTTCCATTTGTTAGTTTTTCAGGTGCGGATACTGAGCTTGGTCCGGAAATGAAATCAACCGGTGAAGTTATGGGTTGTGGTGAAACTCTGGAAGAGGCTTTTATAAAATCTCAGGTTGCAGCATACCAGTCAGAAATCAGACCAGGACACGTCTTCATCGGTGTTATAGATCAGGATAAAGAAGGAATGATCCCTGCCGCTAAAGAGTTTCAGAAAGCAGGACTGAAAATAATGGCAACGGAAGGGACATTTAAGGTACTGAAAAATGCTGGAGTCACGAATCTTGAAAAAACAAGCCTGGATCGCAATGTACCTGATAACATTTTTGATTCAGTTGCCAGAAATGAGGTTGCCCTTATTGTCAACACAACCCGCAGGAGGAAACGCGCAGTTGATTCAAAACATATCAGGCGAGTAGCACTTCTATACAAATTGCCTTATTTCACCACAGTTGAAGGTACGCTAAATTTCGCGCGCTCATTAGCAGCAACTGATTCCGGCAAAAACCTCAACTATACGTCACTAAAATTGTACGAAGAAATCTCCTCCTGACTTGGTCTGTCATTCTTCAATTTCTGCTGACTTCTGCTGTGACTCCAAATAGTTTCGTTGAAGAAAAATCTTTTGTTGATTATAATCTGATTCAGACAACCTCCCAAGCGCATAATCATCTTCTAAATCAGATAACGCGGCAAGGCATGTATCAGCCTGACTGGGATCCTGCGGATATTTTTCAGGGATTTCATACTTCTGCAGTTTGCTCCTGAACAGAGGGTAAGAAATAATTCCGACTGATCCGGCTATAACGATGATTATGTATGTCCAGATCACACCAACCCTTTCTTCTCACCAATTACTGTCCTGTTTGCAGACAATTTTATTTTGACGTATACGGAATTCTCCATCATCAACCGCACGTTTGTCAAGAATCCGAGTTTCCCGCTCTTTGCGTGCTATGCCAAAGCTTCCATCATTACGTAACACAATTACTGTTCCTGGCTTTGCGTAAAAGATTTCTATACCACGGTCGATGATGTTATTTTGAATTATTTTTTCCGGAATTCTCGTAAGTTCTGTTTTGCCCAGACGAACAGAGCGATTGATACCTTCGCCGGTTGATTCGGAAGAAAGTTTAAATTCTGTCCCGATTTTGTGAACCATTCTTCTGCGAAATGAATTCATTGGTTCCAGCTGCAGATGAGATTCATCAGATTTGATAAAACGCACAAGTGCTTCATTTATTTCCACAATCAGTTCCTGATCAGAACTGCTCAATTCCATATCATCAAAAACAGCCATACTTTTTTAAGTCAAATCTACATAAAAATAGCAGTGTTACATCAGAAGGACTACAATCCTTCAGTGTTTATACATACAAGGGCATGAGAGGTAATTTGTGTTTCAAGCCAGCAAAACAAATTTAAGCATCATAAGTTCGTGGCGCATCGGGGGACTCGGTTTTCGGCAGTATTGATGCTTCCGGACTGTCTTCTTTTGATCTTTCCTCACCTTCAGGTTCAGGATCGATAACTGTGGTAGGGAAACGTTCCAAGGAAATTTGTAGTACTTCTTCCACAGTATTTACCGGAATTATTTCCAATCCATCGCGAATTTCTTCCGGAATTTCGCTCAGATCTTTTTTGTTTTTCTCCGGAATAATTACTGTGGAGATGACACCTCGTTTAGCAGCAAGAAGTTTTTCTTTCAATCCTCCTATTGCCAGCACCTTGCCACGCAATGTTATTTCGCCTGTCATTGCAACATCCTTCTTGACAGGGATGCTGGTAAAAGCACTGACTAAAGAAGTAGCAATTGTAACTCCGGCTGAGGGCCCGTCTTTTGGAACTGCTCCCGCCGGTACGTGAATGTGTATATCGGTTTTTTCAAAAACTGAGGAAAAAATACCCAGTTTATTTGCATTGGTTCGCACATAACTCAATGCAGCCTGTGCTGATTCTTTCATCACATCTCCCAGTTTTCCCGTCAGTTGCAACTTGCCTGTGCCTTTCATGATATTTACTTCAGTCACCAGAAGCTCTCCTCCTGCCTGTGTCCAGGCTAATCCGCATGTTGTGCCAATTTCATTTTGTTCTTCAGCCTTAGTATGTTTGTAACGTGGCACCCCTAAAAATTTCTGTACACGATTTTGTGTAACCACTACTTTGCTGAGATTTGTTTTCTTGACTAACTGTGTAGCAACTTTGCGGCAAGTCTTGGCAATTTCCCTTTCAAGATTTCTGACTCCGGCCTCTCTGGTATAACTGCGTATAATATCCAGAACAGCTTTTTTCTGGAACTGAATCTTTTTTGCTGTCAATCCATTTTCATCCATCTGTTTTGGAAGAAGATGTTCACGGGCAATGTGTTCTTTTTCCAGCTCTGTGTAGCCTGAAAGCATGATAACTTCCATACGATCTTTAAGTGCAGGCGGAATGTTCTGGGGTACATTTGCTGTGCAGAAAAACAGTACGTCTGAGACATCAAACTCTACTTCCAGATAATGATCCATGAAAGTATGATTTTGTTCAGGGTCAAGTACTTCCAGCAAAGCTGCAGCTGGATCTCCCATCACTCCATAAGTCATTTTGTCAATTTCATCAAAGAGCAACAGTGGATTTTTATATTTTACTTTCCGCAAAGACTGAATGACTTTCCCGGGCATTGCGCCAATGTATGTCCTGCGATGTCCTCTTATTTCAGCCTCATCACGTACACCCCCAAGGGTGACATGGGCAAACTTTCTTCCCAACGCTTCGGCGACAGATCGAGCCAGAGATGTTTTCCCTACACCAGGCGGACCAACAAGACAAATTATTGGACCTTTCATTTTTCCTACCTGCTGTGCTACAGCAAGATATTCAATAATACGCTCTTTTACTTTTTCTAAACCATAATGTCTTGCGTCCAGAACTTTTTCAGCTTTACCCAGGTCAAAATTATCTTCAGTTTTTTCATCCCATGGCATGCAGAGCAACCAGTCAAGATAGTTACGCACCACATTTGCTTCAGAGGACATGGACGGCATCATTTTAAGTTTTTTAAGTTCTTTTTCTGCCATTTCTTTGGCTTCAGCTGAAAGCTTAATCTCCTCAATTTTTTTGGCATACTCATCCATTTCAGCTTTGCCGTCCTCTCCTTGCCCCAACTCTTTTTGAATAGCCTTGACTTGTTCATTGAGGTAATATTCTTTTTGTGTCCTTCCAATTTGTCCCTGAACACGCTCCTTCAGTTTACGTTCTACTTTTTTAAATTCCTTTTCTTCAAGCATTCGTCCATAGACAATTTCCAGACGTTTTTTAGGATCAGCATTTTCAAGTAAATCTTGTTTCTTACGCAAATCCATATACAATAATGGAGCAATCCGATCAGCAAGTATGTGCGGTTCTTCTGAGTCTATGGATAATTTATCAAGTCCTTCTGTTCGACGCTTCACGTCCTTCAGGTAGCGTTTGAATTCAGTACGAACATTTTTACTGAGAGCAATCAATTCCGGTGCCTGAGAAACATTTTCGGGAATTGGTTCTACAACTGCGGCAAAATGAGGTTCTTCCATATGCGCTTCAATCAGACGCCCTCTTGTTTTTGCTTCAAACAGCGCTTTAATGGTTCCGTTGTGAAGACGCATAATTTGCAAAACCTTTCCGATTGTACCAACACGGAACAAATCCTTTGCTTCAGGCTCTTCAATAAGAGGATCTTCTTGTGCAACAACAAAAATTTGACGGTCCCCGTCAAGAGCTTTTTCCAGTGAGGCAATAGAGAGTGTGCGTCCTATAAAAAACGGCGCAGTCATATGGGGGAACACCACAATATCACGCATGGGCAACATTGGTAGTGCAATCTGTTTTTGTGCAGAAGATTTACCCTGGACGTCTCCGGTCATAAACTATCTTTTATTTGACACAGTGTGTAATTAAATGAGCGTGCTTGTGCTATGGATTAAAAGGGAAAAGACTGGTTTTTTTAATACTAGTACATAAACAGCAAACTGCCAAGTACAGAAATTTATATTATACTTTATAGTTCACTACATGAAAAATCAAGAATTCAAAGATTGAATGCTGTAACAAAAAATGATTTTTTATGGAGGTAAAGGGGATGCACTCATTTCCACACAGATTTTATCTTCTGTATAGTAACGGCTGACTTCATGATATTTTATCTTGTGATTTTCATTTCCAATAGCGCTTCGCAGGTGATATTTGGCAGAAAGCTTCGCAGCAGACAATGCATCCTGAATTTTTCCTGCACATGCATGACCTACAACTACTACGTCCAGCATTCCTCGATCTATGACCTTGTATTCAGGATCAAAAAAAGTTGAAAACCTTTCTTTTTCAGTTGAACATCCAATGATTAAAATGAAGATGAACAAGAATAAAAAAAGTTTGCTCTGCATTTTTTTCTTTAGTGAAGTCTTGACAACTTTGGGGCCGTTCTCCAAACTACCAGTTCAGGTAAAGTTGCTTTCATACAGTTTAAAATCAATTACCTGAAAACTCTTCACTAACAAGTGCAACCTTCATGCAGATCACACAATCAACACAACTATTCTCTCGTGCACAGCAAAGAATTCCTGGAGGAGTGAACAGCCCTGTCCGTGCATTCAAATCTGTGAATATGACTCCTCTGTTTATTGCTCAGGGGTTGGGATCAAAACTATTTGACAAGGATGGTAACGAATGTATTGACTACGTAGGCTCCTGGGGGCCAATGATTCTTGGGCATGCAAATCCGGAAGTTGTCAGGAAACTTGAAGAAACTCTGAGAAACGGAACTTCGTTTGGCGCACCGACTGAAGGTGAAATTTTGTTGGCTGAAATGATATGTGAGGCTGTGCCAAGTGTGGAAATGATTCGCTTGGTAAATTCAGGTTCAGAAGCAGCAATGGGGGTTTTACGTGTTGCACGAGGTTACACAGGCCGTGATAAAATAATTAAATTTGAGGGCTGCTATCATGGCAGTGTAGATCCGCTGCTTGTAAAAGCAGGTTCCGGAGCAATGACATTGGGTATTCCGGATTCTCCTGGAGTGCCGGCCTCATTTGTTGAACACACACTTCAGGCTAAGTTCAATGATCTGGATTCTGTTATAAGACTTGCTGAAGATAATACGCAGGACATTGCCGCAATAATTCTGGAACCTGTAGCCGGAAATATGGGAATGATTCCTCCGGAGCATGGATTCCTGCAGGGGCTGAGAGATTTATGCGACCGTGAAGGAATATTGTTAATTTTCGATGAAGTAATGACAGGTTTTCGTGTTGATTTCGGAGGAGCACAAGCACTTTTTGGTATTGTTCCTGACTTGAGTATATTTGGTAAAGTTATTGGCGGAGGGCTTCCGGTTGGTGCCTATGGGGGACGACAGGATATCATGCTTCAGGTTGCCCCGGCAGGCCCTGTTTATCAGGCAGGAACGTTGTCGGGAAATCCACTAGCTGTAACAGCAGGGTTAACAACTTTGGAAATTTTGAAAGAGCAAAATCCATATCCTGATCTTGGTCAAAAAACAGCATGGCTTTGCGGTGAATTGGCATCTGCGGCAGAATCTGCAGGAATCCAAATTCAAACCAAATCTATGGGAGGAATGTTTGGGTACTTCTTTGCAGAAAACACTGTGAGTAATTTCCAGGAAGCGCTTAATTCTGATACAGAGATATTCACTCGATTTTTCCAGAATATGCTTAGAGAAGGGATTTATTTGCCTCCTTCAGCTTTTGAATCTCATTTTGTATCAACTGCTCATACTGATGAGGACCTGGAGAAAACTGCTGCTGCGTTTAGAAAGGCGCTAAAAGAAGTGTGAATCTATTCAGAACAAATAAAGTCTGATTAAACTGACCATTTCAAAAAAGTATTATTTCCAGTTTGAATCTGCTTTTTCATCGGGATGAGTAATTTCGTTGATCCTCACACCATAGCGATCGTTTACGACAACAACCTCTCCCCTTGCTATCAGACGGTTCCCTATTAATACGTCAATTGTAGAACCGATAATTTTATCAAATTTCACTACAGTTCCCTGTTTCCAGAGCATTACATCATGCAGGGAAACATTAGAGCGAGCAATCTCAGCCTGCATTATCTGAGGCGCATCTGCCAGAAAATCGAGTTTATGCAGTGTTGAATTCTGCGTTGAAGATTCAATACTCATTGGGGGAATCTAATTTTAAACTGAATCTTAAATGTTGACTTTTTTCACTTTTTTTGCGATCATCACGCGGTTTCGATTGACTGTAAATTATAATTCGCATTATACTGTTTATCAACAAATGACACAATAATAAGGAGCGTTTAGTATGTTTGGTTTAGGTGTTTGGGAACTTTTGATTGTTTTGGCTATTGTAGTTGTTTTATTTGGAGCAAAACGTTTGCCTCTGATTGGCGAGGGGCTTGGAGGAATGATAACTAACTTCAAAAAAGCAACAAAGAAAAACAAAGGAGAACAAGCTAAAATTGATGATAATTCTGCTGCAGTAAAAGAGGAAGCTACAGTTATCAATGAAAATACTGCTGCCGAAAATGAAAAAAGCTGATAAGAAATTATAGACTTATTTTGGTTTTGGACGAATAACCAGATTCATGCTTACATCAAGCTCTTTGAGTCTGGCGATTACGGGAACTATAGAACCGTAATCAACTTTTTCATCAGCTTCCACATCCACTAACCAAGGCTGTTTCTTGCCTTTTATCCATTGCCGTATTCGATCCTGCAGCACAACCTGACTCTCTTCTTCAGTAGTGCCTCCAATGCGTGTTTTTCCTAAGTATAATACTCCAGACTTGTCGATCACCACTTTAAGTGGTTCTTGCAAGGGCTTCATTGTGTCCTGATTGTAGCTGTCTTCCGGAAGATCGACCTGAATCACATGGTTAACTATTGGTGCCGTTACCATAAAGATGATCAACAAGACCAACAGCACGTCAACAAAAGGAGTGACGTTTATTTCACTCAGTGGTTCATTCTCTTCCCAGGAGCCTCCCATGTACTATCCATTCAAAACGATTAGTAAGTTCCATTCCATAATTTCGCATTGTGTTAGCCAAAGTACGTGACTGATTGCGAAAATAATTGTATCCCATCAGAGCCGGAATTGCGGCAAGCAATCCTGCGGCGGTGGCAACGAGTGCCTCAGATATTCCTGGGGCAACAGCAGCTAAGCTTGTAACCCCTGTTGTTCCGATGCTCTGGAAAGAGTTGATAATACCCAAAACAGTACCAAAGAGACCAATGAATGGCGCGGCACTGGAAATGGTAGCAAGAATATTTAAGCGGTTTTCAATAAAAGAATATCTTTCATTGATGGTCTGCTCTATTACACGCTGAAGTTGTACACTGAGATGCGGCAGCATTGAACTGTTTTCCGCTAGATCCGCAGAAGATCGCTGAATTCGTTGACTCATTCTGGCTGCTTCCTGATAGGTTGCAGTAAACATGAATGAAAAATCCGAATAAGGATACTCGGTAGAAACTTTTTTGATTTGATTAAGGTTGGATTCGTTAAGGTAGACCCGGTAGAATTTCTGGTCCTGTTTGCGGATATTATAATATTGAAGTGCCTTGATAATGATGACGGCCCAGGAGAGGGCCGACATCAATGCCAAAATGAGCAACACCAGCTTCGCGATTAAGCTGCCACCAAGTACCAATCCGACTATGCTCGTTTCGCCTAGCCATTCGGTGAGCATGATTCAAAGCGTTATCAAAGTTGCTGGCTTAGCTAGAAAGTATTACAAGCGGGTGAACTCTACTCTACGGTTCTTACCCCATGCAGCTTCATTGCTGCCAGAAACTGCCGGTCGTTCTTCGCCAAAACTTACCATTGTAAACTGAGATGGACTGGCTCCAAGACCGACAAGGTAGTCAAAAACAGCTTTAGCGCGTCGTTCACCTAATGCCAGATTATATTCATTGGTACCCCGCTCATCACAGTGTCCTTCCAACTGAATTTGCATATCCGGATTTGCGGCAATCCATTCATAATTTTTCTGGATTACTTCCTCAAATTCAGGAGTGATATCACTCTTATCAAAGGCAAAATAAACCATACCCATTTCACTGATGGCTGTTTCTGACTCTTCAGGCGGAGCTGAAATGATGGTAACAGCTTTTGGCGCTTCAACACTCTCATCAGCATCCTTCTCAACCGCAATTTGAGCTTCTTCTTTTTCCACTTCCTGCTGTTGTGCTGCAGCAACATATTCCGTCAGATCCTTGCCAGTCAGCGGTGTTTTATCTTTAACTGTCTCATGTCCATCAGGTAAATTTGCTCTATTCAGCTCCAAATCTTCAGGCTCATCCGGTTTTGGTGGATCAGCTGGCTTTGGTTCATCCGGCTTTGGATCCTCTGTCTTTGGTGGCTCAGCTGGCTTTGGTGGCTCAGCAGGCTTTGGTTCATCCGGGGTTGTTGGCTCAGCTGGCTTTGGTTCATCCGGTGTTGTGGGCTCAGCTGGCTTTGGTTCATCCGGGGTTGCGGGCTCATCAACCTTTGTTTCTTCCGGAGTTGTGGGCTCTTCAGCCTTATCCTCAGTAGGTGTTGTGGGCTCATCTGCTGGTTCTGGTGTTTTGTCAGCACAGCCCGTTGTCAAGAAGACCGTAATAATTGCGAAAACAATAAGTAAATATATTTTTTTCATAACATACCTCCTAAGTGTTGTAAATTTTCTAAAGGCAAGCTTTTGTCAGGTAAATCATGAGACGTAAAATCTCTGGTAAATTTAACCTGTTAGAGTAATTGTGCAAGTGGAGTGCCTAATACACTAACAGTAAAAAAATTGATAAACTGCCTTTTCCGTTAAACTTTCATTCAGTCAGATAGATTATATTGGTTAGAAGCAAGAAACAATTCTTTTTTTGTTCATTCAATATGAAAGTTGATTTTTCTTAACTACAAAACAAAATAGATGCGCCTTTTTGTATTTGATTATTTTAAAAATGTTATCATTTGGTAAACAGCAGGATATGTTGAAATTATCTTGAGAACTTTAAAAGAAGTGTTAGAGTAAGCCTGAATTTTTTAGTTCATAATTAGTGTGCGTGCAGCTGATTAATAACTAATACACAATTGTATGGACCTTGCCCTCTTTGCAGGCATTATTTTCTGTTTAACACAATCTGCCATATTTTCCGGTCTGACCCTGGGATTATTTGGATTGAGCAGGTTAAAGCTTGAAATTGAGGTTGAGTCAGGCAATAAAGCTGCATCAAAAGTACTGGAGTTAAGAAAGGACGCTAATCTATTACTGACAACATTACTGTGGGGTAACGTGAGTATTAACGTATTACTGACACTCTTAACAGATTCAATACTTGCAGGCCTTTGGGCATTTTTCTTTTCATCTATTTGCATCACCTTATTTGGTGAAATCATGCCACAAGCGTATTTTTCCCGAAATGCGCTGCGTATGGGGATCATGCTTTCCCCCATAATTAGATTTTACAGATTTGTTCTTTATCCTGTAAGTAAACCTTCAGCATTACTGCTTGACAGATGGCTGGGTAAAGAAGGTGTGCTTTACTTTAAAGAGGATGATTTCCGGATAATGCTGCAAAAACACATGGAGTCGCGGGAATCAGACATAAGCCGGCTTGAGGGAACCGGAGCGCTGAATTTCTTGAGTATTGATGATTTGCCTGTTGGTGATGAAGGAGAACTGGTTGATCCCGCAAGCATTATCCCATTGGAAACAGAATTTGATCTTCCTGTTTTTCCGGTATTTCAACGTAATCCGGAGGATCCGTTTTTAATTCAGGTTCAGGATTCAGGTAAAAAATGGGTTATCTTGACTTCACTGGACGGAAATCCCCGATTGGTGCTCAATGCTGATCTGTTCCTGCGCGACGCGCTTTTTGGTGTTGAACCTTTTCGACCATATTCTTATTGTCATCGACCCATAGTTGTATCAGATGCAACAACACCACTCGGAGAAGTCATTCAAAAATTGCGTGTTCATCCGGAACATTCTGAAGATGACGTAATTGATAATGACCTGATCTTATGCTGGAACAAAGAAAAAAGGATCATTACAGGCGCAGATTTATTAGGAAGACTTTTAAGAGGTATAGCGGGTCGCAGACCTCAATTTTTCATACCAAAAGAAAAATAAATTTTTTCTAAAATCAACAACTGCTTATATTTGATATGATCAAAAGTGCAAAGAGATTATTTTCACTTTTTCCAATGTTTACTTTATCCATGATTCCAGGCAAATCATTATTCAGCAGAAAAACCAAATTATGGTTAATTTTCTGCTTTTTCATGCCTTCAATGGCCCTAGCCTTTGAGTTCCCTCCAGAGAGAAGTAAAAGTGAAGCAGAGACTGAATTAGGCTGGATGGTAGCACCGCTTCCTATTGTAGTTGAAGGTATTGGAACCGGCATTCCTGTTGTCGCATTTATATCCAATGCATATAAGAATACTGATCTTCAGATGGCTAAAACTTTCTTCAAAGGAGATTTTGAAGTGAATCTGTTTAACATTTCAAAATTTCCTGTAATAGATGAGCATTTATTTTTTTCACTTGGAGCAACAGATCTTTTAATGCCTTTCAGATCCTATAACCGTGGCATTGAGTCTGGTAAAGAGGATTATTATCAGACACTTGAGAAATATAACAGCAGCTTCGTTACTTTCCAGTCACAATTTTTTCAGCAAAGGCTGGAAGTACTACTGAGTTACTCCACAGGGGGAACAAAGATAGACAAAATATATGATGTTGATGGAAATAGTTTTCAAAATATTCAGTCTCCAAAACGAAGCTGGATAGACAGTACAATTGGAACACAGATTGATCTGACAGATAATCACCTTGATCCTCATGAAGGACTTCGGTTTGAATTATTGCACAGTTTTTCAAATTATGGTTTGAACGAATTAAGTGACTATAAAGTCAACGATCTGAATATAACTACTTACTTCCCCTTCTTTGAAACTCACACACTTTTATTTAACGCTTTTCATTCACGTTCCTACATTTCAGCTCAAGGTTTAGTTGATGAAACTGAATTAAGAAATAAATTCAGCCTGGGATGTGCTTTAGAAATGGAAGCTGACGCTTGCCGAAATGCGGAAACAAAACACATTAACTACTGGCAAAAAAGGAATCAATCAGGCAAAGCTACAGCATTAGGCGGACTTAACAGGATGCGTGCTTACAGCCTCGGTCGATTTTACGCGGCAAACAGCGCGAATTATGCATTGGAATATCGTCTGAACTATTCTGAACAGCGAATCCCCATAAACTGGATTTTAATTGGAGGAATACGAACTGTTCTTCAGACTTCTTTTTTTTACGAGACAGGCGGTGTATCAGATGATTTGTCTGAGCTGCACAAAAATATGAGAACTTCGTATGGAGTCGGTTTTCGTGCAATTATTTCAGGGTTGATTTACCGTTTTGATCTTGCTGGAGGAGATGACGGTATTGCTCCAACATTGTTCATTAATTATCCATTATCGTTAGGCACTCTTGGGAGTTAGCAAAGACCAGAGTAAATAACATTATACAAAATTCATAATATAAAAATAAGCTTACTTTATGAGTGTATGAATAATTGTATAAAATACTTCATCTCAAAGATGATGATATACAAGATATTGATTAGATAGACCTTTTTCATCATTGCAAGCTTTCAAATGTTATTGAGTATCAATCCGTTCAACCCACAACCTCTCCATATTCAGCAAGTTGTGGAAGTTTTGAAAAATGATGGAGTTATTATTTATCCCACTGATACAGTTTATGGCTTGGGATGCAGTATTTTCAGCAAAAAAGCAATGAAGCGCCTGCATCAAATTAAAAAGGTGAACCATAAAAAACCTTTGACAATTATCTGTGCAAATCAAACCGAAGTTCAGGAATATACTCAAGGCATTCCTACTTCTATATTTAAACTGCTTCGCCGTAAATTGCCCGGACCATATACTTTTGTCTTTAAAGCCTCCAAGATTGTACCAAAAATGATGCTTACACCAAGAAGCACAGTAGGTATGCGCTGGCCGGAGCATCCAATTGCCAACGAAATCGTAACGTACTTGGGATACCCTATTCTAAGCAGCAGTTTAAGGATGTCTGAGGAAGAGCTGCATGATGACCCTTACGAATTACATGAAAAATACAAAAAACAGGTTGATCTGATTGTTGATGGCGGAACTATTTTCGCCGAACATTCGACGATTATTGATTTCAGTCAAGGAGATGCAGAAATCATCAGGTTGGGTAAAGGACCTGTAGATTGGCTGGAAGAAGAATGATTAAGGAAACGGATTGAACTGCTTGCTAATCAAACAATTCATGATTACAAGGGGGTACGCATAGGTTGATGACTTGTGAGTCAGAAATGGATTTTTCTCCTTGTGATTTCAGAGCCATTGTTAATTTGATTGCTCGGGGAAGACAGAAATTTTCATTAATTCTTATGTCATGACACACACCTTCCTCAGAATTCCATTCCCTGGTCCATTTTTCCCTGAAACCGCCTCCAGCTAAAGCAGTCTCACTTTCCAGAAATTCTATTTCAAATTTAGTAACCTCCTCAGATAAAATATAGCTTTCCCCGCCTTCTCTGAGATTATTGTCGATATAAAAATCTTCACGTCGAAAAAACTCCCATATTTTTGTATCCGGATTCTCAAGTAGTGAATAACCGACTTCATGAATTTCCGGATCACGATGACTCTCCTCAGGGAAAAAACGTGATTTGATTGCAGCATGAAAATGTACGCCTGTTACTTCTTCAAATTCACCTGTTTCAGGATTTCCCGGTCCCAGATTAATTTCTGCAATCAGTCCGGTATCTCCTGGCTGAGTTTCGCCTTTTTCAGTATCAGCAAAGTGTTTCAAATATTTTACTGTTTGTAAGTCATCCAGCACAATTTTCATCAGTAGCCGCAACTCCTGACGAGTATCAAGTGATGATTTTACTTTGATCGATGAATTTGATATCTGGAAAAATGCTGTATAAAGCAAGGCCATCACAAGTCCCAGTAAAGTTACAGATATTAATAACTCTAATATGGAAAATCCCATTTTTATTTTCGTGACATTATTTGGGATTGACGTAAATGTCCGCATCATAAGTATAGACGTGTTTCCCTTCATTCCACTGCAATTGATAATTAACCTGTCGCACCTCTATTCCGGGAAATGGTTTAGTATCCCGTACAAACTTCTTCCAGCTGAAACCACTCATGCTGCTGTCAAGTTCAAACTCTCCCTGGTTGATTGAAACAGGAGGTGAAACTGTTGCACGTTCTGATTTTAACAATTCATTCTGAGCATAAGTAATTGCTTTCCATAAGTTTGTTGTTGAAGAAATGATGAAAATGGACGTTGAATATGACTGATAAAGCGCCATCAAGGTGATTACCAAAATTGAAAGTGAAATAAGAACTTCAAGAATTGTAAATCCTTTTATATTTGTAGCCACTTTTTTGTGACAGGAATTATTATTGTCAGTGCTCATTGCTCACGTAAAAGCAGATTGCCCATGATTCCTTTGGTTTCAATTGTCCAATAATTAGAAGCATCAGGTAACGAGAATTCAAGCATAAATGGAGTGACAAACCCGGAACTGTTGATATGTACTTCCATCAAATCAGTAAATCCTCCGGAGGCAAAATAGCGTGTACCTGACAACTGAGCCTCTCTTAAATTAAGATCTTCCGGAAATTCGCGTGGTTTGAGAACTTTTGGCTTCTCTAAAAACTCTTCCGCGCATTTACCTGATTCATCCTCCTCAGAGGTCATCATTTGCTGTGAATTCAAATCAAACACTAAACAATAAGAGGTGCTTTTTAGCACAGCGTCATTTCTGAGAGTTTTCAGAACACTGTTCAAATGCTTAAATTCTGTTTCAATAGGCTTGGAAAAAAAGGCAAGAAACTGTGGCAGGGCTGTGCCCAGCAACAGGAGCGCCAAAGTCAAAACAACAAGTATTTCCAGAAATGTAAATCCACTTCCTGAGTCATGAGTTTTTTGCTTTGACGCTTTTTTAGAGCTCGCTGGAACTGATATCTGCATCCAAATCCGCACCTCCGTCAATTCCATCTGCTCCAAGTGAAATTATTTCATATTCGTTACCATTTTCGCTGACAAAGCGGAAAGGAGTCCCCCAGCCGTCTTCTGGTATATTATTCCCACGCAAATAAGGTCCATTCCAGTTTTTTGGAATCAATCCCACTTCCGGTTTTTCAAGCAGAGCCTTCAATCCTTGCTCTGATGATGGATAACGGGAATTATGCAGGCGGTAGAGATCAAGCGCGGTTTCCAGCCCCTTGATCTGTGTTTTTGTTGCATCAACTTTTGCCTTCTCTGCAGAATCAAAAAGATATACACCAACTATGCTTGAAAGCAGTCCAAGGATAATTATCACCACCATCACTTCAATGAAACTGAATCCCCTGTGACGCTTTATTTCTTTTTTTACAGTGCTCTGTAATAAATTATGTTTCAAAGTGTTTTTCATGTAAGTTCGGATTTGAGTTTGAAATGAAGAAGCGCGCTTGATCTTATCTGCAACGGTGCTAATTTAGTATTCATCAGAGTCGGATACGTGATCGCCGGATTCCCGGTTTTTTATTCCGGTACTCCGGAGGAAAGTCCGGGCAACACAGGGCAAAGGTGCTGGCTAACAGCCAGATGGTGCAAGCCAATGGATAGTGCAGCAGAAAACATACCGCCGATGGTTTCCATTGAAACACAGGTAAGGGTGAAATGGCAGGGTAAAAGCCTACCGCAGTCCTGGTGACAGTACTGGCAGTGTAAACCCCACCTGTTGCAAGTCCAAATAGAACCGCAATCAGGCTGCCCGCCTGGCGGTTGGGTAGGACGCTAGAGGCTGTCGGTAACGGCAGTCCCAGATGAATGATCACGGCTCACTTCTGTGAGGACAGAACCCGGCTTATTTCCGGCTCTGATTTTATCCAAAATACGGTTTGCTTTCAATTCAACAGCCCATACAATTGACTTCAATTGTAAAATGCTCTCATACCATAATTCAACCACTTTCAGACTCTAGAGAATTTTTATACAAACAAATATAATCATCCAGGATTTGTTTTGAGGGTAAATTCATAGATTCAACATAACAAAGCAAATAACCTTTTAAATAAATTTCAGAAGAGAATTTACTGAAATCCTCTTCCTCAATAGCCTTGAGGTATGCTCCGCGAATACAGGTTATTTGAGCAAGTTCATCCAAAGTTATGGATTTAATATTTCTGATTTGCTGCAAAACTGCCCCATTGTAGGATATTTCACCACCATGTGTTTTGAGAGAATTATAATATTCCTGAAGACTGTCTTCAGACAGCTCATTTTTTGCAGCCAGGTTTAGATAAAAGTCCTGTCTCTCGGTTTGAGTTTGTCCTGCAACATCCTGAGTGTTGTTTTCTGGAATTTCTGCTTTTATCTCAGGTTGAATTTTGTCGAGACTTTTTCCGAGAGGTCCTGTCTCCGTTTTCTCCCAGGCTGATTTAACAGGAGATTGCTCTTCAATTAGTGGAGCACTTTCTTTTTTCAGGTCAATTTGCGGCTCTGCAGAAACATTTAATTGATTTAACTCATCATCATATTTTGCCCGTGCGATTGGGTTGGCCAGAGTTACAAAAGCCTGGCTGTACTGAAGCAGCTTTTCTTCAGTTTCTTCTTCCGGAAACAAGGAATATGCCGCAAATGCTTCTAAGTGAGTTTCTTCAAGTTTTTCTTCGTAAGCATTGCGTATCTCCATTAATGTAGCAGTGTTTGGAACATCTAGAATCTGATAATAATTATCTTCAACAGTCACAGGTATATTGGTGCGATCAGTCATAGTGCCAATTTCGACAAAATATTGTTGTTTCCAGCAAATTCTTTCTCATCCTTCAGGAGATTCGCGCATATCTTATTCAGCTGTTTTATTGGTACACAATCAGGATATGCCGCCGCTAATGGTTGACGTTCCAACACAGATTTTCTGATAGATTCATCATAAGCGATGTGTCCCATAAATTTTACATCCAGATTAAAATATTTTAAACACGCTTTTTTCATAGCCGGACCAACCATTTGATCGCGCTCTGTACGTACCTGGTTAAGGATCATTTTTGGAATAAATGAATGTATCTGTTCCTCAATAAATACCGTAGCTCTGCCTCCTAATTTGTTAAAATAATCAATGAGTTCTTTAGGAGTATTGACATTATGTGGATTATCCTTGCGCAATATTGGAGTAACAACGGATTTCAATCCGAAGTTTTGGCTGTTATGGAAAATTTGGCGAAAAAAAGAATTTTTTATGAAACGGTAGGCATTTTCAATAGAAGTTGGCTCCGGTATTACAATCATTACCTGAGAATCTGCCAACAGAAAAAAATCAACTGTATTATAGGCAGTCCCTGCACCTAAATCTATCACTATATAATCAGCATCCAATCGCCTCAATGCAGATATAAAACGGCGTTTTTGAGTATGCTTCAAATTAGCAATTTCAACTCCGTCCTTTGCTCCACTGATCAGACTCAATCCTGGAATATCGGTTGGTATTAACAGTTTTTTTATATTGTGTACTTCTCTCCCTATAAACTCGGAGATACCTTTCATAGGACTGTTAACTCCAAGCCAGGTGTGCATGTTCGCCCCACCCAAATCCAAGTCTGCGAGAATTACATTGTAACCACTTTGGGCCAGCAAAATGCCAAGGTTTCCGGCAACAAAACTTTTGCCTACACCGCCTTTACCTCCGCCAAAAGCCCAAATCCTTTTTTGTTCCATAACCAGTTAGTGACCGTAGAAAATAGATCTTTTCCATGTAAAATTGCAAATTATTGACCAATTCGGTGCTGCAATGGAATAACAACATAGCACAACATTTTCTACTTGAACAATTCTATAATTTTGATTAAAAAATATTTTTTTGTAATCTGGATAGAAATGTCTTCCTGAATTAAAGATTTTTTGCTGAGCAGCCGATATACAGAACAGGCGGGTTTATATGCAATTAAACTATATGATTTCGATAAAACTTACTAAAACTTGAAAAATAATCACATACGGTAGATTAAATCTTATGTTAACACGCATCTTGATTGTTTATTTTACAGTTATAGTTCTGTTGACCTCCTGTTCAAACAGCGTGTCAGAGTTTCCCACACAATCTTTCCGGAGCCGTTTGAGTGAGGGAGACAATCATATTGGTTGGGGATTAAATTATTTTGACAGTTGGCAGAAAGGGCTACAGCCACGATATCTAAAGCTGGCTGAAAAACACACTATAACTGCAATCAACATGTTTGCGAACCTGGAATATGATACATCCCCACGTATCAGCGAATATTATGTTGTGCGTGAACGCCGCACACGAGGCTGCAGGTTGTTAGCTGAATTGCAATTTGCGGCCGGGAACCACGGCTATAAACTCAGCTCGCTCACACCTGAAGGTTGTATCTATTTTTAGCTAAAAGCTGTAATCTCTGAATAATCCTTCAAATCGCATTAACTCTTGGACTATTGAAAGCCTGCCTCATGCTTCGTTTAACCCAGACCTGACACGCAAGCTTTCCGCGTGATAACGATCTGAGGCTTTCTGATCACCAGAATCAGCGTAATGGGAACTTATCAAATCAAGCAGACGCAACTCACCTTCCACATCATCGAGCTGCTGCTTAATTGCAAGATGCTCTTTATAAGTTTCAACTAATTCCTTAGTATTATTCATTGATGCATGTGCCTTCTCAATTCTATCAAAAAGGGGATCCATGGCTGAAACATTCACACGCTGTCGATTGTATTTAAGCAGATCATGCAGAAGGGGTAATGCTTCTTCATAAGTTCCTTTCTTTTCCAAGGTCTTTACAATGCCATCCATTACGCTCGCATAATCCGTTTGCTCAGTCTCTTTCTGAACAGATGTTTCCGCATCGTCTGCAGATTCATCTTCTATCTCTACTGTATTGTCAGAAATTTCTTCAGCTATGGTTGAATCAACTGGGATCTCAAGTTTTTCAAGTAATTGCAGTACATCATGAGATGGTTTCTGACCAAGTTCTTTAAGCAGATCAAGGTAACTTTTAAGACCGGCCTTGGCTTCTTCATATCTTCCGGATTCACATGCTGCTGTTGCAATTTTCAGCAATCCTTCAGCCTCAGATGATTTTTCCTCCCATGGTGCTGTTTCCTGCAGGGTTAGCCCTAAACCTTCTTCATCTTCCAGGTTTTCATTCTCCAAATGAGGTGAAAATATATCTTCATCTCTATACTCCTCATTTTCAGGCTCAGCAAGAGCTTCTCCTCCAGGAATCGGGATCAGTTCATCTGCAAAGAGATCATCTTCTTCTTCAACCAGAGGTTCTGTTGTTAATTCTTCAGATTGCCTCTTTAATGCCTGATGCTTTTTAGTAAGTAATTCAAGTGCCTCTTCACCTGCTCCAAGTATCCTTTCATTCTCAACTTTTCCACTCTCAGATGTTTTTGGATTTTCCGCTTTTACATATTCAGATGTTTCCGGCTTTTCCACAATCATTTCATCAGGTTCTCCGGGTTCTTCATCAAAAGTAGTCTCCTGCAAAATTTTCGCGTTCTCACTTAAAGTAACTTTCACCTGATCCACTTCTTCAAGTTCTTCAGCAAAATTTTCGGGGGAATCAGTTACACTGGCTTTTTCATATGCTTCTGCAACCGAGCTGGTATTTGGTGTACTTGCTGAGGCCGCCTCAGTTTCATCAGTCGCATCTTCATCAGCAGTAATTTCAGGTGGTTTTAAATTAAACTTTTTTCTGAATTGCTCAAATATGGAAGCATCAATCCCCGGAATTAAATTTTCTGAATCGGATGTTTTTTCTTCAGCAGATTTGGATACTTTGTCAATATTCTTTGCTGAATCACGAAATGGCTCTGATGAAAGCGCCAGCTGCGGCTGTTCCACAACAGTTGTAATTTTACTTAATACAAACCCGATGCATAATGCTGCACTAACCAAAACCAAGGAACCTGCTCCAAATTCCCATGAAATTTGAAACATAATTACCTCAAAAACAAGGATAACAACTACAAAAAAGATTTTTATCAAGATCCTCATTTTAGCCAGTAAGTAAGCATTTAAAAATTGTCATTAATATAATCATTTGCCTGGGCTTAACAAAAAGAGTCAATCAATTCCAAGTGTGCGTAGATGATTTTCGTTATGAGACCAATGTTTGAGGACTTTTACATGCAGTGTTAAAAACACCTTATTCCCCAGTAAACCTTCAATTTTTTTACGAGACGCGGTTCCTATTTTTTTCAGCATCTCGCCTTTTTTCCCAATAATAATTCCCTTTTGAGAATTACGCTCAACACAAATAACACAAGCAATTTTAATGCATTTAGTTTCTTCCTTAAATTGCTCAACAATGACCGCGACTGAATATGGTATCTCCTGCCTCAAACGCAGAAACAGTTCCTCCCTGACAAATTCACCCGCCAGGAACCGTTCAGAAACATCTGTGACCTGACGGTTGTCAAAATAAAAAGGGTGAGGTGATAGATATTTTTTCAGGCTCTTGATCAACTGATCGAGGTTGGTAGATCTAAGGGCAGAAACAGGAATAATTTCAGCAAAGTTTCCGAATTTATCCAGATTGGCAATGCTTTCAAGCACATGCTCATTTGGCATAGTATCAATTTTATTCAATACCAGCACAGTTCTTGTTTCCTTCCCAGACAGCATGTTTAGAATATGCTGATCTTCCGGATGCAAGACGGAGAAGCATTCCCCCTTTTGAAATGATTCCGGATAAGGTTGAACCAACCACAGGTTCAGGTCAGTATCCCTAAGAGTTTTTTCAGCATAGGCAACAATTTTACGATTAAGCAGATTTTCTGTTTGATGTATTCCGGGAGTATCAATAAAAATAATCTGTGTAGTTTGCTCCGTCCGGATTCCAAGAATGCGATTTCGTGTAGTTTGTGCTTTGTGAGTGGTGATAGAAACTTTTTGCCCTACCAGTTTGTTTAACAAAGTTGATTTTCCCGCATTTGGTCGGCCAATCATCCCGATAAATCCGCAACATTGTTCTGTATTTTGAGTTACCTCGTTTAGCTGAGCGGGGTCATTATATTTTTTCACGCGATGATTTTATGTTGTTTGAGAAGTTCGGAAGACAAAATGAGTTTGAGATCCTGAACCGGTTTTTCAATTTCATCAGAAGCAATGCTTAACAATAATGATTCTTTTAAGCCAAATAATGGGATGCTCACCCGATCAATTCTGAGTTGTCGGCCTATTGCCAGAAAAACAGAAAGAGCTGATTTATAAACTTCTGTCTGCTGGCTGCGGAGTTTCCAATGTTTATTCAAGTCCTGTGGAGACTGTTTTTGAAAAATCCCTGCAAGCCGTTCAAATTCTGGCCAGTTTATGCACAGCCATTTTTCAAAATGTTCGGTTTTGATTTTTTTTGACTTAAGATTAGCGGGCATTTGAGGATACAGGCGGGCAAATGTTTTCGCGTTTCCACCAGTGAGAATCAAGTGGGAAGATATTTTAGGATTTATTGAGCATGCCTTGCTCAAATGTGACAATTTTTCAGGCAGATTAGCAAAGAGCTGTTTTGCTTTTTTGTCCATTTTCACCAGTCGGAGGGTTCCTAAATCAAAGCTGTTCAGGTAATCATTATCATTGTTGATTTTATTTTCAGGTTGAGCCAGTAATGACACTTCCAAACTTCCTCCACCTAAATCCAGCAAAACAGTTTTTTCAAATGGGGAGTGCATTACCAATGATGGTGGTAAAAAAGATTTAATTCCTTCAGCTAAACATCCTGATTCTTCTTTTCCGGAAAGAATTTTTACTGGGAAGCCAATTAAAGATTTAAGGCGGTTAATCACTTCTATGCGGTTTTTTGCCTCTCGCATGGCGCTTGTGGCAAATAATTTTATGTGGGCAGGCTGATACTTTTGCACTTCACTCAACAACTGCTGAATTGAGTTTAGCAGCTGTTGAAATACTTTTTCAGAAACTTCACCATGTTCAAAAACGGTATCACCCAAACGCAAATGAACACTTCCACGTTCAAGCTCATGCAACTCAGAATTCCCCCTTATTTCACCCACAATCATGCGTACCGCATTACTTCCAATTTCAATGCAGGCAAAGATTGAGGGATTCATCTCTTGAAAAAAAGTGTTAAATTTGTGATCATCAGAGGCAATTTCGTATCATAGCTCCCACTTCTTGCATTTCCCCATCAGCATACTGGACACGTTCCCGAAAGGGTCTGGGGCTCCCATGGGTGCGCGGCAATACGTGGAAGTGGACATGCTCAATTTCCTGTCCGGCATTTATCCCGTTGTTCAGGATCAGATTATAGTCAATCCCATTGAACGCCGCACTGACTGCTTTTGCCACATGCTGCATAGTACGCATCAATGACAAAGCCTGAGCTTCAGGTAAATCTTCTAACCGCTTAACTTCAAGTTTTGGAATAACCAGTGTGTGTCCTTTTGCACAGGGCATGATATCAAGTAAAGCGATTTCTGAATCTGTTTCAATAATTTTTTCGCAAGGAATTTCACCTTGAATTATTTTAGTGAAGATCGAGGCCATATTGGAGTTCTAATTCTAAAGTTAAATGTTACAGATTTAAAAGGTGAGGTTCATTTACTGACAAACTTAATTTCCAGTTTATCCTTCCTTTTTGTTCTTGTTTTTGGAATACAGTTAATTTTTCATACTCAGATTTTATATGCAAAATCCTATAATTTAACCGAGGTTCCACACTACAAAATTGATGTCTCTTATGACCACGATGAGACACTTCTTGTGGGAAAAATGCAAGTCCGTTTCAACCGCAGCGCATTTCCTGACAATGAATTGCTGTTTGCTCTGCCGGGAAACCGTTTCCGCAAACCTGATGAAAGAGGAGTGAGAAAACATAAAATAGTTCCTGTATTCTCGATTAGACGCTTCCAGGACAATTTTGAGGATCCTAAAACCCCTACAGGTTTCAGTCGTGGCAGCCTGGGAGTTACCTCCGTGAGCGCACACAGCCATAATCCCACTGCAGTGAAGCTCAAGTTAAAATTCTCAATTGAACAGAATCCTGATTTAGAAGTAGGTTACTCCACTTCAAAGGGCTTGTTGAGAGTTAAACTTCCCAAGGATCTTCCGGATTCAAAAGACTTCCCAGGTCAATCGACTGTTTTTATAGAATTTTATACACATTTTCCGGAACACGTCCAGGAAGGCAAAGTCAACGGCATGTTGTTGACCTCAAATTGGCATCCAAAGCTCATAAGCTGGAATGAAGAGCCTGCGGTAAAAGCACAAGGCTGGGAAACTGAAGGTAATAATCCTTCACTTGCAACATTTGAGGTCACATGGAAAGCTGCTCAGGCGGGGACATTGATCACAACGACCGGTCATCAGAAATTGCAGGCAGATCAATCAATAACTTTTGCTGAAAAAAGACGTCCCCTAAAATACTTCCCCTTGATTTTTACCAAAGTCCATCAACGACTTTCATTAAAAACCGAAAAAGTAATTTTGGATAAAAAGTCAGCTTCCGGAACAGGGCATGCTTCCGGTCAACTGACCTCTTTTTATATCAAAGGTCATGAAAGAAGAGCAGAACTTATACATCATTGGAGCAAACTATTTTTGGAATTTGTTCATGCTCGTTATGGACTGCAATCTCCATGGGAATCATTCCGAATCGTTGCTGTTGAAGCAGAATATGAACAGGTTGACGTTCTTAATAATCTGATACTTGTTCCTATTCCTAATTATAAGCGTTCTGAATTTCTTGATCGGCAGGCACTTGGATTTTTGACAAGAAGGCTGGCCCAACTTTGGTTTGGAGAATCAGTCTTGAACAACCAGGACACACAGCTATGGCTGAACCTTGGACTTCCGGCTTTTTTGGGACTACGTTTCTTTCAGGAAAAATATGGTCCGGACGCTGGAATATTTGATTCTTTTGACTGGCTGAATCCAAAATACCGTGATCATTTTTATGAAAACATGGCAAACACCGTTTCTCCGGAATTAAGCTATCCCATCCTGTCTTCTTTTCGAAATAATCCGGAATCCCAAAAATATTTGCAGACACTGACTTACAAAACTGCAATGGTTCTTTCCATGCTGGAATATCTGATGGGGAACAGGGCATTTCGGCAAGGACTGCAGCATTTTGCTCAAAATAATCAGGGAGTGTTAGCTGGACAAAAAGAATTTCAGGTTTCAATGGAAAAGTTCAATGATCCCAAACGAAGAGTTCCGCCTCTTCCATCTGTAAGTCCGTATGGTATAAAAGGTAAAGGATCATTGGATTGGTTTTTCAGTCAGTGGTTCCGAACTGTACAAACTTTGGATTACAGCTTTGAGCGCTCAACTATTCGAACCTTATCAGATGGAATGTATGAAACAGAAATAATAATAAACAAAAATGATGCTGCCAAGATGCCGGTTGTAGTCGCACTGAGAACCAAAGATGGCAGAGAGTTTCGCAGGACGTCGCCCGGACTTAAACAGCAGGAAAAAGTATTCATAAAAACTGCTGATTACCCTGAACAGGTTTCAATTGATCCGGATGAAGAATTACTTGAATCATCTCGGATCAATAACCATTCCTTCAGCTTTTATCGGGTGCGTCTTGGATTTGACTGGAAAAAGCAGCGAGAGCATTTAGTGCTGATGGTTCCTGGATTTGGAAACAACGCCATAGATGGAAACTCATTTGGTATCGGTGTTAAATACAGGTTTAATGATTACCGACTTTATGCAATTCCAGGCTATGGCACAAAAAATAAACGCGGACTCTACATTTTCAATTTTGATCGTGAAAATCTGGGAATTAATGGATTGGAAGCAGGATTCAGCGCACGCGAATATGGCGGAGTCCGTTCAGAGGCTATACGTGCGACATTCAAGCCTGCTTATAATTCCAGCAAACTGGATTACAAATTCCACTCCAGTTTGTCCCGGGAAACTCTCTTTGCCGCACGTAATACTTCCGAAAATGGTAAGATTTTCGAAACAGGAAAATTAAACTCTTTTTTTCTGGAACATAGCGGTGGATACAGACTCTTGGATAATTATCTAATTAGCTGGAACATCTGGAACGAGCAACCTTCACTTCAATTGGAGAGTGATTTTTCGTATGTACGCTGGCAGGGAACACTTGGGCAAAAACTTCATGTTGGGCACCGAAAATGGCTTCAACTGGATATCATTCACGGAACAACAGAGGGAGAAACACCCCTGCAGAAAAAATTTCTGCTAGGCAGTCCTGCTGTTTTGCGGGGATTTCCTCAGCATACAGTGTTAAGTGACGATCGTCTTATGGCATCAAGATTTGATTATAAATTCCCTTTAGTCACTGCCCCACTGTGGGGAATTGTGAGTGCCTTCAAAATTCAGGGTACCGTATTTTATGATCAGGGGAAATTATGGTCCAATAATATCACCTTTGAAAAAGCGAAACATCGTCAAAACGCAGGTTTTGGAATTGAGTGGACTGTAGATACCGCGTCACTGTTTCAGGTTCCATTAAAACTTGAAGTCGCTTTCCCGATTAATGACCAGGATTATAAAAAACCACAGTTCATTTTCTTAGGTGTTCTTACAGGAAGTTAAAGAATTTTAGACCCATTTTTGATGCTGTTAACTTGCTTTTTCTTACTATAAATGTGAGTCTTATATACGACAGGAAACTATGGATCTTGCATGGTTAATATTCATACAGGAAGTTGATCAGACCAGTCGGCAAATTTCGCCCCATAGTTGGTAATAGTCTGAAGACACATGATAGCAAGAAAACCACAGAAATTTTCCTTGAATTCAAGTGAAAGTGCCCATTTAAATCTTCCCGAAGGAGAATCCTCATCCTTTTTTAATCAGCAGCGCAAAAAAACTGCCGCTGATGCCGCAACTTCAATCCTCGAAGAACTTGGTGTAAAAAAATCATCTGCAAGTGAACGTAATGTTTCAACTCTTGGAGAGGTTAACAGAAATGCGGAACACAAAAAATATCAGACAAAAAAACATCAAGACCCGGAAAGCCGAATCCTAAAAGACTTTAAAAGACAAAATACTGAAAGTAAAAATTTAAAGTCTAAAAATAATGATGAAGTCAAAATGTCTAAAACTGGTAAAACAGATACAAAAAAATCTTCTGTTCAGCCTAATATAAAATTTGGTTTTCATGAGAAATTCATTTTGTTTATTATCTTTTGTGTGGGAGCAGTTGCCACGATTGCATACATAGGAGGCTATCTAAAATTTTATGACTCAGCAATTTTTCAACATTTAGCCGGAAATAACGCATATCACCTGGAGTTCGCAGGTGAGTTTAAAGCAAGAAAAGTAGAAAATGGTTATAATCGGCTTCCGTTATTATTAGTCGAAGGTGCAATCCGGAACAGCTTCGATGAATCAGACGAGGTGCATAAAATTCAGTTAAAAGCTTTTGCATATAACTCAGAAAACCAGATTATCGAAAGCCAGTTCACTTTTGCTGGAGCAGTACTGACCGATAACGAATTGGAAACATTTAGCCCAATGGATATCACAGCAATACGCCACTCTGCTAATCTGGAAATGCTTAACACTTCAGAATTTGCTGATGCTCAAATCAATAATTTCAATACAGAACTTCAACAAAACACTATTCCTTTTCAACTCATTTTTTTTAAGTCTGTTCAGGATATTAAACGAACTTCAGTACAAATTGTAAGTTATGTGCGAAATAACAAAATTGTATTTGTACGTTCATCTGACCTCCTGTGATTTCACTGGCAGGTATTCTTAATCCCAAGACTCCTCTGACAGCGTAGAGCTTACCTGGGCCACTCCATTAATAAAAATAATTCGTGCAACTCAAGTCTGAATCAAGCATGAGGGCTGTTTCTTCAGCACAATGGAGCGAACTGACTGGTACAAATTTCCCTTTTACTGATCATGACTTTTTGTCGGCTCTGGAAGAAACTGATTGTGTCGGAGAAGAATCAGGCTGGCTGCCATGCCACTTGACACTATGGAATAATGGTAGTTTACACGGTGCCTTATGCCTGTATGAAAAATACAATGGTTACGGCGAATATATTTTTGACTGGGGATGGGCGCAAGCCTATGAGAGACATGGATTGAATTATTATCCGAAACTTGTGTCTGCAGTTCCATTCACTCCTGCCACTGGCCGGAAACTACTTGTTCATCCTGACGCAGATATTTTTCCAGTCCGGAAAATACTGCTGAAAGAAGCGCTGTTGAGTATGCGTAGACGAAACTGTTCTTCCCTGCATTTCTTATACATCACAGCAGAAGAACTGCCTGTTTTCGACTCAATGGGGTTCATGATCCGTCACAGTTTCCAGTTTCATTGGAAGAATAATAATTATCAGGATTTTGATCAGTTCCTTTCAACTATGAAAGGTAAGAGACGAAAGGAGATTCTTAGAGAACGCCGGCAAATAAAAGAACAGATGATCACAGTTTCAGTGCTTCAAGGGAATGAAATTACGCGGGAACACATGCATCAGATGTTTCAGTTTTATATTACAACCATTAGCAGAAAATGGGGTCATCCATATCTGTCCTTAGAGTTTTTTTACAGAATACACGAAACAATGCTGAAGAGACTGGTATTAATTTTCGCTTATGCCGATGGTGATTGTGTGGCAGGCACGATAAATTTTCATAAAGGAAATTGTTTGTACGGGCGTTACTGGGGTTGTAAAGGTAATTACAGGAGTTTGCATTTTGAGTTATGCTACTACCAGCCGATAGAATTTGCCATACGTAATAGAATAAGCTTGTTTGAAGCGGGAGCTCAGGGTGAGCATAAAATCCAGCGGGGGTTTCTTCCGGAACTTACGTACAGTGCTCACTGGGTGGAGCATCCTGGATTCCGGAGCTCAATATCAGATTTTCTGGAAGATGAGAAAGTTGCAATTCGGCAGGGCATCAAAGAATTCAGTCCGCACTCACCTTATCGGGATAATGATTCATTTTTTGCTTTTGAATCACGTTCATAAAGCGGATTTTCGCAAATCACTTTTATCGTTTCCGCATACCAGCGACCGCCCCGTTTGGCACGCAGTCTTTGGCTGTTGAGAAATTTGGCTATTTTATGGTAACTGAGGTTTTCGTCTTCCCGTTTTTCTCTGATAATTGAGGCAATTGCCAGTTCTTTTTCTAAAGGAGTAAGGCGTTTCTTCTGGTATGTAAAGCCAAACGGGGCATGCCCCACATGTTCACCAATTTTACGTTTTCGTTCAATCATTTGTTTGGTACGGTCAGGGATTGATTTCGCGTCCCAGAGAGCTAAAATGTTTATGGCTTCCAAAACCTTTTTGCCGCTTTTTGTTTTTGAATCCAAACCTTCCGCGATTGAAACAAATCTTACATTATTTTCTTTGAATAAATTCAGTAATTGTTGGTGCAGACGAATTGCTCTTGTTAACCTGTCCAGGCGGGCAACAACAAGCACTGAAACTTCACCGTTTTCAACCAAGGAGATCAGTTTCTTCAAATTCGGCAAATCCAGGCTGGCGCTATTGGATGCTGTATCTCGGAAAATTTTCCTGATTGTCAAACCCTTATCTTCAGTCCATTGTCTGATGATTTTGACTTGATTTCGAATGCCAAGATTTTTTGGAGTTGGACGATGATCATTCAATCTGGCATATCCATAAATACTCATTTTTCTAATAATGGGAAACAAAAGTGAAACTGAAACAAGTAAATATTATTCATGATCTCTGCTAAGTGCGGAATCAGTCAGCCTAGCAAAACCTTGACAGGAATAGTCTGTTTTTCTTAAACAATGATCAAGTGTTTTAGTAATTTCTCAGGAAATTACATGTTTTGTTCTCAATTCAATAACACTTGACTGAGTAGTTACAGCTGGTTATTCTGAAATCACATATTATGTCATAGATTAATGCACTAAATTTTTTCAATATAATTTGTAAAAAGGAAGTTTTCAGTATGTGTGATGAACTGCTGAAATTATTGACAGGAGGTAAAGATGCCATTTAAAAGCAGTATACGCCGTGAATGTGAACAGATTCTTGGTAAAGAATGGGTTAAAGATGATTCGGTAACTCTTTACGCTTACCGTTGTGACGGCCTTACACTTTATGCATCACTACCGATGGCTGTGGTGTTTCCCGGAAAAGTTTCAGAGCTGACATCCATTATCAAATTGCTGCATCGCCACAAAATCAGCTTTATCGCAAGGGGTGCCGGAACAGGACTCTCAGGAGGGGCAGTACCACAGGACAACAGCGTTATAATAGAAATGGCTCGTTTCAAGGATGTGCATGAAGTGGATTGTGAAAACAGGACCATTACTGTGGGACCGGGAGTGATTAATTTACGCATCTCTGAGCATGTTCAGTCAGAAGGATACCATTATGCCCCGGATCCATCTTCACAAAAAGCCTGCACTATAGGAGGTAATTTAGCTGAAAATTCAGGCGGACCCCACACACTTAAATACGGTGTGACCGTCAATCATGTGCTTGGAATGGAAATGGTTTTGCCTGACGGTGAACTGGTCACACTCGGCGGGAAACATCTTGGGATGCCTGGCCCGGATTTACTTGGTTTGATGACTGGTTCAGAAGGGACTTTTGCCATCATCACCAAAATCATTTGCCGGCTCACTCCAAATCCCGAAAAAGCGGTCACGCTGCTGGGCATATACTCTTCAGTGAGGGAAGCATGTGAATCTGTTTCCAGCATTATTCGCCAGGGGATAATCCCAGCGGCCATGGAAATGCTGGACAAAATAACCATTGCCGCGGTTGAAAAAGCGCTGAAGCCGGGATTCCCTCTTGATGCTGAAGCTGTATTGATTGTTGAACTGGATGGTTTAATTGATGGGCTTGATGAAGAAGCCAGGGTAGTTGAAAATCTGCTGAAAGAGTCCGGAGCCACTAAAGTCAGTCGTGCAAGGGATGAAGCCGAACGTGCCAAAATATGGCGTGCTCGCAAAGAGGCTTTTGGAGCGATCGGACAAATATCCCCAAGCTACTATGTACAGGACGGAGTGATACCCAGAAGCAAACTCCCGGAAGTATTGGATGAAATTACGCAGATCGGCAAAAAACATGGTTTGACTGTTGCAAATGTTTTTCACGCTGGAGATGGCAACCTTCATCCTCTGATTCTATACAATTATGAAAATCCGGAAGAGGTGGAAAAGTCGCATCTGATTGGTGAAGAAATTCTATCTTCCTGCATCCGTCATGGAGGTGCGTTGTCCGGGGAACATGGTATCGGCCTTGAAAAGGCAGAGTGGATGTCAGAGCTTTACTCAGGTAATTCACTGGAAAACATGCAAAATGTGCGAACGTTTTTTAATCCGGAAAATCTGCTCAATCCCGGAAAGCTTTTCCCGCAGCCAGGACGCTGTGCTGAATCAAAAAGCGGTACTCCCCCCAAAAGTACTGCTGTTTTGGATAAAACAAAAATTGTGGCAGCAAAATCCGGAATTGCCGTATGAGCAGATTTGAACCTGGCTCTCTGCAGGAAATACAAAGCTGGGTGTCTTCACGAATTGAGTCACAGGAAGTATTCCGGATGTGCGGCAATTGTTCCCGTACTCTGACCACTGCATCCGGAAACTCAAATGAAATACCCTCAGACATCCTCTCACTTAAAAACCTGAACAAAACCCGCTTTTTTGATCCGGAAGACATGGTCGTTGGTGTTGAAGCTGGGATGAGCATCCGGACTTTACAGGAAATGCTTGGTGAAAGGAATATGCTCCTTCCTGTGAATCCGTGGTATTCCGATTCATGTGTGGGCTCAATGGTTGCCTGCAACGATTTTGGCCCAAACCGCATGTTTATGGGCGGACTCCGTGACTGCATGATAGGAATTGAATACATAAACGGAAAAGGGGAAATTGTACAGGCCGGGGGCAAAGTTGTAAAAAATGTTTCCGGCTACGATTTGACAAGAATGATGCTTGGAAGTCTTGGAGGATTTGGTGTTATTACAGCAATCAATTTTAAGGTGTTGCCACGTCCTGTTGAACCGCATGGCATGTATGGAATATTCAAAAACAAAGAGTGGCTGACTCAGGTAAAAGAGCTGCTCCATCGAAGGATGCCTTTGGACTGGATTCAGGCTGTGTCAACTCCGGATTCAAGCTGGTCATTGGGACTCGGATATTCCGGAAACATTTCAAAGAGAAACCGGATTCAAAGCGAAATCAGTGATGTTTTCAATCAACCTCTGCAGGTACTGCCTGACGGCAAATCCTTTTCCGGAAAAAAATTCACACCAGGAGAGCAAAGGTTTGTGGGATTTATGACGGCAATCCGTGCCGCTGCAGGTATGGAAGTTAATTCCTTTCATATTTTTGCGACACTGCCATCTGAAGAAATAATGAACTTTCCTTTTGAAACATTCAGTAAAGATAATTTCAAAATGGTTGTACATCCCGCTGGAGGTGATATTCATTTTATGCACAATAGCACCGGGGGAAAAGAACAGCTGGAGCTTCTTGAAAAAATCAAATCCTGCCTGACTCATTCTGACAGCAAACTTCGCTGGGTCAGTTCAGCAGAAGAAGGTACATATCAGGCTCTTGGCAGTTTCGGTGTTGCCAACGGGTATTCTTTGTCGCAGAGATTAAAACATCATCTGGATCCATCAGGTGTGTTTTTTTCCACATATTACAATTTGCAATTTGATTAATGAATACTGAAGTTTCAGAAAATAGTACTGTTGCGTCTAAAGCACTTTTCCGGGATGTGGAATTTGACAACATTCTCAAATGCGTACATTGCGGACTCTGTCTTGACAGCTGTCCTACCTACAGGGAACTAGCTGATGAAAAAGATTCACCTCGCGGCCGTCTCTATTTAATGCGTGGCCTGTGGGAAGGTGAACTGGAACTCAAGCCGCAAGTGATTGAACCCTTGAACCGCTGCATCGATTGCCGTGCCTGCGAAAGCGCTTGTCCTTCTGGTGTGCCATTTGGTGAACTGCTGGAAAAAACGCGAGGCATTATTCTGGAGAACAAATCACAAAGCCTTAAAGAAAGATTGTCCAGAGCTTTGCTGCTGAAAGGCCTGTTCCGTTCCACAGCTTTAATGATTGCCGCCAGTCGTCTTTTGAAATTATACTCTGCCCTTGGTCTACCCAAACTTATCACAAAAACTTTTGTGGGCAAATTGCTTCCAAAATCCTTCGTTTTTCAACAGCATTTGCTACCTGACTGCTCAGGTGAGTCCTTCAAACAAAAACACGCGGATAAAAATTTCTTACCGTTGCAGGCACATGAAAGTCAAAAAGTCGATTCACAAATTCAGCAAACAAATTTAAAAGTCGGAATGTTCACGGGATGCATCATGGATGTTTCGGAAAAAGCGATTCATAATTCAACATTGACTCTGCTGCGCCACATCGGCTGCGAAGTGGTGATTCCTGGAAATCAGGTTTGCTGCGGCGCACTGCATGTTCACAGCGGTGACAGGAAGACTGCAAGAGAATTTGCAGTAAAGAATCTTGCCGCGTTCGAGCCGCGTAATCTGGACGCAACCATCACAAATGCAGCAGGCTGCGGTGCTCAGTTGAAAGAGTATAATCACCTTTTTGCTGAAGGCACAGCTGAAGCACAGAAAAACTGGAGAGGCTTTGAAAACAATATTATTGATGTTCTTGAATTCCTTTCCAGATACGCGGAAAAGCTAAAAAAACTGCCCTTCAGGGAGGAAGAAGATACGGTTCTTTACGACGCGCCGTGTCACTTGATGCATGCTCAGAAAGTGGATGAAAATCCCCGAAAACTTCTAAGCAGTTTGCCGGGAGTGAATTTGGTTACACTCACTGAATCAAACTGGTGCTGCGGTTCAGGGGGGATTTATAATCTTGTTCAGCCGGATCTTTCAAATGCTGTGCTGGAAAGAAAAATCGAATCTGTCCGCCAGACACTTAGTGCCAACCCCGGAGCCTCCTCAATTGTCACCGGAAATCCCGGATGCCTTTACCAAATTCGTGCAGGATTACGAAGCAACGATATCGACCTGCGCATTCTCCACCCTGCAGTTTATATGATGGAACGCCTGAAAATAAATGGATCCCCGTAAATTCATTAATTCCCTGTTTGAAACAGCGGTTGCCGCAGCACAGCCCAGTCAATGTGTTCCGCCCTTCCTTTCTAAATTTAATTTTTCCGCACGTACTGTGGTTTTTGGCGCGGGCAAGGCCTCCGCTGAAATGGCACGGGTTGTTGAACAGCATATTACCGGCAAACTGGAAGGGTTGGTAATCACCCGTTACGGTCATGCAGTAGAGTGTCAGCAGATAGAAATTGTTGAAGCAGGGCATCCGGTCCCTGATAACAATGGCATGAAAGCAGCGTCAAAAATGCTTGAAATTGCTTCCGGACTGACTGAGCAAGATAACGTACTGTGCCTGATTTCTGGTGGAGGATCTTCGCTGCTGTCGCTTCCTGCTCCTGGATTACAATTGGAAGAAAAGCAGGAAATTACCTCTAAACTTCTAAAATGCGGGGCGACGATTCATGAGATAAACTGTGTCCGAAAACATCTCTCTGCAATTAAAGGTGGAAGGCTTGCCGTGGCGTGCGCCCCTGCCAGGCTGGTAACATTGGCAATTTCTGATGTGCCGGGAGATGACTTGTCTGTGATTGCATCAGGACCAACTGTGGCAGATTCCTCCACTTTTCATGACGCGTTGAATGTTCTTAATAAATATTACATTTCTGAACCGAAGTCAGTCTTAAAACATTTGAATGATGCAGCTGATGAAACCCCAGAACCTGGAGATCCCCGTCTGAAAAATGTAGAAAACTATTTGATTGCCACGCCGCAACAGTCTCTACATGCTGCGGCTCAAACTGTGAGTGAGTCCGGAATGACACCACTCATACTTGGTGACAGCCTGGAAGGTGAATCACGGGAAGCAGCGAAAATGCACGCAGAAAAAGCACTGCAAATTCAGCAAAATGGAACACCTGTTTCTCCTCCAGCAGTAATACTTTCCGGAGGCGAAACCAGCGTCACCGTTCACGGTTCCGGACGCGGCGGACCAAACACTGAGTTCATGCTTTCGCTTTTGCAGGAATTGAGAGGACAAAAGGGAATTTGGGCTATCGCCTGTGATACTGATGGAATAGACGGAACAGAAGATAATGCCGGTGCCTTCATTTCACCGGAAAGTTTTAAAAAATCAAAAGAGATCGATTTGAATCCATCAACTTATCTCTCAAACAATGATTCCTACAGTTTTTTCTCTGAGCTTGGAGGTTTGGTTTCGCCGGGGCCGACTAAGACAAATGTAAATGACTTTCGCGCTATTTTAGTAATGTCCCCATAATACGCGAAATTTTCCAGCAATACTTTTACTCACCTTGCCAGCGATAGCGCTCCAAATCTGTCCTGCCAAACTGATCAAATTCAATGCCTTCTGCTTCCAGCAGTTTTTGCTGAAGTAATCCCCCGGGTCCGCTGCTTCTCTGGCTTACACCTCCTTTGTAATTGATTACTCTCTGCCATGGAATATCAGAATCCTGTGGAACTGCTGAAGTGGCATACCCCACCATTCGTGCAGTGCACCCTCCTACAATTTCCGCAATTTGGCCGTATGTAGCAACTTTTCCTGAAGGAATTAAGCTGATGATGTGATGAATTTTTTGATAAAGAAGTGTCTGCATAATTCGTGATGTGCAAACCAGCTTAATGTCAAATGATTGGTGGGAATGCGCTTTAATGATACTTAAAGTTTTTTAAAATATCATCCGGGAGAATTTGCAAAAGATATTTGCACCAAGCTGGTCTTTAGATGAGAGACAAAAGGATTCTTAATCATTTTTTCTTGAGACAGTGAAGGATTCATCAAAAAACCATAAGCCTTCATGTTTCCTCAGGACTTCACGAGTCACATCAAGATAATCTCTGTTCTGCATCACCTTTTCAAGTCGTTGATCTTCAATCTGGGCCACATATATTGCTGCATTCCATGCGGCAAAAAGCGTTGAAGTACCAATGCTCGATTCCAACTCACTTGGCAGGGAATGCATTTCATATTTAAAGATGGATCTGGTATCAGAACCCGGCTTGATATTGTAGAGACTTTTGTCTTTTCCTAATTTTTTTTTCAGGACATCCATAATATCGTGACGTTTAAATCTGAATGGATCATCGTCAGGCCATATTTTTTTGAGTATTTCCATACCAGGATCATTCCCTGCCGATTGAGCTCCAACTAATCTTCCTCCTTTACCAAGACTTTTAGTTAGGGGTAACAAAACCTTTTCCACTTTGTACTCAGCAGGTACTCTAAGACGGTATGGTTGAGAAGCAATAACCAGATCATAGTCAGCAAAAGCAGTTTGTTTGCGTGGAATGATTTGAATTAGAAGAAATCCATAATCCTTGCGGTAAATAACCAGCACAGTTGGGTGATCATAAATCGGATTGCCTGTTCTTTCACTGTGACGTGCCTTCCAGTTTTTTTGAAGAAAACCACTCAGGCCATTTAACTGTTCACTGAAATCATGAGATGTATTCCCCTCAAGGGGCAACTCTTTCCATATCAATGAATTTGCTGCACTGGGTTTTTTGGTCTAAGCCACGGGGCCTCATTGTAGAAAAGGTTAGTAAAGACCAAAACAGTGGAGGGGTGCTCAAACAATCGATCTCCCATTTTACTCAAACAAAGCCTGACATCCTCAAGACTGATTTCTTTTCCTGAAATATAAAACGGTAGAGTAGAAAACCTCTGATGCAGATTTCGCAGAACAGAAGCAAGTAAAGTCCCATCTCCCATCCCTGCATCAAAGACCCTGACTGCTGGTGGAGAAGGATTCAATAACGAAATTTCTTTTCCCACACGCTTTGAAATGATCTCTTTTTCACTGCACGTTGATACAAATAGAAGGTACTTCTGACGATTATCGAAAAAACGAAAGTTTTTTTGGGTGGAAATACTGTTATTATCCTGATTTTCAGTACTTGATATTAAATTTTCTTTCAATAATTTTTCCATAATAAACAGAAAAAGTTTTCTTTAATTATCCCATAAGCATGGAATTAAATTAGTCAAATTTTGTGTTAACTTTAATGCATACTATGTAAATTAAACACAAAAAAATAAAAAACCTGTTGAGTATATCAATAATTAGTATACAGTCATCTGATTTGTAAAAAAAAATACGTTATTGGTCGCTTAAGCTCAAATTTAATCAAGTTTTCTTAAATTGCATTACTAGTCAAATGCGCCATTTGCGATCAGTAGCGCGGCTTATTGATAAGTATATCGAAAGGTCTTATACAAACATATTATGAAGTCACTAAGAATTTGACTATGTCTTAAATGGCGTGAATTAAAGAGGAAAAACTTTATGAAAAGAAAAGGCCTGGCGGCCGTTTACGACAAACCAAACACTCCTTTCAGG
>LUQO01000013.1 GCA_001627865.1 SAR324 cluster bacterium REDSEA-S27_B3
TTCAAGCCTTCATACGGTATAATTCCACGAACTGGAGTCCTCAAACAATCCTACCCCCTCGACCAGTTGGGTGTGATTGCACGATCAATCGATGATGTCGCTTTACTTACACAGGTGCTAGCCGGTTATGACGATATGGACTCTGCAACAACACCTCATCGTGCCACACCGCTGCTGTTATCAGTTGCCGTGGAAGAACCTCCTATACCTCCAAAAATTGGTTTCGTAAAAACTCCGGTATGGGACCGTGCCGATGAAATGTGCCAGGATGCCCATCAGGAACTTTGTGAAACACTGGGTGAGGAAATTGAAGAAATCGAGTTATCACCTGCATTCAGTCATGTGCTGGATCACCATAAAATAGTGATGGAAGCAGACATAGCCTACAATTATGAAAATGAATATGAAGCCGGAAAAAATTTATTAAGTGATTCTTTGCGTGGACAAATTGAACGCGGGAGAGATTATTCAGCGGTTGCTTACCATCAGGCCGTGGCACAACAATCCAATATGGATGTTGTACTTACGGAACTGTTTAATGTATATGATGCTCTTCTGACTCCGTCTGTGCCAGGCGAGGCACCCATTGGCCTGGACAGTACCGGCGATCCGTCTTTTTGTACCATCTGGACCTTCTGCGGTGTCCCCGCGCTTAACATACCGCTTTTTCAGGGTGAAAACGGGATGCCGGTCGGCACACAGCTTGTGGGAGCAAAAAATGATGATGCCCGCCTGCTACGCACCGCAAACTGGCTTTTAAGAAAATTGAATGACTGATTCCTGAACAATTTAATCACAATGCAATTTTCAGCTAAAGCTGACGACTAACACCGAAACCGAAGGTGAATCGTGAATCGCCTCCCCGCTGGCGCAACCCAGCCTCGCAAGTGGCCACGGCTTCTTCGGTGCTGAACTTGGCGCAATCCGGATGTGTCATGACCCCTGCCTTGCTCATGACCGGTTCTACCGATGAACACGCTGCCAGCAGCATGGCCATTATTAAAAGAAGGTATACGGATCGCATTGCAACCTGCCAAAACAGTGTGTGTAAGTTAATTTAGTCCAGCTGATCGTAGGCCCTGATTGTAAGAAATTCCTCAAATTCTTCCTGGGTTACCAGTGACAGAAACAATTCAGTTGCCTGATTCGTCTTCTCTTCATCAAAGGCATCTCCGTAAGCCTCCCGGATTTTGTCCAGTTCTTCCGGAATCATGCTTTTTACCATCTCAATGGTGATTTGACGTCCGTCTTCCAGCTTTCCTTCAGGATGATGGCACCACTGCCAAACCTGCGATCTGGAGATTTCAGCAGTCGCCGCGTCTTCCATCAGGTTAAAAATCGCCACTGCGCCGGTACCTCGCAGCCACGCTGATATATATTGAATGCCTACACTTATGTTGTTTCGCAATCCGGCCTCTGTAATTTTGCCTCCGGGAATCTGAAAATCCAGCAGCATCTCTGAAGTTATATCAACATCCTCACGCATACGATGCATTTGGTTAACTCGTCCTTCTTCAAAGGCTTTGCTGAAAACATCAGTACAGACCGGCACAAGGTCCGGATGTGCTACCCATGAACCATCAAAACCGTCATTGGCTTCACGCTCTTTATCCTGACGAACTTTTTCCAAGGCAACCCGGTTAACTTCTGCGTTACGGCGGCTGGGTATGAAAGCAGCCATACCTCCGATTGCAAGTGTGCCACGAGTATGACAAGTCTTCACAAGCAATTCAGTATAAGCCCGCATCAGTGGCGCAGTCATGGTGACCTGTGCTCTATCAGGCCAGAGAAACTCCGGAAGATGCCGGAACTTTTTGATTGCGCTGAACATGTAATCCCAGCGTCCCGCGTTGATTCCGGACATATGCCTGCGCAACTCATAAATGATTTCTTCCATTTCAAACGCGGCTAAAATGGTTTCCAGCAGAACCGTGGCTTTGATAGTGCCTGTTTTTACACCAAGTTCTTCTTCAGAAAATGTGAATACCTCGTCCCATAACCGTGCTTCCAGATGGTTTTCCAGTTTAGGCAGATAAAAATACGGTCCTGTGCCTTTCTCCAAAGAGCGTTTAATGTTATGAAACAAATACAGACCTGCGTCCACCAGTGATCCGGAAGCAGCTTCTCCATCTATCTGGATGTGCTTTTCATCAAGGTGCCATCCACGTGGACGTACAATAAGCGTGGCCAGTCCTTTCTCGTTGAGACGGTATTCCTTGCCTTCCGGACTTGTGAATTCCAGTGTTCGTTCGTATGCATCAACTAAGTTCTGCTGTCCCTGGATTTGATTGAACCAGCTTGGTGTAATCGAATCCTCCAGATCTGCCATAAAAATTGTTGCTCCGGAATTAAGCGCGTTTATCATCATCTTTGCTTCAGCAGGACCGGTAATTTCGCAACGGCGATCGAGCAGATCCTCCGGAACAGGATCCGCTTGCCAGTCTGCATTCCGGACAGATTCTGTTGCTTTCAAAAATATCGGATTTTCTCCGGACAGGATTTTGCTATGAATTTCCGTACGGCGTTCCAAAAGAGATTTTCTAGTGCCGTTAAATCTTTGATGCAGTTTGAGAAGAAAGTTCTGAGCGTCTTCTGTCAGTATTTTGTCAAATCCCGGATGCATTTTTCCGGTTATTGAAATTGAATTCATGTGTCTCCTGATTAAGCTGAGGTTGTCAAGTATCACAGAGGCATCAAACTAGCCCCTGCTGTTTGTTTAAAATACAGGATAAATGTCTAGTGAAACACATCAGGCTACAACATTTTCTAAATATTATCAAATGAAATAGCTGTATGGTCAAAATACATCATAAAATTTTATTACGAATTTTTCTTATAAAAAACATTGTTTTTCATGTCTGCAATAAACTGATTAAATATTAATCATCAGGTTATTTTACTGCATAATAATTAGGCAACATGAATATCCGCGTTTACATTCGACAAATTCTAATTATGTAAATTATCATATAATATCAATAATATATAAAATAATAGTGAGAATAAACATTACTGGCATAGTCTTTGAGTCAGGTAAAGGCTGGTAAACTTTAATTTTATAGTTAATTATTCAAAAAAGGAAGGCTATGCAAAAAATAGAAGCGATTATCAAACCCTTTAAGCTTGAAGATGTGAAGCAGGGATTGGCTGAGATTGGAAATGTCGGCATGACTGTTTCAGAGGTCAAAGGGTTTGGTCAGCAAAAAGGACACACTGAATTATACAGGGGTGCAGAGTACGAAGTGGATTTTATTCCCAAGACAAAAATTGAAATTATTGTTTCTGAGGAGAAAGTTGCTTCGGTGATTGAAACTATCGAGCAAAATGCGAAAACCGGCAAAATCGGGGACGGGAAAATATTTGTTTATGATGTCGCGCAAGTCATCCGTATACGTACAGGTCAAACCGGAAATGAAGCACTTTGATAATTGTTAATAATTACTTGAATTAAATACAAAGGAGATGAAATGAAATTTTCAGTAAAAATTAAATATGTACTGGACAGCATAAACAAAAGAATCCTCAGGTGTTCCGTGCTCACGGGTCTCTTGTTGGGACCACTCAGTGCCTTGGCCCAAGAGGCCGAGGAAACAGTTAACTCCGGAGACACCGCCTGGATGTTAACCAGTTCTGCCCTGGTGTTGATGATGACCCTTCCAGGACTGGCACTCTTCTATGGCGGACTCGTCCGAAGCAAGAACGTGCTCTCGGTGCTCATGCAGTGCCTGATTTCTGCTGGGCTGATCGGCGTCCTCTGGGTCGTCGTGGGCTACAGTTGGTCGTTCGGCGGCGAAGGTAAATTCGTCGGAAATTTCGATCACTTCCTTCTTGCTGGGATCACCCCGGACTCGGTGTCGGGTACGATCCCGACCTACGTTTTCGTCATGTTCCAGGGGATGTTCGCGATCATTACACCAGCCCTTATGTTGGGCGCCTTCGCCGAGCGCATGCGCTTCGGTCCATACATGGTGTTCATTGCCGTCTGGGTCCTAGTGGTCTACGCCCCCCTGGCTCACATGGTCTGGGGCGGCGGCATGATCTCACAATGGGGCGCCATCGACTTTGCCGGCGGTCTCGTAGTCCATATGTCGAGTGGCTTTTCTGCTCTCGCTGCCGCTTACTTCCTCGGCAAGCGCAAAGGGTACGGCCATGAGCCCATGATTCCGCACAACCTGCCGCTTACGATGGTAGGCGCTGCACTTCTATGGGTCGGCTGGTTTGGTTTCAATGCGGGCAGCGAGCTCGCCGCCGACGGTACGGCAGGCCTTGCCTTCCTCACCACACAGACTGCGACCGCCACTGCGGTGTTGGTCTGGGTTTTCATCGAATGGGCGCATCGCGGAAAGCCGACGGTGCTGGGCGCTGCGACTGCGGCTGTCGCCGGTCTCGTCGCCATCACTCCGGCCTGCGCGAGCGTGGGCCCGGGAGGTTCGATCCTGGTCGGCGCCGGTGCCGGTATTCTCTGCTACCTGGCAGTCACGGTATTGAAGCCGGCAGTTGGCTATGACGATTCGCTCGATGTCTTTGGTGTCCACGGGATTGGAGGCGCCTGGGGCGCGCTGGCAAGCGGGTTGTTCATCGCTGACTTCGCGGCGACGGATGCGGGCTGGGGAGGCCAGGTATTGATCCAGTTCCAGAGCATCATCTTCACTGCGGTCTTCGCCGTCGTGCTGACGCTAATCATCCTAGCGGTCATGCGAATGCTCCTCGGGGACCTGCGTGTCGATGAAGAGAGTGAGAGCACCGGGCTAGATTTGACCGTGCACAGCGAGACTGCCTACAGTCTGGAGGCTTGAGGGGACGAATCTATATACAACTGGTAGAGTAACTTAACATGTTCTGTGATTTAGTGCTGTCAAAGCATGGCCAGCAAAACACCTGCTGCTACAGCAGAACCGATCACACCGGACACATTTGGTCCCATGGCATGCATCAGCAGATGATTTTGTGAATTGGCTTTTAGACCTACCTGGTTCACAACCCGTGCTGCCATGGGTACTGCCGAAACTCCGGCTGCCCCAATCAGCGGATTGATTGCCGCAGAAGAAAGATTATTCATTAATTTTGCCATCAAAACTCCTGTCGCCGTTCCCACTGAAAAGGCAATTACTCCCAAGATGAGAATGCCTACGGTTTCGATGTTCAGGAATTCTCCCGCGGCAAGTTTGCTCCCCACACTAAGTCCTAGAAAAATGGTGACAATATTAATCAGTGATTTTTGAATAGTGTCCGAAAGTCGTTTAATCACTCCGCATTCCTTGGCCAGGTTACCAAACATGAACATTCCTATCAAAGGTGCTGCTGAAGGTAACAGCAAAGCACATAGAGTCAACGTAACCAGTGGAAATAATATTTTTTCCCTCGTTGAAACATAACGCAGCTGGGTCATTTCAATTTCCCTTTCTTTTTGGGAAGTCAGCCAACGCATGATAGGTGGTTGAATTAAGGGAACCAGAGCCATATAGGAATAGGCTGCAATGGCAATTGATCCAAGCAGACGGGGTGAAAGCTGGCTGGCAAGGAATATGGCTGTGGGTCCGTCAGCACCGCCGATTATGCCGATGGATGCTGCGTCACGGAGGGAAAAGTCTATTCCCGGGATTGCATTCAGCGCCAGCGCGCCCAGTAATGTTCCAAAAATTCCGAACTGCGCGGCCCCTCCGAGCAATGCGGTTTTGGGATTCGCCAGCATCGGTCCGAAATCTGTCATTGCGCCGACTCCCATGAAAATAATCAACGGGAAAATTCCGGTGGATATTCCGACTTCGTAAATATAAAACAGCAGGCCGCCTGGCTCAGAAAGTCCTGCCAATGGTATATTCGAAAGCACTGCCCCAAAACCGATTGGTACCAGCAGCAGAGGTTCAAACTGGCGGCGAATTCCTAAATATAGCAGGGTAAGTCCAACTCCGATCATAATCAATCTACCAAAGCCTTCCGTCCAGTCCAGCCCCTGTCCACGAATCAGACCTGATGTGCCGGTTGAATTGAAGAGATTCAGCAGCATTTCATCGAATGATGGTAATGCTACAACTGAAGCGCCACTCTCCATTTCCTCTGCTATAACCGGAGCAATCCTGAGGATTCCGACCGTTTCCCCTTTGCCATAATGTTTGTGGGACTGCAGTCGCCAAAAAACAAGCTGTCCTGAAACTCCTGCACGAAACTTAAATTTTGCTCCTTTGGAATCCTTGAGCACTGCCAGGGTATCACCGGCAAAGACCCACTGATCAATTTTTGCATCAAGGCGTATCACCCGCGCGTCAGTGGGCATCACAATTTTTATTTGATCATCCCCGGATTGAGCAGCGACTGTTCCGGATAAACACAAAATGAAAACAACAGAGAATATCTGAATCAGAAATTTTTTAAATTTTCGTGGGAAATGTACTGGGGAATAACAAAAGGAATACACTTTAAACCTGTCTTTCATTTTTTCATTCCCCAAGAGACAATAAAATATCTCCAGTTTGAACAGTGTCCCCTGCTTGAACATGAATTGCCTGCACAACTCCGGGCTGGGGGGACTTGACTTCGGATTCCATTTTCATTGCTTCCATCACCAAAATTGTCTGATCTTTAACGATGTTCGCTCCAACGGAAACTTCCACTCGTACGATATTTCCTGGTGTGGGAGCAGGGATTTCTGTTACAGAAGTTGCGCTTGCAGCAGGCGGGGGGATAGATACGCTTTCCGAAACAGGAGCCGCAGCCACAGTTCCACCGGAGCTGACTTGAACCTGATAAACACGTCCATCAACAGTGATTGAGTAATCGCGTGTTCCGGAAACAGGGGCTATGGGCCTGGACAAAGTAGGCGCGGCGGTTTTTGCAGCGGCAGGTGTTTCTTTTTCAGCTTGCTGCGATTTTTTCCGGATAGAGTTTTTTCCCTTGCCAAGCAGGAAATCGATCCCTTTTTCTTCACAGCTGGAGACGATGAAAAGGTTTTCATCAGTTTCAGGCAAGTTATTATTTTTCAGCAATTCTGCTGCTTTTGGTATTCCGGGCTCCAACAATTCCAGAGGATCATCTTTGTAGGGAGGCTTGTCAAGTTGTTCGGAAGCAAGCTTAACAATTTCCGGATCAGGTTCCACAGGAGTCCGGCCGAAATATCCCAGTACCATGTTTCCGTATTGAGGATTGATTTTTTTCCATTTTCCAAGAGTGACATTGAGATAGGCCTGCTGAAAATAGAATTGAGATACAGGAGTAACCGATGCGCCAAAACCTCCCAGCCTTACCACTTCTGACATTTCCTTGATCACATCCTGAAAAAGATGCAATGTTCCTGTATCACGCATCATCATAGTATTTGCAGTCAACGCGCCGCCAGGCATGGGTGAAAACGGAATAAGAGGGGAAACCATACGGGACTCAGGAGGGAAAAAATAGTCCTCAAAACAATCAGCAAAAATTTCTTCCGTTTTGATAATTTTATCCGGATCAATATCCAGTGTGTAATCTGTGCCCTTGAGGGCATGCCACATGGTAAGGATATCCGGCTGCCCTGTTCCACCGCTGACAGGACTCATGGCCAAATCAATACGATCAATTCCTCCTTCAATTGCTCCCATATACTGGCTGACTGAAGCACCAGCGGTATCATGAGTGTGCAGGTGCAGGATTGTGCCTTCCGGAACCATTTTTCTGGCTCCCTTAATTGTATCATGTACTTTTCTTGGATTTGCTGTACCGCTTGCGTCTTTGAAACAGATTGAGTCGTAAGGTACATCCGAATCCAGAATATTGCGCAAAGTATTCAGGTAATATTCAGCATCATGTGCCCCTTCACATCCTGGAGGCAAATCCATCATTGTAATCACTATTTGGTGATGTAAACCATGAGCGGTGATGCGTTCTGCTGAATATTTGAGATTGCGCAAATCGTTCAATGCATCAAAATTACGAATGGTAGTAATTCCGTGTTTTTTAAACATTTTGGCATGCAGATCTATCATGTCCCTTGGCTGCTGACTGAGTGCCACCACATTGATACCACGGGCAAGTGTTTGTAAATCTGCATCAGCCCCAACCGTCTCTCTGAATGCGTCCATCATGTCAAAAGCAGATTCGTTGCAATAAAAAAACAGACTTTGGAATCGGGCTCCACCTCCTGCTTCAAAGTATTGCATTCCCGCTTCCACAGCGGCTTCTAATGCCGGCAGGAAATCTTTTGTGGCAACACGTGCTCCAAAGACAGATTGGAATCCATCTCGGAATGAAGTATCCATAAATTCAATTCGTTTCTTTGCCATGATGTTTTTCCTTTGAGTTTAGTTTTTATATGATACAGTACAATCAGTTATGAGGTATCATCAGCCGATTCATAAGATGCAATTGCAGCGGCAAAAACCTCGATTGGCACATCGGTAGATAGAGCAGTTTCTTGTGCAGATAATTCTAATTTTCGACTTTCATGGAGCCTTTGCTGCTGGTTTAAAGTGAAATTTCGCGTAAAGTATTTTACCCATTCAATGCAAACAATCATCAACAGCAGGAAAAGCATGACTGTCGCCATGCCTACAATCATTAGTTTGAGTCCTTCAAGCAGCATACGGTAAGAGGGTTATAATTCAAATAAACTCTAAAAAAATTCTTAACACTATGAAGGATAATTGCTTTGCACAGCAACAATTTTCCTGAGCGGAAAGTGTACTATATGTGGGCTTTATTTTCAAGGAAACTATGTTATTGACACAAAGCCAGATTAAGTTTTTTGAAGAAAATGGATTTTTAGTTTTGGAAGACTTTGTTTCACAGGAATCATGCGAAAAATTGCGCATTCGAGCCTCAGAAATCGTCAATGAATTCGATCCCTCTGAATCGGTCTCAATCTTCACCACAAATGAACAGACAAGGCATTCGGATCGCTTTTTCCTGGAATCCGGCGATAAAATACGCTGCTTTTTTGAGGAAGAAGCCTTTGACGAAAATGGCGAGTTAAAGCAGCAAAAGGAGTTTTCAATTAATAAGATCGGTCACGCAATGCATGACCTTGATGATGTTTTTGAGAATTTTTCCAGGACAGCAGAACTTGCTGCTGTTGCAAAAGATATTGGTTTTGAAGATCCCAGGATTCTGCAGTCAATGTACATTTTCAAACAGCCAAAAATTGGAGGAGAAGTTGTCTGTCATCAGGACGCCACATTTCTCTTCACAGACCCCCTAAGCGTGAAAGGATTTTGGTTTGCATTGGAAGATGCTTCCGTGGAGAACGGCTGCATGTGGACTATCCCTGGTGGACACAGAAACGACTTAAAATCTCGATTCTTCCGCAACAAAAACGGAGATGGAACAGAGATGGAAATTTTCAATGATTCGCCCTGGGATATATCAAGACTTATCCCTTTGGAAGTAAAAGCAGGAACAATGGTAATACTGCATGGATTATTGCCCCACATGAGCTATGCAAATCGTTCCAACCGCACACGCCATGCCTACACGATGCATCTCATAGAAGGGAGCGCCGATTATCCGGAATGGAACTGGCTGCAGCGTTCTCCTGAAATGCCATTGCGTGGATTTTAGCAAGCGCTTAAAATTGCCCTTTTTAAGTAGCGGCATATACACTTGGAAATCTGGCCATGAAGGCAATGGCCAATCGCAGCTCCCGCTTATCTGTACATTCACCGATTTTATGAGTGTTTTGCTCAATTCCGGGTCCAAAGCCAAACATTGGGGGATGTTTGTAAGCACCGGCGTGAACCCAGTCTTTTCTTTCTGATATGTTTATTTCTGAATTTTCTTCCGGAACAGGGAAACCTACACCGTCTGTTGAAAAAATCCAACGATCTATTCTGGGTTCTTTTCGAAGAGTTCCTTCTGTTTCATCTTCTGTTCCCACATTTGGAGAAACCACCATCTTATATACTTCAGCTGCAGTCTGTATTGCAGGATGATCTTCCGGAGTAGCCCAGCCCATGTAAATCTGCTTATTCCCGGGGCGATAGTTGTTCCATGTCAGCTCCTCATAAACAGGTACCGCGACATCAACGGAGAGTCCTGCATCACGAGCATTTTTTACCGATTCAAAGCCGTCAATATCAGCCACTGCGTCATCAGGATTTTCACCAACAGTCAGGCGTCTGTCAAAACGAAATGTGAAACGATCCGGGACAGCGCAATCACTTGGTGTGTCAAGTTTTGCCAAAGACGCGGTACGCGTACCATGACCTAAAAATGGATCGTCTTTGAATCCTTCACGGTCATTGTATCGTTGTGCGGCTTCAGTAATGATTGCGCTGCCGAATTCCAGAGGGTTCAAACCTTCCCAGGGCATGGAGCCGTGACAGGAACGTCCTGTGACAGTTACTTCAATCTGCATGCGTCCGCGCTGTCCGCGATATATTCCCAGCGCCCCCTTGCCTGCATCTCCGGTGCCTTCTGAAAGAATCACCACGTCCGGAACCAATTCAGCACCTGCTCCGGGCAAAACTTTATTCATCAAATACATCGGGCCGGCTCCGTCGTTGTCTTCTTCAGCAGTTGTGGCGTAAGCCCTGATGATTGTTCCTTTGAGTGCGCCGTCTTCGACTAGTTCCAGGGCAATTTTGGTGGCAATAATTTGTGAAATCACTCCTCCCAGTTGGTCAGCGGAACCTCTTCCAAATATCAAATTATCCCATTCGTCATCCGGAGGAAGGTATCCAAGTTCGCCGCGGAGAAAATCACGGGACAGTCCATTTGGTTTCAGCACGCCATCGTAAGCATCAAGGCTGCCGTCCGTTTTATGGCGCCATTGGTCCCGCAGCGCACGCACTGTATCAGTGTGACCGTCAAAATAAATGATCCGCTTTTCTTCATCAGGAATTCCATCTTCAGTGTCATTGACAGTCCAAACCAGGTTGCCGTATTCATCAAACCAGACATCTTCCGGACTGTTTACAGCATCAATTTCAGCTATTCGCTTTTTCAGGTATTTCAGCCGTGGACCTTCATGATTGCTCAGTCCGCAGTTTGGATCGCCTCCCTGGTCTACAGGCTTGTCCACATAATCTGCAGGAATTCTGATTGCCTCCTTCAGCAGTTCTTCTGCCAAAGGCAGATATTTTAAGCTGAGAGCTGAAATTTTTTGATCTAAATTATTCATTTGTTTCTCCTCTATAGTACTTAGGAAATAAGTTTTTTCAGACCTGAACCCTTTAAAATGCGTAAATACTCAGACACATTTTGTACAATCCAGTCTGTGTTTATTACTGTATTTTACAGTGTAGTGTTCAAGTATGAATTCGTTTTTGATTCCGGCGCCTCAGGTAGTCCAGTGCTTCTGACGGATTTTCAAAACGGTTTGCCAGGATCATTGCAGCGATAATGAAGGGTTTATATCCTGCTTCAATGTAGGTTTCAGTTCTGTATTTTTCAAATACTCCTGCAGATACTTCTCCCAGATTGCAGGATACGCTGCTGATGTCGGCAGGAAGACAATGCATGTAAAGCGCTTCACCGTCTTTTGTGAGCAACATCTTTTGTTCATTACACTCCCAGTCTTTATACAGAGCGTTTTGCTCAAGACAACTTTTTTCCAGATCATTCAATCCTTGTGTGTCCTGCTGCCGCAATAGTTCTGTTCTTTGTTCCATTACTTTGTATGGCGCCCAGCTTTTTGGATACACAATATCAGCATTTTGGAATGCTTCATCCATTGAGTTGCAGACATTAAACGAACCACCGCTTTCCTCAGCAAATGTACCCGCGGTTTCCACTATCTCCGGAATAAGATCATAGCCTTCCGGATATGCCAGCGAGACCTCCATACCAAAGCGGGACATCAAGGCAATCACACCCTGTGGTACAGACAACGGCTTGCCGTAACTTGGTGAGTAGGCCCAGGTCATGGCAATTTTCTTTCCACGCAAATTTTCAATACTGGAGCTTCCATCAGCGGTAGCAAAATGGTGAGTCAAATGCAGAAAGTCAGCCATTGATTGAGTAGGATGATCCATGTCACTCTGCAGATTGACCAGTGCTGGACGTTGATTCAAAACCCCCTCAGCTTTGCCCTGGTCAATGGCCTCTCCGACTTCACGCATATAAGCGTTGCCTGCGCCAAGATACATGTCGTCTCTGATTCCAATTACTTCAGATAAAAAAGAAATCATGTTGGCAGTTTCACGCACAGTTTCTCCATGCGCAATTTGTGATTTACCTTCATCAAGGTCCTGTACACTCAAGCCGAGCAGGTCTGATGCAGAAGTAAAAGAAAATCTGGTACGTGTGGAATTGTCCCTGAAAAGTGAAACCGCAATTCCGGACTCAAACAGCTTTGCGGAAATGTTGTTGGTGTGCAGATATTTTAACACGTCTGCAATATTCAAAACGGTTTTCAGTTCATCAACAGAACTTTCCCAAGTGAGCAGTATGTCTTTTTGAAAAAGACTGGCGTCAGTGTTTTTTATGTTTGAAATATATTGTTCGAATTCGTTCATAAAATATTAATCATTTGTTGAGAATCATTTGATGTGCATTTGATCATTCAAAATCCATCACACGGTATTTTAATAAAGTTTTTACATATTCAATTAATGAATCTTGTTCCTGCGTCTCCGGATATCGTTTGCTGAAGCATGTCCACTTTGGTGATATAGGACCTTTTACCTCCACAGTTTAAAAAATCAATCATTGCTTTTATTTTTGGCCCCATACTGCCTTCCGGAAACACTCCGGACTCATACAGTTCAGTAGTTTCCTTCAACGATAACTCAGACAGGCTTTTTTCATTTGGCTGCTGATAATTGATTTTAACACCATCAATGTTGGTTAATATTACCAGTTCAACCTCCAGTTCATGCTCGCGTGTTTGTGCTCGTTCCATAATCATGCGTGCCAGCAGACTTGATGCCAGATCTTTATCAATTACACCCTCAACGCCCTTGAAAATTGCGGCAGGTTTTTTGTTTTCCGGAACTCTGCGGTTGTAGGAAATGCCATAATTGCATTCATAAGTTTCGCCATCATCATTCTGATTCGGTATAACATTCACCACAGGAATTCCTCCACCTCCGACCGCAATTGGAATATTTCCGGATAAATAGCAGGCTTCTATCATATCAATTTCCACTATGCCCTTTGGCACAGGTGAAGGAACAACTCTTCGCCAGATTTCCTGCTGGTTCCGGATTTTCTCCTCAGCAGCTGAGAATGATTCCGGGACAGAACTTTCAGAACTATCCGCGTTTTTATAAAATTTTGCACAATAGTCCGGGTTTTTTTTCATTAATCCGGAAGCTTCTTTTTTTGTAAGCGGAGGGCCAATGAATTTGCTGGGATTCACAAAGGCAGGATCGTCTGAATCAACAATGACCTGAGTAATTATTTCCGCGGTATGGATTTCCAGTCCCCTGACCTGCAGTGAGTTGGAAAGCTGGGCCAGCATGTACCCCAGCGCTCCCTGGGAATCGGCCCCGCAGACATCAAGCGGAATTTTATGAAGATACTTGCTTGAATACTCAGAACGTAGAAGAATGTTACCGATCTGGGGTCCGTTGCCGTGGGTCACGACATAATAGTAATCCTGATTTTCTTTTATAAAATCAGCAATTATTTCACATGTTTCGGCTGTGCGTTTCCACTGTGTGGGCAAATCCTGTGGGATCAGCTTTCCTGTTTTTGGATCAACTTCTACCGGGGAAATTTCATTTCCGCCCAAGGCAAAAATGATAAGTTTGTGTTTTTCCATCATGCGGCAGCAGACTTTGCTGTCATTTTCTTCAGGGGCAATTCATTTTGGCGTTCTCCATTATATTGGAAAAACGCGTTTGACACTGCTGAAGCAGTAGGCACAAGACCTATCTCTCCTACTCCCTTTGCTCCACATGGACCGAATTCATCAGGCTCCTCAACACCAATAACAACGATCTTAGGAGTTGATGCAGCCCGGATCATACCCAGTTTACCCAGCTTCAAATGCTTTGGTCGGCCTTCCTGCATTTCAAAATTTTCGGAAAGTGCGTATCCCAGTCCCATGTGAACAGAGCCTTCAAGCTGTCCTTCAAATAAAACAGGATTGATAATTCTTCCAGCATCATGTGCCGCGTAAACGGTGTCCACTTTTCCGGATTCGTCCAGAGTGACAACCTGAGTGGCATAGCTGTAAGAATAATGCGTCTGAGGTTCATCTGTTTCTGACTCAATCGATGTTGTCCAGTCGCATTTCCATTCTCCCTCATATTCACGTCCCACTAATTTTTCGAGCGAGTGTGTTTCAAGATCAGCCTTAAGTTTTGCTCCGGCATCCAAAACACTGTTTCCGATTATTGAAGTCCCACGTGAAGCAGTTGTCATTCCTGCTGGAGCCTCCTTTGATGTATCAACCTTGACTGAGATTAAATCAGGGTTGAGTCCTGTTGCTTCACACAAAAACTGAACGGCCATGGTGAAAACTCCCTGCCCCATTTCCGTCCAGCCATGATGAATTGTAATTTTTGTGGGAGAATCAATAACCACTTTCACCTTGCCCTCATCTGCCACACCGTTACCGATTCCAGTGTTCTTCATGCCGCACGCAATTCCGGCATATTTTGCGTTTTGAAATTGCTCTTTCACGGCCAGCAAAGTTTTCTGAATTCCAATTCCGGAAGTAATTTTCTGACCAGTTGAGGTTCGGTCTCCTGGTTTGAGGGTGTTGTCGTAGCGTATTTGCCAGCGGTCAAATCCGCCTTTTTCACATAATTCATCAAGACAGCTTTCAACTGCAAAATTTATTTGATTCACACCAAATCCACGCATGGCGCCGCAGGGGACATTGTTTGTGTAAGCTGCACGACTCAGGATTTCAACCGCAGGAATGGAATAGACACTGGTAGCATGTCCGGCAGCGCGCTCCAGTACTTTCATTCCTACCGAAGCGTATGCCCCTGTGTCTCCGATGATGTCTGCCTTGACAAATGTCATCTTACCTTGTTTATCACAACCCATCGACATTTCCATTGACATCGGATGACGCTTGGGATGCATAAGCAGTGATTCCGGACGAGTCAGTATAACCCGTACAGGAAGCTGCAGCAGGTAAGCAAACAAAGAGGCGTGGCCCTGCACTGAAATATCCTCCTTCCCGCCAAATGCCCCACCATTCGGCATCAATGAAACAGATACTTTTTCCAGGGGGAGTCCTAGAATCTTACTGATGCTGTTCCTGTCTTCATAAACTCCCTGGCCCTGTGAATAGACTTCAATTCCATCTCCCAGAGGTTTTGCCACACAGCACTCAAGCTCCATGAATGCATGTTCGATACGCTGTGTTTTGTATGTGCCTTTTGAGACAAAAGCACTTTCTTTCTCTGCCTTAATGCAGTCCCCCCTTTTTATTTCAGTGGTAGAAAGCAGGTTGCCGCTTTCATGTATTTTTGGACTTTTATCTTTCAGAGCCTCAGAAGCATCGATAACGGGTGTCAGTACCTCATACTCCACTTCAATCAAGGCAGCAGCATCACGTGCATTTTTTTCTGTTTCCGCGACAACCCCAGCCAGTATATCTCCCACATAGCGTGTTGTTTCTCCTTCTTTTACCATCAAGGGCCAATCCTGGACAATCAGGCCTGTGAATCTTTCACCGGGAATATCATCGGCAGTAAAAACACTCAGTACGCCATCCATTTTTTCTGCATTGGCAGTGTTGATTTTCAGAACTTTTGCCCTGGGATGTTCACTGAATTTCAAGGCGCCGTGCACCATCCCGTCAACCTTCAAATCTGCCACATAAGGCGCTTCACCGGTTGCCAGCCTCAGTGAATCATATTTCGGCAGGCTCTCTCCAACTTTGCCGCTGTATTCTGGAAGTACATAGTCTCCATTGTTTCGCAGTGCTTCTGCCGCAGCCAGACATGATTTGGTAATTTTTTTGTAGCCTGTGCAGCGGCATAAGTTGCTGTTCAATGCCTTGTCAACTTCCTTTTCTGTCAAAAATGGCTGATTGAACAGGGGCCAGATTTTCATGATGATTCCTGGAGTACAGAATCCGCACTGCAGTCCACCCTCTTTTGCGAATGCCTTTACAACAGTTTCTTTTTTGTCTTCATCAAGTCCCTCCATTGTGACGATTTCTTTTCCTTCAATGCGTCTCATCGGCGCGATGCATGCTTTGAGAGGATTTCCGTCCATCAATACGGTACAACATCCGCATACTCCTTCAGGAGCGCAGCCGTCCTTGGGTGAAATAATTCCCTCTTCATCCCTCAAATATGTCATCAGTGACATTTCCGGATCACCTTCATACGGAATTGTATTTCCGTTTAACTTAAATTCCATACTTCTCCTTATTTTGCAAATAGCAAATCATGCGCTCATCTATGTTTAAGATTTGAATTGAAATGTGTTATTTTTTATCTTTTTGTTTTTTTGGCGGAAGAGTCTTCACAAATTTTTCACAAAATCCCAACCACGCAGCTAACTCAGAATCCTGCTTAATTCCATCAGGAGAAACGCAAACCATTCCTTTCATGGCTTTGCCTGTAAAATCCATTTCTTTGACATGCTGTTTTGCTAAACAGTCAGAGTAGGAATCAGGGCCGACACGGGCAATCAGAGTTTCCCCAATGATCCCACAACACATGTGGCTTGAAAGCATGTAACACAGGCCTCCAAACATTTTCCTGACTTCAACATCCTCACGCCCTTCAAAATATTCATCAAGTTTTGCAGCTAGTCTTACATCGTATGACATACTGTTCAGGGCAATTCACTCAAATTGAACCACAGACAGGATGTTACCTTCAGGATCCTTGAACCATGCCCCTTTTACGCCACCCATTGTAGCAATGCCACTCTCGTCAGTCATGTCATATTTTTCAAAGACAACGCCCTTTTCCCGAAGGTCATGCACAACCTTTTCAACATCATCAACCTCCCAGCCTGCTGCTGTGTGATCAGCTTTTGTGGGTGTGTCCCGCTGATACAGTACCAGCTGGGTTCCCCGGCCACATTCAAACATAACTCCTCCAGGCGAATCGCCGGCCTGAAGTCCAAGTTTATCCTCGTAAAATTTCCTTGCCCCCTCCAGATCAACAACAGGCAGGATCGCTGCTACTCGTGATTTGGCTAACATAATTCATCTCATTGTGAGTGTGATAACAAATCAGACTTAACCATGTACTCAGAGACCAGCTAAATTTACGTAAGCTGACTGACAAAATAATACTACAAGAAACTGGAGTAAGTTACGCTGCCTGAACCTGTAACAGCAGTTCTCATCATTCGCATTATCTCATAATTTTCAAAATTTACACTACTTTTTGCCTTTCCTGAAATGGTGTTTTCCGGATCGCCTATGGAAAAACTGATGTTAAAATCCGGCCCGGAATAGTTGGCGGAGTCACCATTAATTGACAGGTGATATTCTTGACCGTCAAATCGTGCACAGACGGTTTCTGTGTCTTTTTTATTTTCAATAAAAAACCCATCATGACTGCTGAAGTTTTGAAAAGATTCAAGGGATCCAAAAAATCTTGGTTTGAGCACAAACGGTCCGCCGTCTTCAGGACAGAAAATGTCACAGTTCCCACATTCATTGCAAAAATCCGCGAAGTTTCCTATCTGGTATTTCTTTTCCAGTTTCAGTGTTTTCCTCTCATTGACGGACCATCGATCATTATCCTGCTCAAACACCAGAACTTCTGTTTCGTCTGGGGGAATTTGCAGTGCGAAATTAGCGTCATTCGGGCAGACGGGAATGCATTTATCACAGGTCAGGCAGTCGAATAATTCAAGCATGCTTCCAACTTTCTTTGGCGGTGTAGAATTTTTCTCAAAACAATAGCGGGCGTGCTCGCTAACCTGTTCCACATAAGTTTTGGTGTTCAGCAGCTTAACCTCAGAAAGCAGTTTGTCTGCAATTTCATTTCCTGAAATCTTCCGGAGAGCTCTGAAGTCAAAGGGACTTTCGGACTCCTTGAGTGCTTCCCTGAAAACATTACCGGAAGCATTTCCGGAACCCAAACCAATGTCATCCAGTGCCTGTTCGGCATTTCCATAAGCTTTGAGAATGTAGCTTTCAATGTCACTTACATTCAGCTTGTCCATGCGTGAGTTTAGCTCCTTGAAATATGCGCTGCTGCGGCTGTATCCGCCGACTTTCAGTAAATCGCTGCAAACTGTAATTGGCGTGAACCCTAAGGCAATGGCGTCAGCAAAGTTGGTTTTGTCAATTCCGGCAGAGAATGAAATGGGGAACTCGTCTCCAAATCTTTCCCGGAATTGCTGTACCAGATTGATTCCCAATACATGCAGAGGAGTTCCGGAAAGATACATAACTTTTTCTGTTTCCGGAAAGAAATCACGACGGTTTTCCACAATCAGCGTATTGTTAAATTTGACACCAAATCCAAGTCCAAGCGATTTTGCTGTTTGACCGAGGCGCTCCACAAATCCTTGTGCCTGTTCCCATGTTGTATCATTTTCAAATGCTTCATCTGGAACAGTAATGTCCTTGTAACCCATCATTTCGTTGAGCAGGCGCTGCACTTTTTCTTTGCCAAGCAGTGTTGGATTGAGTTTGATGATGCAGTTCAAGCCATGCTGATGGAAAAGATAATCAATGATTTTTTCAATTTCATCGGGAGGACAGCCATGGAAAGTGCTTAAGGTCAGTGTGTCGGAAAGTTTTGTTTGAAAATCCAGCTCCCTGTATTGCCTGTACTGTTCCGGAATTTGTTTGCGGTAATGTTCAACGACTTCGGAAGCATCCTTCATTTTCTTGATAAACACACTAACTTTCTCAGACTTGATTCCCTCAAGATCATATCCGACACTCATATCGTAAAGCACATCTCCAAAGTTTGCTGTCAGCTCAAGTTTCCCGCTAGCCTGCAGGATTTGAATCAGCATTGCGCCTTTGACATACTCGTGCAGTGACTGCTCTACTCTTAATTCCTGTGACCACTCAACATTGTAGCCTACGGTCTGCATGTCAATGCACGGACGAGGAATTTCCAGTTCATCCAGCACCTGCACAGTCTTGAGCTCCATGATCCTGGAACCTCCCAGCCAAGACAGCAAAATATTTTGTGCCATTTGTGTTTGAGGTCCGGAAGCAGGTCCAAGTGGAGAGGAAGAATTTTTACCATGAAATTTTACAGAATAATCTTTAGCATAAATTCCTGTAAAAAATTTCTTCGCAGGATAATCAAAAATTGAGTCCGTGGTTTCCAATTCAGCAAACATCCGTTTAATCAGAGAGCCGAAAGGATGGGGAATTAGTTCAGCCATGTTTTATCAGTGATGGAAAATTTTTTTCAGAAATGGCTCCAAAGCTTTTTTGCCTGCGAAACAGCATTTGCTTTTATTTCTTTTTCAGAATGATTGAGCAGCTGCCTGTCTTTTATTCTGAACTCTCCTCTTGTGATAACGTCACTTGGAGGTTCACTCAGTCCAAAAAAGACGTGTCCAAAAATGGTGGTTTCCGAGATCGGGGTTCTGGGCGAATAATCAAAAATTGCCAGGTCTGCCTGATATCCGGGCAAAACTCGTCCAAGTTTTCTACCAAAAAGTTTTGAGGCAATTTTTGGGTTGTTGTCAAATAAGAGCTGCATGTAATCCGCACTTGCTGCACCTCCCTGGAGGTGTGAGCTCCGAATCAGCATTCCCTCTTTTCCTTCTCGAAGCATGTTTGCCTGCATGCCATCGGTTCCAAGTCCTGAAGAAAGTTCATTGAGGTTTAGATTTGGTGTCATGCCGACCCTGTTATTCGCGTTAGATGAAGGATTGTGAACGAACAGGGCGTTATGTTTGCGGATCAATTCAACATCAGTTTCTTTGATATGCAAACCATGAATAATCAGCGCGTTTTCATTCAGCAGATCAAACCGATCCAGTCTCTCAAGAACGGAACTGTAGCCTCTTCCTTTAGCATCTTTTTCATCGGCCATATCTTCTGAAACATGAATGTGTATTCCCCACGACTCATGCTGGGTAACTGCATCATGGATTTTTGTCAGTGACTCATCAGACAGTGTGAACGAGGCATGCATGCCTATTGTTGGTTGCACATGAGGAGAGCCTGAGTATTTCTTCAGGGCATCCAGATTTTCCTGCAGGCTTACCTCAAATTTTTCTTCTCCGTTACGATCAGTTATTTCAAAAGCAACGCTTGTGTTCAATCCTAGAGTTTCACCTGTCTCTGCAAGTAATGAAAGTGAACCCTGGATGTATGAGGGGCTGCAATGATGATCAATTACTGTTGTTGTGCCTGCCTTGAGGGAGTCGAGCATCCCTGCTTCAAAACTTGCTAGTGTGGAATCATGGTCCAGCGCGAGGTCCATTTTCCACCAGACCTCCTGCAAAATTTCTGTGAAATTACTTGTAGTATTTTTGGGCAGCGGCATGCCTACCGCAAGGGTGGAGTACAAATGATGATGGGCATTGATCATCCCCGGCAGGGCAACTTTTCCGCCAAGATCATGTACTGCATCAAACTCTCCACCTGGTTCGCTGCTTCCCACACTTTCAATTGTCTCTCCTGAAATTGCAACAAAAGCATTCTCGATGAATGCCTGTTCAGAACAGGGGTTGATCAGATGCAAATTTTTCAGCAGCGTTTTTTTCAAATGCAGTTCCTTTATCAGTCTGGTTAATCAGCGACCGGTCATTATAATTGAATATGCTGATCCAGTCAACATTTTCAGCAACTTAAGCTTTATGTAAGTAGGCAAGAAATTCGTCAAAATAAGCTTGCCATGAATCTTCCGGCTGGACTTCCATTTCCAAAATCCAGACCTGATCTGACAGTTCATGAAACTGTCTTAGTTTCACAGCATCTTTTTCTGTGGTTACAATATAATCCGGATTTAAATTTTGCTGCTCCTTCAGAATCTTCCGTACATCTTGAATGCTGTAATCATGATGATCAGCATATTCAAGACTGCCGATCAGATTTCCTCCATGATTTTCCAGCAGGCGCCTGAAACCCGAGGGCTGGGCAATTCCTGCTATGGTCAGTAAATTCTTGCCATCTAACTGCTGAATATTCAGTCTGGTTTTACCATCCATCCTGGTCAAGCCACTTGCCTCATAATTGAAAGTAAAGACAGGGCAAGTGACCTTCATTTCATTATTGAGTATTTCTGAAACAGTATGCGCTGATGCTATGTTGGCTTTAGTAATAATGATTGCATCTGCACGTACCCATTGATCAGCATGCTCACGAAAAACTCCATGCGGAATTAGTGAGTGGTTTTCTAATCCACGCTCCGCGTCTATCAGCAGCAAATTCAAGTCGCGGTGTATTGCCAGATGCTGATAGGCATCGTCCAGAATCAGCACATCAGGATAATCCTGTGTTTCAGCTGAATATGCAGCGGCGATCCGTGAATTGTTCACATGTACCGGCACCTCCGGATTTCGCATAGCAAGCAAATACGGTTCGTCTCCAAAATCACGATGATCAACATTGTTTTCTTCACAAAAAAGCAGACGTTTCTTGCTTGAGGGATTGTTTCTTCCGTAACCTCTGCTGAGAATCGCTGGCTTAATTTTCCTGCTTTGAAGTTCCTTTACCAGCAGATCAACCACAGGCGTTTTCCCTGAACCACCTACAGTCAAATTTCCCACAGAAATCACAGGTGTTTTTGTACGATGGGTTTTCAGCCAGCCGTTTTTGTAGCCTTGAAGACGTAATAGAACTAAAGCTTTGTAAATTAATGAAATTATAAAAAGCAGTGGTTTAAGCAGGTTGCTGGAAAAAATCATGATTTTATTCTGATGTTTTTTTGATCTGCTCCATTTCAGAAAATTTTGGCAATTTCTGAATATCATCAGCAAATACTCGAGTTGGAGTCACAAATACCATCACATGATCGAAACTGCTGTCCGCGCCGCTTGTGCGGAAAAACTGACCCAGCAGGGGTAGGTCTTTGAAGAATGGAACGCCTGATTTGCTTTGTCCAGATCTGTTTTTGATCAATCCTCCCAGCAAAAATGGCTGTCCATCTCTCACTATGACTTGTGTTTTTGCCCGCTGAGTGTTGATTGGTGGAATTCCATCGATGCTTGATCCTTCCACAGGATTACTTGTTTCCGCGTATATTTTCAGCCAAATCCTGTCATTGCTTTGATTGTCACTGTCCTCAATCAGACGAGGGGTCACCCTGAGTGTGATGCCTGTCTTCAGTTCCTGCAGGCTGCTTGTTTTTTCTGTTGCAATTTTAATATGCAGTACGGATCCACTGTTCATTTCTGCTTCAACGTTATTTAGGGTGACCACGACCGGTCGGGAAAGCATACGACCTTTCCCCTCACTCTGGAGCAGACGCAATACTGCGTCTACCCTCAAAGCCTGTGTTGACGCGCCAGGCCCCAGAGCTAATCCGGCAGTGAAAGGGCCTTGGTCTGTGACGGTGACTGTCCCATCTGTGGAAACACTTTTTCCTCTGAATTCAAGTCCCAATTGACGGGATTGAGTTTCACTTGTTTCAAACAGGTGTGCTTCAATCCGGATCAAAGGCAATGGACGATCCCAAATGCGCACAAGTTTTACCATCCATTCCACATGGGATTTGCTGCCTTCCAGAATCAGTGTGTTTCTCAGCAAATCCGGAATAATTTGAGGCCGCAGCTGTGGGATTTCTGTTTCATCTTCAAGCCTCTGCTGCATCGCTTTTCTCAAGCTTTCTTCCACACCCGGGATCTTCAATGTCTGCCCGCTGCTCTGCACTGTTTGCGAGCCCACATTTAAGTAATTCAATGGTAGGCGTACAATTTTGGTTTCGATTATTTCTTCAGGTTCATCCTGCCTAGTTTCAACTTCACTAAAAACAGGCAATGTTGATTCTGCTGCTACGGATTCTTTCGGAGTATGATCGATCCATTGTTTTATCAGCTGCAGAGTTAAATTGACTGAATCTTCTGAACCTCTTAAAACAAGCGTGTTTTCAGTAATGTATGTGTCATGGACAAGTCGTATATCTTCCAGTTCCTGTCTGATTTCCTTGATGAATGATCGGACTTCTTTTTGGCTGACATCCTGGAAGCTGAAAGACTTTGTCACCAATGAAGGGTCCTGAGTCCACTCCAGCACATGCAGTTCAGGATAATAAACAACATGCGCGTTCTGGTGTCGCGCCAGATCAAAAACCGCATCCTCAACAGATGCAAAATCCAGCCTGCGAAAAACTTTGCGCTCTCTAACTTTTTCCGCGTTGAAACGCAATGCAACCTGTCCCGCCCGCGCCAGTTCTCGCAGAACATTTTCCAATGAAACAGGCGTGTTCATGTTTTTCCTGAAAGGACGGTGCCGCCATACATTTTTCCGTGGCATAATTCTGTGACGTCCATGATCCAATACAACTGAAAGATCATGGCGTGTCAGAAGCAGACTCAGAACTGTTTCGGGATTGTTACCGCGTACTTGGTTTACTTCCGGAATGCCTTTTACTGATGAATCGATTTGTATATTTTCAGGATTGCGAGCGAATTTTTTAAAAAGAGAACCAAGCATTTCCGGCAATGTTGCTGACTCCACCGTGGATAGCGTAACTCCGGACTGATCAGTATTTTTCCACTCTATGCCTGACTCCGCAGTTATTTCAACAATGCCTGTAACAAGGAAAACTATTAAGAATAATAACCACTTTTTCATTGCCCACTACCTCTGTTGTTACAATCAGTATATAAGTTTCTGAGCATTTATAAACTTTAGGCTATCACCTGAATACAGCTTATTGATGAATTATTCAAGTGATCTGATAATCTTGGAGTTTAATTTCCACCCAAGCAGCAATTCAGAAGTCATAACTGAATCTGAATAACAATTCTGGAATCTAATCTTCATGCAAGTGACACTCGGTATTGAAACTACATAGCAGAAAAAATACCGGTGTCAAATTTCCTTCAAGGAAATGTATTGTCAATTCCTGAATAATGAATTAAGTTTTCACATAGATTGTGCAATTTGTTAATAGATTAAGTAATTCTATATACCTTTTGTTAAAGGAGAAACATGAATAAGCTGATACGCCGCCCGGATATTTGGATAAGTTTTGCTTTATTTCTGCTGATGATTCCGGCTGAGCGGCTTGAATTATTTTCGTCCATAGAAAACTGGCTTCTTGGAAACCGCCATATTGTTCGATTGAACACTTTGGATGCAGATCAAACTCAGTTTGCCTATGATGACATTTTAATCGTTGATACAGAGGAAGAGTTTTTTGATGAGTATGGAAGCTGGCCGCTAAAACGTTCGGATATCGCAAAACTGACTACATTAATTAAAAAACTTGGTGCAGAAGTTATTGCCCTGGATATGTTGATGGATTTCCCAAACGGATATGGAGAGGATCCACTGCTTGCGGAAGCATTGGAAACAGCAGGAAATACTATTGTTGTAGCGCAGCTTGAATTTGATGGAGATGGAAAATTTCAAGGAGTGAACTATCCAACTGAAACTCTCAAAGTGGCAACAGAAAGTGGGTACACCAACCACACCCTGATCGGTAATAAGATTTCGCGGGTCCGCTTTTTTCCCGAACAAATTGAGGAACATAACGTCTGGCCTTTCGCCATAAAAACACTGGCTATGTATAAAGGGGTGGAACCGAAGCTGGAAGATGGAAAGTTGATTATTGGTGATATTAATGTGCCCCTGGATCAGTTCAATGATTTATGGGTTGACTTGCCTGCACTTCCGCCCGCTGCAACGTTTTTGGCAAAAGATACTCCTGCTGGAATATCTGCTGGAGAGATTTTATTTGACCTCGAAGACATTCCGGATGATGAGTGGGATGAAGAGACCGAGGAACTGCAGGAATTGATCGCGGGCAAGATCGTCCTGGTGGGAGATACTTCTGAAGTTTCCCACGATATCTTTACCAGCCCTATCGGAGAAGTTTACGGAATTGAGTTTCTCGCGGACACAATCTATACACTGATGAATAACCAACCGATTCGACCGGCCGGTAACGGAAGTGAAGTATTAGTGCTGGCGATGCTGTTTATTGCATTTGTGCTGGTCACTATGATACCAAAATATGAAAACGCGTTATTTTTTCTGATTATTGCCTTATATGTCGCCTTTGCTGTTTATATGTATGTATATCATGGAATTGCTTTTTCAATGAGCTATTCTCTGATTGCCTGCTTTTTAAGCACAGGCTGCATTAACCTTTACTTGTTTATGATGGAACGCAAGCAGAAGGGATTTATCAAGGGCGCGTTTTCTCAGTATCTTTCACCGACAGTGATTGATCAAATAGTGGAAAATCCGGATATGCTGCAGCTTGGCGGAGAGAAGCGTGAAATGACTCCGTTCTTTTCTGATATTCAGGGTTTTTCAACTATTTCAGAAGGATTGACTCCTGAAGAGCTGGTACAGCTGCTGAATGAGTACCTGACGGCAATGTGTGACATTATTTCATCTTATCATGGAACAATCGATAAGTTTGAAGGCGATGCGATCATTGCCTTTTGGGGAGCCCCACTTGAACTGCCTGATCACGCCACTGTCGCCTGTCACGCGGCCATTGATATGCAGAAGCGAAATGAGGAAATGCGTAAAACTCTGCGAGAGCAAAACCGACCTATGTTATATACCCGCATGGGTATGAGCAGCGGTCCTGTTGTAGTGGGTAACATGGGTTCGGCTGATCGGATGGATTATACTATGATGGGAGATGTTGTAAATCTGGCAGCAAGACTTGAAGGTGTTAATAAATTTTATCATACCTACACTATGGTTTCTCAAAGCACCTATGAACTTACCAAAGATGACATTGACACCCGACAGCTGGACGTTATCCGCGTGGTTGGTAAAAAAGAGCCGGTTCCTGTTCATGAAGTACTGGAACGAAAGAACCAGACAAGCGGCGAAAAGAACGGTGTTGTGGAACAATACTCCAAGGCTCTGAATCTTTATAATGACAGAAACTTTGCCGATGCTCTAAAGAGTTTTGAAAAAGTGCTGACAATTGATCCTGATGACGGCCCGTCCCAGACTTATGTCAAGCGCTGCGGTGTTTTCCTGGAGAATCCTCCGGAAAAAGACTGGGATGGTGTTTATACCTTTACAGAAAAAGGCTAAGCTGCAACTTGGATGAAACAACGTCTTGACAGGCTGCTTGTAGAACAAAACCTCGCTCCTTCCAGAGAAAAAGCCCAGGCCTTTGTGATGGCAGGCAAAGTGAGGGTTGATGGTCAGCCTGCTGGAAAATCCGGTCGTATGATAGATTCCGGGGCTCATTTGGAGGTCCTGGGTATGGACCAGCCTTATGTGAGCCGTGGCGGTGTAAAACTTCAGGCCGCGCTTGAATATTTCGGTATAGATCCTGGAGGAATGGTTGCACTGGATATTGGTTCTTCAACCGGAGGGTTTACCGATTGCCTGATCCAGGCAGGCGCAGAACAAGTGTTTGCGGTCGATGTGGGCTACGGACAACTGGCCTGGGATCTGCGTAAAAATCCGCGAGTGGTGTCTTTGGAACGTTCTAACATTCGTCATCTTGAATTTGAGCGTCTTGGACAATACGTTGATCTGGTGGTAATTGATGCTTCGTTCATTTCACTACGGTTAATTTTTCCCAAGGCTTTGAAGTTTCTCAAAGATGGAGGATCAATGCTGGCACTGGTCAAGCCTCAGTTTGAAGCAGGAATTGATGAAGTTGGCAAGCGCGGGAAAGTAAGCGATTTAGCAGTACATGAAAGAGTCCTGCAAACACTTAAAATAGAAGCCGAGAAAATTGGTTTCATAGTCTCAGGACAGACCAAGTCCGCAATTTACGGGAAAAAAAGCGGTAACCAGGAATATTTTCTCATGCTGAAAAAACCAGTGAATGCTGGAATAAACGGTTCATGAACATTAACTCCTCACCCCAGGATTCTCCGCAAGACTCACTGCTTCAAGTTTCCCCTGAACATATTGTTCCAAATCCTCTCCAGCCGCGAAAACATTTTGATCAAAAGTCTCTGAATGAACTTGCTCAGTCAATCCGTACGCAAGGAGTGCTGCAACCTTTGGTTGTCAGAAAACACCCTGAACTTCGAAATCGATATGAACTGGTTGCAGGAGAACGTCGCTGGCGCGCATTAAAGCAAATCGAAGTTCCTCAGGTTCCGGTATTGTTGAGGAATGTGAGTGATCATGAAATTCTGGAAGTCTCTCTGCTGGAAAACATTCAGCGAGAAAATCTGACCGTTATTGAAGAAGCGCAGTCATATCAGGATCTTCTGCAAATTCATGGATACACACAGGAAGAACTGGCCAAAAGAATCGGCAAAGACCGTTCCACAATTGCAAACATGCTGCGCTTACTGCAGCTCCCCTCAGCACTGAAAAATGATCTGGAAACAGGCCGCATTACTTCAGGACACGCCCGTTCTATCCTGTCTCTACAAAATGAGGCTTTGCAGCTGGAGATGCGGGAGCGCCTTTTGCGTAATTCCTGGTCGGTACGAGAAACAGAACGGCAAGTCCGGATGAAGCTTGATTATCTTGAAGTATTTCCGAAAAGACCGGAGAAGAATTATGATGTTTCGGACAATTCTGAAACAAAAGCATCATCAGCGGATACGGAGATACAGCTGCAGCATCTTGAAGAGCAGCTGCAGCGCCGCCTTGGAAGCAAAGTTGAAATTAATTTCCGTGAAGGAAAAGGACAGATCAAGATTGATTATTACTCATTGGATGAGTTTGAGAGGATCTTTGAATTGTTGATCTCAGACTGATTTAGTTTTGATAGTTTAGATCAATAACTTTTTACCAAATAATTTATCTTTTAGCAGAAACATTCCCTATTACTCTCAAAAGTATTTTTGAATTTGAACAACTTTTCCTCAAAGATTGCCGAGAATTAAAGCAGCACTCTGAATATATAAATATTGTGTCTGCTTACAATTTCAGACCCAACAGGCAAAAACTAACCTCCAGGGAAAATTCATTGATACCTGGTTTTAGAGTGTGAGTTTGCTCCCTTGCTAAAATTTGACCTTTAGACCAAACGCAGGGAAATTAGACCCGCATTTTTTTCTGCAATACAGTCCATACACTCCTGAACGATGATGGATGCGGAATAGCATCCTAGGTTCCATAGGAAAGACAGGCAGGCCGATGTCCAGTTCAACCATGAAGTATGCAAGTAAGCGCTTTGTGTCCACTTCTCCCAGGGCCAATTCGGTCTTTGGGATTTCCTCTGCATAGGAAAGCCCATCTCCATAGGCAATGCTGACAGGAATTGGGTCTTGCAATATAGGCCACCGTAAGACAAGAAGGAGATTGGTTTCCCAATGCTTCTGAATCCCGAAATGCTTGCCAAGTTGTCCCTCGATCTCAAACTGTATCTTCCTGAGATTGGTAGACAACTTCCGGCTAATGGCCAGGGTCTCAATATAAGATGGTCGGTAATTATACATCCCTTTAAGCACAATTTCCCCAAAACTATTGTCCACAATCTGCCCTTGATAGAAAGACAGGTACCATGCCGGTCCCCACAGAAATGATAACTGGTCATCCGGGAAACCGTAGTCTGAAGAAGATGCCCCTGGAAACGATGAAACCCTGGATTCCTTTCTGAACAGGCTTTTTTCAGGAATTTCTTCAGAAGATTTCTCTAATTCGGAATCTGTAAACAAAGCAGTTTGAAGCTGATGCCATATTTGGTTGAGGCTATCCGAGAGAAATAAGCGATATAGCCTGCAATCTGCTTTTCGCTCATCTTTTGAGACATTGCCTGAAAAGCAGGTGTCTTGAAGCATGTCAGGAGCTCCAGAGGAATTGAAAAGCGTGCCCACGGAAGTAAAGATCAAACCTTTTGGTGGAGGGAGGATAAACCATAGTCCAATTCGTCCCGTACTATGTGTGTTGAGTTTTTTTGTGGGAACTCCAGGTACTTCGAGTGTGAAAGAGTAATCGACTCTCGCGCTAGAAGTCACCAGTAGAAGTGTACCTGCTGTAACTGTTGAGAAACCCAGGTTCCTCCCAAAATCAAGCTGAGAATCACTTAGTTCGATTTCCACCGTTAATCTTTGAACCTTTTCATCGCTCGGCTCGACAACACAAGTATATGGACGAATGGTAAGGCTTTGCTCCAGTTGTTCGCAAATTAATCCATGAATCACAGGGTTGGCAGTTTGAACAATAATTGGGATAGGGAGGACAGTTTCACTCGAAATGGGTGTTGTGACTGGCGCCGGTGTGGAAGTTAATGGGAGTTGGCAGCTTGCAAAGAGGAAGTTACAGCAAAGGAGTCCCCTGATATATGCTTCTCTCAATCTCCAAAAGTCCTGAAACATTTATAATTTGTTTGAAGCTAATTGAATTACAAAAAATATGCTTTATTTCTTTTCACTTTTTCATATAACACATCAGAACAACTTTTTAAAGTTAACAATTGAGATAGAATAACTACTGCATCAGCAGTTCGATTTGTTTCGCAATCTTACTTCAGCAAAAAAATCCATACTCTATGATCCTTTTACATAAGATATTTGTGTATATACAATGTAAAACTTAATAATCAAACTCTACTCCACCATTTTTATTAAAATAAAATAAATGTTGGATGATTTACAAGCATTATGAATTATTGGCTGAATTGAAAACCACCGGGAAGAACATCTTAGTCCGGGAATTCAGTTTAACAGTGTTTAACTGTTCTTTTGAGTTGACATCCAAGACTAAAAGTTCTAGGGTTCAAAATTTAAACTTTATAGATTGAATAAGATGCCTGAACTAAATGTATCAAATCCAGATGGTTTGCTGTACATAGTCACAGATTCACATCTGGATGAAAAATCTGCGCCTGCCACAGAATTTGCGGAGATGCTGTCTCAGCTGGAAAATCCGCACACGGTGGTGTTTCTTGGGGATCTTTTTGTAATCTGGCTTGCTCCTCCAAAGTTCTGGACAGGCATGCACCGCAAAGTTATGTCAGGATTTCAGCGCCTGAAAGATAAAGGCTGCAACGTTGTGTTCATTGCGGGAAACAGGGACATGCTGCTGCCTCGTAAATTTACAGAACGCTGGAAACAGAGCCTCCCTTTCACTCATTTTATACACAACGACTGGTATTTGAACTGGGGCAGCAAACGTTATGGATTTATCCACGGAGATAGCATCAATTATAATGACCGTCAATATTTGCGCTGGAAAGCCCTGTCCCGGAACTGGGCCTTTGAAGGATTATTCAGGATAATGCCCGCGCAGTTAGCCCGCTGGATTGCAGAGCAGTTGGAAGCAAAGCTGGTTGATTCCAATAAAGAATTCAAAATCCGCTTTCCTGAAAAGGAAATGAAGGAATTCGCAAACTCTGTGCTTCCAAAAGTGGACCAGTATTTTGTTGGTCATTTTCACCTAGATCGATTAATTGAGGTTGAGGGATGTTCAAGTGTGTTGCGAGTTATTCCAGACTGGCTTTCACAGAGGACAGTGGTCAGAGTTCATGCACAGGGCGATATAGATGTTCTTCGTTATCAAGACGGCAATCTGAATATTGCTCAATAATCAATTGTTAAAATCTGTTCTTGATTCCACCATCCAGTTGCACAGCTGGTACTGTGTCCAATATGAGTATAATCCAATGACATCTGATCTCAACAGACTGCTGGAAAATCCGGAAAAGACGATGACCTCCATCATCCAGCGGGTAGCTACCGGTCCGGAACTCAGCAAAAGCATTTCGTTTGAAGAAGCACGTGCCGGGATGCAGATTGTATTGGAAGGCATGGCTGACCCTGTGCAGGCTGCGGTATTTTTAATTGGTTTGCGTGTAAAACGAGAGACGGAAGATGAGAACAAAGGCATTTTTCAGGGCATACTTGACAAAACAATCCTGCTTAAAACGGATGTGGATGAACTGGTGGACATAGCTGATCCTTACAATGGTTTCAGTCGCAGCCTTCCTTCTTCACCCTTTTTGCCCGCGCTGCTGGCGGAATCCGGAGTAGCTGCTGTATCACACGGAAGAGACACAGTCGCTCCAAAATTTGGTGTCACACACAGCCAGGTTTTACGCGAAGCAGGCCTATCCGTAAATCTTTCTGCAGATGAAGTGTGCAGGCAATTGATTGATCCCGGCACAGGCTGGGCATATTTTGATCAAAGCATTTATTGTCCTAGCCTTTTTGAGTTGGATGAATTACGTAAAAAAATAGTAAAACGGACTGCAATTTCTACAGCTGAGGTACTAACCGGACCAGCTCGGGGACGCGGCAAAACTCATTTGGTTACAGGATATGTGCACAATGCATATCCGCCTGTTTATACAATGCTGGCTCGACACTCCGGATTTAATTCCATGCTGCTGTTAAGAGGTACGGAGGGCGGGGTTACTCCCTCACTGCGTAAACGGGGTGAGTTTATACGTTTCTATGACCAGGGTAAGGAACAGGTTGTTGAAGCGGATCCATCAGAAATTGGAATTAAGAGGGATAACCGAATGGTTCCAATTCCTCAAGCACTGCTGTCGGAGAAAGACAGTGAATTTGGTCCGAATGACAAAAACGCTGATATCGCTAAACTTGCGGCAAAAGAAGGACTGGAGGCTCTGGAAGGTGCCGGCAATGCCACAAGTGATGCTCTGCTCTATCTTGCGTCTTTGATTTTATGGCACCTAGGGAAATATAATTCTTTTCAGTCAGCCTCGTCAGACATGCGAAAAATTCTGTCCAGTGGAAAAGCCGCGGTACGTTTCAGAAATGCCGCATGAAATAGTTCAGTCTAAATGATTTTTCGTTGATAGCTGGACTGTGGTCAGATATGAAGTTCATCAGCTTTCAGCAACAGGGTTTTTTGTAACAGTTTTGGAAATTTCACCATATTATTGCTATGGTTGCAGAAGCATCAAAGATCACTAACTAAATAAACTTAAACTAAAAATGAGGACATTATGGGAACTAAAAAAAATATTGAATCATATTTTCAAAATACAAATTTTCAAAACGCAGTAAAATTATTGATAATAATTTTCTTTGTGGTCCTCTTTTCTTCCGCATGTATTACACTAGGGAAAGATTTTCCGGAACAAAATGTTCCAAAGATCAAGATTGGAGTGACTACAAAAAATGAAATTCACCGGTTATTCGGCTCCCCATGGCTTTCCGGAGTTCAGGATGGACAGCCGGCATGGACTTATGGCAATTATGATTACGCCTTGTTTGGTGAAAGAAAAGCAAAGGATCTGGTAATTCAATTTGATGATGATGGAATAGTATCATCATTTACTTTCAGTACAACCGAACACACGGAATAATTTCGATTAAAATTACATTAGCAAAAGATTTCTTGAGATATTACTGGTTGATTAACTATTATTTGATCAACAGGAAAGTTCAGCTATGGCATTCAGGGCATCATCCAAAATTATTATTTTACTGATTATTCTGTGTATTACAGCATTTTCAGTGCATGCGCAAAAGGAAATATTTCCTGATTCTGATCTGCTTGATGTTGAAGAAGCCTTTGCGATTGACCACATTGTAATTGGCCCAAACGAAGCAATTGTACGTTGGGAAATTTCTGAAAATTATTATTTATACAAAGACAAATTTGTTTTCAGCAGCAAAGATTTTTTCATCGATCAAATTCAATTCCCTCCTGCTGTAATGAAATACGACGAATTCTTTGGGTTAAGCGAAGTTTACTACAATGTGGTGGAGACAACTTTGATGCTTACACCAAAAAACAAAGCTAAGACGAAAGGGGTTCTGGAAGTATCATTCCAGGGATGCTGGGGTGGCGGAGTTTGCTATCCTCCGACTAAATCTTCTCTGAATATCAGCGGGCTCTAATGAATCATGCTTCATTTTGCAGGCAATGATTTTTTTCATGAACAGTTTATTGTTCTTCTTCTGATATTCCCACCGTAATGTCGGAAATTTCATAAATTCTCAGATCTTCCCTCCATAAATTTGCATCCGCGGTCAGGATCACCTGCTTATCATTTTTCTCAATGATTTTTACATGCAGATCCAGTTGCATATACTTTGTTGTTGGTATAATTTGTCCACGATATTTCCAGATCACTTTATTCAAAACAGGTGAGAAACGTGGATTCCGGAAGGAGTTCCCCAGACCCTGAAAAATTGCGAAAGCCTGCAGTGCCTGTATAACTGCCTCCACTCCAAGTGAACCGGGCATTACAGGATCCTGATAAAAATGACATGGAAAAAACCAGTCGTTCGGATTTATTTCCTTTCGGGCATACGCGTAACCGTTCCCGTAATTCCCACCATTTGCAACAAGAACAATTTCATCTGAGAATGTAAGTTGCCCGGAAGACAGACGCAAATGTGGACGTGTACTGTGTTCACCTAGAATGTTCCTGAAATCATTTGAGTTTAAATCCAGATTTTCGGACTGTACCTGAGGATTATTTTCAATCCATGGAGAGGCCGATTTACCGCTATCCAATCCCACCTGAGCCGCAAGCGCTTCCTTGGTAAAATAACCAAACATGGTATTACCATGATAAAATTGCTGACCATCACAGCTCAGGGAAAAGCTGTGTGTTTGTATGATTGTGTCTCCGGATGAAACTGTTGAAAGAAGTTCAACCTCATTCACAATTGTCTTGCCTCGCAAGTCAGGATTACTGAGTAATGTGCCGTTTCCGTCCAGGTTGCGGTAGCATAAATCAAGCTCCGGAAAAGACAATATTGCTCCGGAATGTGTGGACAGAAATCCACAGGATTGCAGGGCAATTTCCATCAATACCGAATACGGCATGTTTGCCGGATGTGAATTATCAAGAAAATACCAAGCATCTTCAGGCACATCGTATTCGCTGACAAGACTCATCGGCTTGTCAAATTCCATTCGTGTGCCCATCAAATCATACACCCTGGAAACTAACTGAAAATCTCCGTTAGGATTGCGCTGCATTGAACGACCTTTATAAATGGAAAAGTCAGAACCAAAACACTTGTCAACATCACCCAATGCAAATTCCCAGACCATTTGCTCATCCGCGGCAAGCTGACGGCTTGATGTTTGTGTTTCCTTTTTTTGTTGCAGCTGAGCTGTGTCTTCTTTTTTAAACTCGGTGCGCTGATTTTTTGTGACACGCGCATGAGAAGTCTTTTCTGCCAGTTGTACTCCAAGGTCTCGGAAATCAACAACGATTCTATCACCAACCAGGATATCGATATCCGCAATCGCGTATGGGTGTGGTTCAAGGCCAATTTCCTTGACTTCAACCTGATATTTCATTTTTGGATCCCCTGGGATTACCTGTCCCCTGCAGCGAACTATTTGCGGCAAATCGTGAATGGGCTGAAAAGTGGCGTCTTCAACCAGGGTCTGCATACCAATATACAGCATGAAAAACTGAAGCAGTTGTACGCAGCCTTCTGCCATCAGTGAACCTGCCATCACAGGATCATCCTTAAAATGACATGGGAAGTACCAGTCATCCGGAGCTAAATCCTTTTCCGCGACGATGTAACCAAGTCCAAAGGAGCCGCCATGTGCTTCCACAGAGAGAATACGATCTGACATAAGGAACTGGTCCGGAGCATTTTTCAGTGAAGGATTTTTTCCATGCTGGTTATATTCATCGCCAAAACATCCGGCAGGATTTCCTGCTGAAATTTCCAGCAGTTCCTTTCGCGTGAAAGCTGATTTTGTGCAATGCAGAAGCTGAGGGAAATGAAGTTTCTCTGCTTTCTTTTTTGCTTCAAGTTCCTGGTCAGTGTGAATCACCCCTTTGCCCTGGGCCAGGTCTTCATCGGAGAAAAAACCGGCGCATCCGTTGTCCATTCGCAGCACCATTTTGTCACCTACAAAACACTCATAATTAAAGAAAAACAACAAGTTTTGATCATGCCTGGCAAAGGAGTTAATGGAAATTTCGTAGCGTAAAGTCTGACCTTCCAGCGGCATGTCGTCCAGGTAAGTCAAGGTGCAGTCCAGCAGGCGGTACACTTTTTCACCCTGGCATTCAAAGTCAATCCCAAGGTAACTGATCAGCAGCAAGTCACATTGACCGGACTCAACAGCAACAGCCCATGGGATATGTCCATCGGTTGTGTACCAGGCGTTTTGTGGGATGTCGTATTCTGTTGTGACAGTTGAGGGTTTGAATTCTCCCAGCTTGCCGTCAAGTTTTGTCACTCGACTGACCAGTAAATATGGTTCAATCGGCAGCCGCACACATCTTCTGTAGCTGTCAATTGCCTTGTACTCAGCGCCAAAAACATTGGAGATGCTGCCGCCGGCAAGTTCCTTTAAATCCTGATAATCAAAAACTGCTTTTATATGTCTTGCAGTCTGTTCCGGAATGCTCACAGATTTCTGTTCAGGGATTATTTCAGTTAAGGGCAGTTGACCTGTGCTGATCTGGGATGAAGTCCCCATCATGGAACTGATAATGCCTGCAAACTGCTTCATACCATGCTGCCTCAAATTCAGAAAGGCGGTGTGGGAGGCATTTCTTCTGGAACCATATTCACCAGGAAAACCTGCAATAGATGAGATGCTCATGGGAGGCAATTCATTTGCGGTTACATTTGGAACTGTGCCCATCAAAGCTTTTGAAGGTCCTGATACAACAGGAATTTGCTGTTGGATTGCTGATTGATCTGAAATTTGAAGAGACTGAACATTCGTATGAGGGGGAACTGTGACAGGCTGTGGCTTTAAATATGGTTCAGCCTTGGTTTTTTCCTTGGCGCTAAGATCAAGTCCTTCTATGCCATTTGCAAACACTTCCTGTATTGGTGTTCCTCCAAGCCTGATTGTTTGCAGGAGCTGCTTTGCAGGCTGAATTGGGATTTCCGGAAAAAGTGGATCAAGTTTGACAGGTACGCGATGACTGACCAGGCTGGAAAGCGCCTGAAGAATCATGGCACGATTGTCGGTACCCTTGCGGTTTACACTAATGGAGATATGAGGCCTTGCTTCCAAAGTTTCGCTGATCCACTTTGAACAGGTAGTGCGCGGTCCTAAATCAACAAAAATCCTTGCGCCATCCTGGTAAACTTTTTCTATAAGCCGGCTATAGTCAACCGTTCTTCCGTAGATAGAGGCAATGTTGTGTGCAAGTGTTTCAGTGTCCAGTTTCGAAATTCCGTAATCAATTGCTGAATAAAAATCAATTTCCGGACTTTCGATAACTTTATCTGTATGTACTCGTTTTATTTCTTCATATTCAGTTTTGACCGGATCACAATGCACAACATCTGTTACAGGAATCGGAGTTGGCTGTTCACCAAGCATCTCACAGACACGCATACATGCAGTAGGCTCTCCGGCGATTACTACTTCTCGAGGGGTATTTATCAGGATTAAATAAGCATGAGGTTCCTTGTCCACGGCAGCCTGGACTTCCACGGCAGGCAGCTTTACTGTGTAACTGCCCCAGAGTGTCTCCTTCTGGAAAGCATCCGGCTTAAGTTCCCATGCTTCACGTACGGCATTCATCGGTCCTGCCAGCCTTTCCTTGAAGAGGCTGGAAGTATTCAAAACATGGCTCATGTTGCACATGCTTTCCCAAACACCAAGTCCATACAGCAAAGTCCATACAGCATTGAAATTTCACCCATGCTGTAACCAAAAGCAATGTCAGGTTCCAGACCAAAACCTTTACGCATAACATGCGTGTTCAGCACCGCGGAGCTGACTCCGCTTTCGAACATTGCGATTGGAGTATGGAAAAAATCCTTCTGCAAATCCTTTAACTGATCATCGTTCAGGCGATTCATCATTCGTGGATAAAGCCGCTGTTCCTGCAAAAGCTGACACAAATAATTGCTGCCTTGCCGTTTATTGGCAGGTCCGGTCTGCTTCATAAGTTCTTCATCCAGCTCATGCAATCCGGGATACATCTGGAAAAGGGAACGGCCGCAATGAATATAGGCGCTGAAACCTCCGGGATATGTAAAGGCGACCTTACCATCCCGGGACAATGGAGCCGCTGTAAACATGCTGCCCCGGGGTGTGCTCCAGTCACTATTTCCGGAAAATGATTTTTCGATTCCGGATTTTGCCGAATCAATTTCTTTCTTTAATTCTTCACGAGACGAACCTAGCAGTACCGCGGCAAATCTGGTGTTGTTTTTTTTGTAGCGTAGAAAAAATTTATGAGCAATCGATACAAGCTCCTGTCCGGAGTTCAGATCATTTTCCAGTTCCTTAATCACGTTATTTATTTCCGTCATGTCCTGTCCACCTAACGGGAATAAACGCAAATCTCCGGGTTCGGCAATTTCTATCTTTTTGCGCAACTCAACTGGCGCCTCTGATATAATCACATGCGAACAAAGCTGGTCCTGTCCAACTACGCTGATAGACGCGTGTCTTCTTGTAATTCCGGGCTGTATCAGCCAGGGTCGCGACTCCTCCGGAACATAAAATTGATTTCCGGAACTCAGTTCGTTTTTTGGGGATTCCCAGTTTGGAACTCCGGGAATAAAACGATGGTGCAGACAAAGAGCGGATTTAATTAAACCTGCCATTCCTGACGCGGCAAATGTGTGTCCAATATTGGCCTTGATTCCGCCAAGCGCACAAGTCCTGCTTTTTCCCGAAAATGATTTGATCAGTCCCTGCATCTCGGTTTGATCATCAAACTCTCTTCCGCTTCCGCAAACCTCCAGCATGCCAATTTGATCAGGTTTTAAACCGGAGTTCTTCATGGCCTGACTTGCGGCAGATTCAACAGATGCTTTGGAAATACCCGAAGAAAAAGCGACCGCATCCACTGTAGAGAATATTTGCTCTTTGTCTTTTATCGCGTCCTCTCTGCTCTTTAAAACAACTGTCCCTGCTCCTTCTCCTATCATCCAGCCGTTGACGCTCTGATCGAAACTGAGAGTTGATTTTCCGGAATTGAGCTGGAATTTTCTTTGACGCAGCATCACCTGCTCCGGACTCCCGGCGAGATCAACAGCAGTAATTACAACCGCTTCAACACTCTGCTCATCCAACAGCATTTGAGCGATTTCAAGCGCTCTGGGGACGGAATTTTCTTCCGCGGAAACAGTAAAGGCTGGGCCGGAAAAATCCCACAGAGATGATATCCTTGAGGCCATTATGTTTCCGATAAAGCTGGTAAAGCGATTGATGGGCACTTCCCCGGATAAACTGTCCATGGCTGTGTCAACCAACTGTTTGTGCTCCGAATCACTTAATACAATTCCGGCATCTTTGAGGCTGTCTTCAATCTGGGAAGAAAGATTGACCCTGCCCCTGAAACGGTGAATTTCAAGCTCAGTTTCCATGGCCACCATTACGGCAACATTCTGTCCTTCCTGCAGTTTTGTGGATTTAATTGCCCTGTCTGTAACTTCCAGCACCAGTAATTGCTGAGGAATCAGGTGTTCTTTTGGATTGGGCTGCAGTTTGAAGCGCATAAAATCGATTTCAAAGGAATCCAGCCATGCACCCTGCGGCAGCTCACTGAAAACAGCTTGTTTTTCTATTCCTTTCCAGCGTTCCGGCGGCAATGAACGAAAATGCTGTTTGCCGTCATAAATAGTTTGATAAAACTCATGCAAACCATTACAGCCACCAAAAATGGCTTCCATTCCAACAATGGCCATGGTCTGCGAAGATTTTCCTCTGTTAGAAATCTTTGGCTTCGATTTCCGGCCCTTGTTATTTGCTGTTTCAAAAACAAGGTGAGCGTTGGTGCCTCCGAATCCAAACGCGCTCACCGCAGCCCGTCTTTCTGATTTTTTATGCGGCCATTCTGTAGTCTGCAGGACAATCTGGTTTGCTGAGACTCCATTATTTTTTGAACTCATTGGTTCTTCAACTCCAACCGTTGCCGGGATTTTTCCCTGCTGCAGCGACAATATGACTTTTGTCATTCCGCCCATTCCTGCAGCAGTCAGCATGTGTCCCAGGTTAGATTTTACTGAACCGATAAGCGGTCTTGTTTTCTTTTCCTCAGCAAGATCAGTCGGCGCAAAAAATTGTTCCATTGAATCAAGCTCCACCTTGTCTCCCAAAGGTGTTCCGGTGGCATGGCATTCAATGTAGTCAATTTGTTGGGGAGAAACTCCGGAAGACTGATATGCTCTTTGAAAAGCCAGAAGCTGACCCTTGGAGTTTGGACTTAGTACAAACTGACCCCGTCCGTCATTTGACAAGCCTGTTCCGGAAATGACTGCGTGAATCCTGTCTCTATCACGTTCCGCGTCCACAAGGCGCTTTAGTACAAACATTCCTGCACCCTGGCTGGCATATAAGCCTCCGGAGTTGTTATCAAGCGGAATGCTGTTTTCAGTTGGTTCCGGATATGCCTGAAAAATTGAAAATCCCATATTCACAAAAAACGGATCAGCCGCGCTCACAGCACCCGCCAGCATCAGGTCAGTTTTACCTCTATGCAGGTAATTGCAGGCCAAAGCAACAGAGTACAAGGAAGAAGCGCAGGCGGCATCCAGAGCAAAACTGGTCGCGGACAAACCTAAAGCCTGTGAAACAATAGAAGCAGGAAGTCCGGAAATATGGGAATTCCCCCAGTCAGAATCTTTTTCAGATGCAAAAGATTTTAAACTGAACTCCGGACGGTCCAGTGCATCACGCAGAAGTTCTTGCAGGACTTGTTGATATAAAGGCAGGATCAAATGATTTGATTCCTGGGTCGGAAACGAGAGGTTCCCGAGAACAACTCCGCATTTTTCCAGAACTTTTGAATTACTTAAGTATCCGCTGTCCTGTAATGCTTCACGTGCAGTATGCAGGGGCCATTGAAATGTGGAGCCAAGTTTCTCGATGGTTTCCGGAGGCAATAGGAAACCATCCGCATCCATCGAAAAATCCCTGATGTAACCGCCGCGGGAACTGTAAAATTTATCCGGCGTCCCTTTTGTATCAGCTGAAAAACGTGAAGGATCGGCCTCGAGGTTTTCTTGTTTGGCCGGAGTACAGGAATTTTTTTGCTGCAGCAGGTTTTTCCAGAATTTTTCGGGGGTATCTGCTTCCGGAAAAAGGCAGGACAGGCCAATGACGGCAATAGGTTGCATTAATGTTTATTGTGTCAGCTGATACTTTTAGTCGTTTTTCCAAATAAACTGTTTAACGACTGACTTATAGTAACCTCCGCACCTGTGATTCTGGAGTATAATAATCCATGCTGGTCATGCAGAAACAGGTCGGCTTTAATGGCGCTTGCTGAATTTTTGTTTACGGACATGCTCAGGTAAAACCTGTCCCTATAAGGAACGTGCCGGAAATTCTCCAGCATCTCCATGCTCAAAGGGAGGCTTCCGGACTTGTGAAAACGCCAGACCCAAATCAGCATTGCCTGAAAGGCTAGGTCCATCGCAAATGGATTGAAATTATTTGACACAAACGGTCCTTGTTCTGCAGGTGTAATTTCGGGCAGCAGGCATTCCAGTGTCAATCCCTGTTCACTGATATTCAATACCTGCTGTATGCCCTGGAATTTAGGCCCGTGAAACAAGGTACCGTCCTGGTAAAAAGTTGATCCTGTGAGATTGTGTGTGTTGTTTAAATCAACATTATCATGCAGCGGAACTTCAGACGGTGACTGTACAAGCCTGATTAAACTGCTGTAATGCAGACGCGGCAGTTTACCTGAATTACTGGAAACCTTCGCTTCTATCTCATAATAATTACCATCAGTACGCTCATTTTCCTGCAGATTCAGGCTGTAGTTTTCTGCCAGTGTTTGATCAAATTTTACCCCGTTTAATACCTTAAAGTTTTTGCAGTTTAAAACCTTAAACCCATTAAATTTCTGTTCACATGCTTCTATCATCCAGCTGATGGCGTGCACAGCAGGTAAGACAGCAGTTCCGCCTATCTTGTGATCATGAAACACGGGATTGTCTTCCAAATTAAGTTTTCGAGAAACTTCCCATTTTCGAATACCGCTTCCGGGCTGTTCCGAAACTGCCATCGAATTGCCAACCAGCACAATCGGGTTATGCTGCCCCGATGAAGTTACTTCTTCAACAAAAACACGTGTACCGTCTTTAACCGAAATTACTTCAACATTCCGTTCCTCAAAAATACGCTTGAGTTCCGGAGTTACCATTCCGCCTTCCCATGGTCCCCAGTTAAATGAAGTGACATGGCATTTCGGATGCTTTTGTTTGAACAAAAGGGAGATGCGGTTAAGGGCTTCATTTGCGATGGCGTAATCAGACTGTCCGGCGTTCCCGTAAAAACCTGCGGCAGATGAAAACAGCAGAAGATGAGTTAATTTTTTCGGATTTACGCATTTCAAAAGTGCATCAATTCCATTTATTTTGGTGGAACAGACTTTGTCAAAATCTGCTCCGGTTTTTTTCTCAATCAGCTTGTCTGCCAGAACACCAGCTCCATGAATTACTCCGGTCACCGTGCCAAATTTTTTAACTGCTGGAACAATCGCGGATTTCAGTTTTTTTGCATCTGTCACATCAGTGCTGATGTATTCTGCCTTGCTGCCTGTATTTCGGATTCGTTCCAAAGTGTTACGTATCGACCTTCCTGCTTCCACAATAGCTGTCATTGAATTGACCTTTGCCGGGGTCGGTTTTTCCCCATAATCAGCCAGCGCCATCATTGCATGCTGCTTGAGTTTGGCTGTGTCATTACCTGCCGCAAGGGTCCATTCAGGTTCATCTTCCAAGGAGGAGCGTCCAAGCAAAATAAAACAGCAGGATTTAGCTTCAGCCAGTTTGATCACACATTCAGCTGTCACACCTCTTGCGCCGCCGCTTACTAAAAACACTGATTCTTCAGATAAAGAACTTTCGGCATCAGCAGTTGTTAAGTACCGGACTTTTTTTGGAGAAACGGTCATCCGCTTGACAGCAGCTTTTTCTGCAGGGAAATATCCGACCTCTTTAATGTTTGAATTCGGATCATGAAGTTCCTGCAGAATGCAGTTTGCAGCTTCATCTGCAGGAAGTTCCGGATGCAAATCAATAAAGCGGCAAAAAACTTCCGGCCACTCAATGCTCGCGGTTTTGACAAGTCCGGAATGCCCGCTTCCAACAGCGCCAAATTCTCCAGAACCCATTCCGAGCTGTCCGTCCATGCGGCTTACTGCAAGAAAAAGGCTGCGTCTGCTTCCGGACTTAGAGGCGTTTTTTAATGATGAAACAATATTTTTTACTGTGATGAAAGCATGCCGGAGAAAAGCATTTGCTCCTTCTTCCAGTTTTAATGAACTGGAATCAGAGGAAACAGGATGGAGATTAATGAAACCTCCAATACTTCCGTGTTTCTCCTCCAGGTTTTTCAAGTAGGATTGAAGTTCGGTTTCATCTGAAGAAGAAAGTTCTATAACCGCAGTTTGTTTGGGAAGTGACTTTCGTTTCTTTTTTGAAAAATCAGAAATGCCTGAAAAACGAAGTACTGCAGGTGTCCAGCCTTGTTTGCTTAAAGCTGCTGTCAATGCCGGTGTTAAAGCTGTGCCGTCATCTGTTATCAGGCAGAGAGGGTTCTCCGGAAGCAAGCTGTGCAGATAATCAGGAGGGGCAAGCGGTACCGTCTCAGCAAGACTGAGTGTAACCTGATGTTCAGGAACCTTGAATTCAGACTTTGAATTCAGGAGTTTTTTTTTACTGAATCAGAACTGTCTGAAAACGGTGCGGGAATAATTGGGGAGTCATGCACTGCAGATGGTGCAAGTGAACCCAGGTGATCAACGATCTCCTTCAAGGTCCTGAGTTCGCTCATTTCACTTCCGCTGACTTGCGGCAGATGAGGCAGCTGTTCCTGCAGAGACCACATAATTTCAACTCGCTTGATTGAGTCAATTCCCAGATCTGCTTCCATGTCCATGCTCAGTTCCAGCATTTCCGGGGGATATCCGGTTTTTTCTCCGATGATTCCCAAAAGCGCGGGAGCAATTTCTCCAGTCACATGATCAGAAACGACGGCGGCACTGCCGTCACCATTTCCTCCGGAGCCGTTGCCTTCAGAAGAAATCTGTGGTTCTTCCTGCTGAATCGGTTTCGGCACAGCAGCCTCACGGGCAGAGACAGGCAGGATTGATTTTACATAATCAATAATTTGCCCAACAGTTCGCAGTTCCGCAATATCATTCGCGCTGATCTGTGGTAAATCCTGTAAACCTTCCTGCAGAGACCACATGATTTCAACACGCTTGATCGAATCAATTCCAAGGTCGGCCTCCATGTCCATGTTCAGCTCCAGCATTTCTGTGGGGTAACCTGTTTTCTCGCTGATGATTGACATGAAAACATTGCCAGGATCCTTGATAGCGGTTCCGGAACCTTCCGGAGCTGTTGTGGGAGTTGACGCGGCACTTTGTTCAGGTGAAGCACTTTGTCCAAGCTTGCTGTTCAGGTGCTCAATAATCTGTCCGAGGGTGCGCATCTCTGCCAGTTCCTCTCCGGGAATTTCAGGCAGTGCTGGAATTTTCTCCTGGGCGGTACCAAGTATTTCAACCCGCTTGATTGAGTCAATTCCAAGATCAGATTCCATGTCCATTTCCGGTTCCAGCATTTCCTGCGGATATCCGGTTTTTTCACTTACGATTGACATTACAGCTGATGTGACGTCATCAAGACTGGCTGCAGCGCTTTCCTGTTTCTCTGGGGTTTGTGGTTTTTCAACAGGAGCCGGAGATGTTTCCTTGCCGACTGTCAGGTCTGTACTTAACCTGCTTTGCAGATAATCCACAATTTGTCCCAGCGTGCGCATTTCAACCAGTTCATCAGCTGGAATTTCATCCAGCTCAGGTGCTCTGTCCTGCACTGCGCCAAGAATCTCAACGCGCTTGATTGAATCTATCCCAAGATCGGATTCTATGTCCATTCCAAGTTCCAGCATCTCCTGCGGATATCCTGTTTTTTCGCTGACAACAGCCATCATGGTCTGCATTACATTTCTTGTTGAATCATCGGAAGCATCCGGGGAAACTGACATTGATTCCGGAACTGCTGTTTCTGCCGGTGTCACTGTGTCCGGAACTACAGCAGCTGTTTCGACAACAGGCTTCACCTCAGCAGGTAATTGCATGGTTACAGGAGGAGTTGGGGTCTCTTGAACTGCTGCAGCTGGTGGTGATATTGATTCCTGCTGTACTGGTAATGCCGATACCGGAGCTGAAAGCGGGCGAGAACCACCCAGCTGTCCGGCGATGTTTAATGCCGACTGAGTCTGTTCTGACTGCTGGTTCAGATATTGTTCATGCACACGCAATGTATCACTTTGGTGCGTGTGAAATAACTGCATCTGCTTGTCAACTTCAGCGGGAATGCTTTTTCCCTGGGCCGCAAGTTCGATTTGCTGCTGCATCAAATTGTAAACTGTCCGTGCATATTCTGATTGCTGTTCTAAATACTTCTGATGCACCTGCAGCGTCTCATTTTGCTGCCGGTAGAATCCTGATAAACTGCTTTCCATAGTTGCAGCTTGCTGCATAGGTAAACTTGTTTGCTGAGTAGAGCTTTGCTGTATGGGGTTCTCTGGTTTCTTTATCGCGCTTGCCTGAACAGCCTCTGTTTTCATTGGTGGAGCAGACTGTGCTACTTCCTGGTTATTTTCAGCAGACTGCATCTGATTATCATCTTTTGCAGGAGGTTCCGTGGAACTTGTGGGGTTTGTGTTTGATGCGGGATTTGATTCCGGCTGAACAGCATTATTTACCCTGAAGCCGTCATTCAGCGTGTTTTCAAAATCATTTAGTGTTGCGTCGCTTACATAATTTGTCCCGTTAAGTCGTACACTCATTGCGGATTTTTTCTCAGGCATTTCCGGAGCAGGAATTGCGTACGGATCAAAATTCTGCAAAGGCAGACCAAGCACACAAAGTTTGACCATTGCTTCCCTGAAAAGACGGTCGCTGTCTTTTTTTGGATTCTCATTCAGTGCAATGGCGGTGAATTCATTTCCTGACAAAATATTTTCAACCAGCTTGGTCAGCACATTTTTTGGTCCAAATTCTATAAAGATTCTACCACCATCCTTGTGAATATTTTCAATTTCTTCACGGAAACGCACTGAATTGAGAATGTGTGTTTCCAGCTGTTTTTGAATTGCTTTTGCGGTGGAAGGATATGCTTTTGCACTGGAGTTGGAATATACGGGAATTTTTGCTTTGTTGAATTTAACCTCACGGATGGCTTTAGCAAACGGTTTTTGCGCATGACCCACCAGTGGAGTATGAAACGCGGCTGATACAGGCAGTTTTACAACAGTGTATTTTTTTTCTTTCAGCGCGTCATGTGCTTTCAGAATTGCTTCGGTTGGTCCGGCAAGTACGACCTGTTTTTTTGAGTTCAGATTTGCCATCACTACTTCTGGAAAATCTGCAATATCTACTTCCAGCTTTTCCACTTTGCCCATCACAGCCAGCATGCTTCCGGCATCAAAATTCGGATCATCCGGAGCAGCCATTGCCTGTCCCCTTGCATAGGCAAGTTTGTAATAGTCATCTTCGGCAATTACTCCCGCTGCCAAAAGCGCAGTCAATTCACCAAAACTGTGACCGGCCGCAAAATCAACTTCAAGTCCTGTATCAGTGAGTACGCGGAACAAGCCGGCGCTGATTGCTCCAATCGCGGGCTGTGCGTTTTCGGTGAATTGGAGTTGTGATTCCTGTTCTTCAAGCTCTCCATCATTAAAAACTGAAATCGGAAAAACTAAATCAGAAAGAGGTTTAGGTGCTGCTCCTGATTTTTTGTTTGATTCAGTGAAAAGTTCATCAAGTGCAGTAAAGGGTTGTGCCATGGAAGGGAAGTTGAACAATAATTCCCTTCCCATGTTCATATACTGTGAACCCTGTCCGGAAAAGAGTGCTACAATTTTTCCTTTTGTCTCCATCGCCTTTTCCCGGTAAACAATGCCTTTTACATTCCACTCTGTCTGGTCTGCTTTGCTTTCAAGGGTAGAGATGGCCTGTCCCAGCATTTCCACTGTGTTCTCCAGGGATTCGGTCACGAATCCCAGCCGGGCGTGTTTTTTGGGAATTGATTTTTCTCCTGAGCTTTTTATCAGCTGACGATGTCTTTTTTCAGCGCCTTCTGTCTCCAGTTCTGCCAGCAGATCCTGGCAAGCTTTATCCAGCTCTTTTGGTGTCGGCGCTGAAACAAAAACGGTATGGGGCGTTTTGTGCAGTCTGTATTGTGACGAATGTGCGGCTTGAAATTCTTCAAGTACATAATGAAAATTTGTACCGCCAAAACCAAATGAACTTACGCCGGCACGTCTTGGCTCTCCATTTGTAATCCATGGACGCGGTTCAGTGTTAAGGTAGAAGGGAGTTTTTTCGATTCCCAGCTTATCGCTCGGACAGTCGATATTAATTGAAGGAGGGAGTATCTTGTGGTGAAGTGCAAGTGCGGCTTTGATCAGTCCGGCGATTCCAGCGGCTGCTTTTGTGTGACCAATCTGGGATTTGATGCTGCCCAAGGCAATATGCTGGAAATTCGGATAACCTGATTTTGCGGCTTTATTTTCGGTGAAAACTTCTTTCAATCCTTCAAATTCAGCCAAATCTCCCGCGTCAGTTCCGGTACCGTGCGCCTCCAGCAGACCTATGCTGAGAGGTTCTGTGTTCGCATCCTGGTATGCCTTACGCAGGGCCTTTGCCTGTCCTCCGGAACGCGGGGCATAGATGCTTTTGAATTTTCCGTCGCTTGATGCTCCAATACCTTTTATTTGTGCATAAATGCGATCACCGTCACGTTCAGCGTCTTCCAGCCGTTTTAGTACAACCATACCCAGCCCTTCACCAATCATTACTCCACCGGAATCCTGATCAAATGGTCTTGGATTTTCGCCGCTGGTGAAAGCCGGTGTTTTGCTGAAACACATATACATCATCGGAGAATTATCTGCGTCAACACCTCCGGTAATCATCATGTCTGCACGGTATTCCAGCAAATCGCTGATTGCCATTTTCATTGCGCTCAATGAGCTGGCACAGGCCGCGTCAACAGTGCAGTTTGTTCCCCCAAGGTTCAGGCGGTTGGCGATGCGTCCCGCGATCACGTTCCCCAGCATTCCCGGAAAAGAATTTTCTTCCCAGGGTATATAGGCTTTTTTAATCTTTTCTACAATTTGCTTTGTGTCGCTTTCCGAAAGTCCACAGCGCAGCAATACTTTTTCCCATACCGGATACTGAAGTCTGGAAGTAAGTGATCCCAGCAGTTTCATTCCCGCGGTTACGCCAAGAATAACACCTGTTCCATCAAGCACTTCATTTTCTGCCTCACCATAGCCTGCGTCTTCCATTGCGGATTTTGCCACCAGCAGTCCCAGCAGTTGTGTGACTTCTGTCACCTCAAGGATATTGGGCGGAATGCCGAATTCCATCGGATTAAAATCAATATCCGGTATAAATCCGCCTCTTTTGCAATATGTTTTGTCCGGAGCGTCTGCATCAAGATCGTAGTAATCTTCGATATTCCAGCGGGACTCAGGCACATCGATGATGCTGTCAATTTTGTTGATGATATTATCCCAGTATTGATGCAGATTTGGTGCATCCGGAAACAATGCGGACATGCCCACAACCGCAATCGGACGGTTGGCCATTCTTGCGTTCAACATGTGTTGTGATTCTGTCAGTCGGGAAGATTTGGCGGTCATGCGTTTTCAGCGCCGAAGTCTTTTATTTTAGTTTTAAGTTGTGGGGCAGCAAAAAATTAATTGACTTCAAAATGTGCAGCCTTAGAGTGATATCAGACTCAGGTGCTTTACACCTTCAAACTTTATGCCTTTAGATACTTTAATAAAGCAAATTAACATTATATTATAGCGCATGAGGAGGGAATTTTGCAAGCTCTCCGTGAAAACAAGGTCTGAACAAAACTGAAGATATAAAATAATCTTGTAACTGAATTCAAAAAGATTTATTTTTTAATATCCCTCAGAAGCTGTTTGTGTTCCCCAATAGCTCAGTTGGTAGAGCAGATGACTGTTAATCATCGGGTCGCTGGTTCGAGTCCGGCTTGGGGAGCCAGCAATTGCAAGCAATTGGTGGAAAGGCCTTTTAAATTTTCCCTTCCATGTGCCAATCCAGTGCCAGTTGGATTTAAGTTTTTATATCCACAATAAGCCTTACGCAAGTATAAGCCTTATACATTTAAGGCCTTATCGCCAATGTCCCTTCAGGGATCGCATTGCACAAAAGATCATTAATTCCATGATGAAAGGCAGCATACAAAAGAGCATGATGGCAATTTTACTTGGTGAAATAAATAATTGACTTCATAATAATAATATAGCGGAAAAGGTACCTGTAGAATGAGGCTGGTTGCTGAACATCAATTAGAAAATAAAAAAATATTGATCCAGTATTTCCTTGGTATGACAATAATTATTCCTAAAAAAGAAATATATGACACTTTGGACAAATGATATTTTTCAAGTTTTGGTTAACCACCATGTCCGTCAAGTGGCTTATGTCCCAGATGCTGGGCATTCCCATCTCATTAATCGATGCGGTCAGTACGGTGAAATGGTATCAGTGCCTTTGACGACTGAAGAAGAGGGGATTGCCTTATTGGCAGGAGCCTGGCTTGGGGGAGATCGAGGTGTGCTTCTGATGCAAAGCAGTGGAGTGGGAAATTGCCTCAACATGTTTTCCTTAACGCGAACCTGCAGCATGCCTTTACTGATGTTAGTGACCATGCGTGGAGAATGTGGAGAGTTCAATCCTTGGCAGGTTCCTATGGGACAAAATACAGAAAAATTATTGAAAGCTGCTGATATTGTAACCTTTTATGTTGATAAAAGCAATCGATTGGGAGAGTCGACAGAGGCAGCAGCACGTATGGTCTTCGAAGGTCCTGCTGCCGCTGCTGTTTTGATATCACAGCGTATTCTTGGCAAAAAAACATTTATGGAATAAAATGGATCTGGATCGCAGTAATTATTATTCACTTCGTCGTCGTGAAGTTGTCAAAATACTACTCGATCAGCGTGACTCAGGCATGCTGATTGTTGCTGGATTGGGTGCACCTACATGGGATGTAACAGCGGCAGGTGATGAGCCACTAAATTTTCCTTTGTGGGGAGCTATGGGAGGTGCAGTTTCGATTGGATTAGGCCTTGCGATAGCCCAACCCACCAGGAGGATTTTAGTCATTACTGGTGATGGAGAGATGCTAATGGGGCTTGGGTCGCTTGCAACAGTCTCTATTCAAAGTCCATCCAACTTGGCAATTTTGGTACTTGACAATGAACGTTATGGAGAAACCGGCATGCAGGCTACACACACAGCAGGCAATGTAGATTTAGCTGCTGTTGCTCGAGCAACAGGTTTTTCTGAGAGCCACAACATTGCTGACAAAAAAACATTCAGATCATTGTTACCACAAATCCAAAACGGTGAGGGGCCTTTATTTTTCAATGTAAAAGTCCGTGCAGAAAATCTCCCCCTCGTACTTCCACCAAAAGACGGAGCTTTTCTCAAAGATCGTTTCCGTGTCGCCTTATTTGGGTCGGATGCAGTCCGTTAATCAATATTTCAAAATTTTAAAGTTCCTCTTCCTGGAGATGTGTATGTTGACGTACTACTGGAGGAACGACTATCATTTTCTCATTTATTCAGATTTTGAAGGCATAGGGCCCTAATTTCACTCGGCTATTTTATGCGTAATATTGCTGCTTAGAGCATGCCCCCTCAATGATTATAATCGCTGATAGTAACTCATCTCTTTCGATATAAGCGGTTCTGATAAAAAGCTCACCAGATGCGGGATTAAAAGTACGCCTAGCGTGTAACACACGCCTACTATCAACACCGTAAACGTCTTGTGGCAATCATGAAAGATGGCAAATTCCACTTCCAAAAAAATACAAAAGAGTAGAAACTTTCGCATGCTTACTCGCAGACATTTATTACAAAAAAGCGCGATCAGTGGGATTACTTTATTAGCATTTGAAAATTGTCTTGCATCTCAACTGATTCCTGCGGCACCAGAAGGGCTGGGTCATTCCTTTGAATTTTTAACTCCTTATGATCGGGGTATATTATCAAAACTCACTCCAGTTATTCTTGCTGAAGCGCTACCCAAATCCACAGAGGAAAGTGGACAAGCAATCAAGGAAGTAATTGTGGGCTGGGATAATGCTGTCAGCGGATTGCCTACGTTGACTCAAAAGGAAATACGGAAGTTATTTTCAGTGCTGGATTCTAATTTTATTTTCTCTTTAACACCTCGTTTACTCACTGGGGTCCCTGAGGCTTGGAACGATCCAAGTGAAATAGAAGATTTTTTATATAGCTGGTATATCAGTGATCCGGAAAGTTTGATCACAGGAAATGAGCTTCGTATCGGATACATGGGGTTGGTCGAATTAACGATGGCAGTATGGTATGGTAACCCACGTTCCTGGGACTTTTGCGGTTATGCAGGTCCACCTGATTTGTTGTAGCTCATTTTTTTGGCTGATATTGGACATGAACAATTTAAATGAAATAATACACGATTTTGTTGCAGAGGGTTTTCAGCGGGGCTGGAAACATATTGATGCGTCTCAAATTGCTGCGGATCAAACACTTGAGGCAGATGTAGTGATTGCCGGTTCTGGAGCTGGAGGTGGTAACGCTGCAGAAATACTGGCTCAAGCAGGATTGAACGTAATAATTGTGGAAGAAGGGCCTTTGCAAACTTCCCGTGATTTTCACATGAAAGAAGACGAAGCATACTCAAAACTTTATCAGGAATCAGCCAGTCGATACACTAAGGATCGGGGCATAAAAATTTTTCAGGGGAGGATGGTCGGAGGAGGTACAGGTATCAACTGGACTACCAGCTTTCGCACACCAGCTTCCACACTCAATTTTTGGACCAAAGAAATGGGTGTTAAAGGATTTTCTGAAGATGAAATGCGCCCTTGGTTTGAATGGGTTGAGAAACGATACAATATTCGGTCCTGGATAGTTGCTCCCAACGCAAACAACAATGCTCTTGAAAAAGGCTGTGCAAAACAGGGTATCAGTTGGGGAAAAATAAGGCGAAATGTCATGGGATGTCTTAACCTGGGATATTGCGGTACAGGATGCCCAGTCAATGCAAAACAATCCACTCTGGTCACGACTATTCCCGGTGCATTAAAAGGGGGGGCAACTCTCATCTCAAAAGCCAGAGCCGAAACTTTTGAACTAAAAAACGATAAAATTGAAGTTATGACATGCCGATCAATGACTCCACTTGGTAATGCTCCGGCAAAACATTCCATAAATATTAAAGCCAGGCATTATGTGTTGGCCGCAGGAGGAATTGGTAGTCCTGCAATTTTGATGCGCTCTGAAAACAAAATATTGAATCCCTATGGCTTAGTTGGGAAACGGACATTTCTGCATCCGGTCAATGTTTCAGGAGCCATCATGCCATATCCTGTCAATGGGGAATATGGAGCTCCTCAAACAAGTTATTCAAACCATTACATTGAGACGCGTCTTGACAACAAAAAGTCTGGTTTTAGCCTCGAATGCCCGCCTTTGCAGCCAATGTTAGTTGCGACTAATTTGGAAGGACATGGAAAAGTACATGCTGAAATCATGAGGCAACGGCCTTTTCTGCAAGTATTGATTGCCCTTCAGCGTGACGGATTCCATCCAGAGAGCATTGGAGGAAGTGTTTACCTGAAAACCGACGGCACTCCTGGTTTGGATTATAAAGTTTCCGGCTACGTTTGGAAAGGGATTAGAGATGCTTTTCTGGTAATGGCAGAAATTCAATTTGCAGCGGGAGCCAAAGCTGTTTCTCCTGTTCACAGGGACGCCACACTTTACTACAGCCTCAATAAAGTTAAAAAGGCGATTGAAACTTTACCTATGGAAATTTTGAAAGCCAGATTGTTTTCAGCACATGTAATGGGCGGTTGTTCTATGGGAGAAGACACCACCAAATCTGTGGTTAATTCAAAAGGGCGTCATCATGAAGTGGAGAATCTCTCAGTTTTTGATGGTTCTGTGTTTCCAACATCGATTGCCGCTAATCCGATGGAATCGATTTTTGCAACAACTGCCAAATTTGCAACAGAACTTGCAAAAAACTTGGTTAGTTAGATTCACTTTGGAATCAAATCAAATATAAAAAAACAAGTCACAAGAAACGCACTTTTGAATTATTCACAAAACTATAATCAGCAAATTAAATTGTTCTTTGCCTGATTATTGTCGTTTCCCCATTCCAATTAAATATCAGGACATCCTTCAAGTTTCACAATGGTATGGCCGACTGCTTGAATCTGTTTTTCCACCTCAGGTTTTGCTGTCTCAGTATGACAATATTCACAGCTGTCCATTGAATCTGAAGATTCTCCGATTTTTTCCAGAAAGTCCCTGGCATAACGAGAAGCATCTTCCTTGTCTCCTCCTGTGGGGAGCAGTACATCAAAATGGATTTCTTCTCCTTTTTTTGAGCTGGCATAAGTATCAAATACATCTATTTTCATAGCGACTCTCCTGATATATTGGTAAGAAATTAATTTTTCTAATGTAGCGCATCCGGACTGTTCAGTTTCAGGCAGCATTCGATGTGCGGTTTGTATTGAGGAATATAGCATAGTGTCGAATAAATGTTCAAAATTAATCATTTGCTGACACAATTCAGAGAAGGCATTATTAACCCTAATATATTTTTGTTGCTTATTTCCACAGGCATTACAGTATTGGTTTTGGTGCTGATGACGCCTGCCGCGCAGAATCCTGTATATCACAACTTTGCTGACCAGAAGATGTATTTTGGTGTGCAGCACTTTTGGAATGTAATGACTAATATTCCATTTCTTGTGCTTGGCATGGCTGGTTTGATCAAAATCCACAAAAGGGATCTTCCCGGAAAGCTCCACGGACTGCACGCGGCATACATCACATTCTACTCCGGGCTGATTCTGATCGCGTTCGGATCAGGTTACTATCATCTGAATCCATCCAGTTCCACCCTTGTATGGGACAGAATGGCCATTACGGTTTCTTTCATGTCGTTTTTTGTACTGGTTGTGGGAGAATCAATTTCAACAAAAACTTCCGCTAAACTTTTGCTCCCTCTGCTGCTGCTTGGATCAGCATCAGTTGTCTATTGGCACATTACTGAAAAGCTTGGTGCAGGCGATCTGAGACTTTACGGATTAGTTCAGTTTTTGCCGATGCTGTTGATACCTTTGATGCTGATCTTTTATGGGTCAAGCCTTTCCGGGAAAATATGGATTTTTTCGATACTTTTGGTTTATGCTGCAGCCAAGATCACGGAAATTTACGATCACCAGATCTATGAATGGATTGGTTTCAGCGGACATTCATTAAAGCATCTTATTGCTGCGTGTGGAGCATTCATCTTTCATAAATCACTTGATATACGGCAACCACACAGACATTAATTTAAAGATGTTCATAATAGAATTTTACTAACAAAAGGGGACTATTTATGGCTATTCAAAGATTAGATCATGTCAACATCTGTACCTCGAGGTGCATGATCCAAATGGTGTTAAGCTCGAGCTGAATTTTAAGTTTTGACAGGTATTTCAAACCAAATCAGTATAGGTCATATTCAAATATTTATTGATACAGCGCAAAGGAACTGATAAATTTACCACTTTATAATATTGGGAAATTTATCCTAGACATAATGCAGGATTCTTTTAAGCCAGTTATTAGAAGTAATTATTCAGGCCACTTTTCAGGCCGATTTAGAGTAAACAGGAAATGAACGTCTGTTAATCGCATGCGGTCAGAAAAGATGAAGCTGTAAACAGTATGAATGACCATCACGTTTGTCATTCCCGCTTTCGCGAGAATGACAACTAATTACAAAATCACCAAATAAAAACATGGCATACAATTTCCCGGAACATCTGTATTTTGAAAAGAAGCATCACGTGTGGTGCCTTCCGGAAACAAACCCTCTGATCCGGATCGGTATTGATCCGCTGGGGCTCTCTTCCCTCGGAGAACTAGCCTACCTTTCGCTGAATCCGCAGGGAAGCGAAGTACGCAAGGGACAGCCGTTGGGTATGCTGGAAGCTTCAAAAATGACCGGCGAGTTGATTGCGCCTGTAAGCGGAAAAATTGTTGATCGAAATCAGGCGGTGCTGGAAAATCCTTTAGGGGTAAATGAGGATCCTTATGGAACCGGCTGGCTGGTACTGCTTGAAAGTGAGAGCTGGAAGGAAGATTCAAAGCAGCTGATTACCGGTCAGGAGGTAGAGGAATGGTCACAGGATGAACTCCGGAGATATCGTCAGCAGGGGTGGATTGACTGATGCGGTGGCGTTATCTAAGTGAAGACGGGGTATCCGACAGCTTCGGGCTTGCTGTTGACGAAGCAATGGCTATACGTGTTGGGGAGAAACTTTCACCTCCCATACTGCACCTCTACACCTATCGTTCCCACAGCGCCCTCGTTGGGCGTTTCCAGCGAATTGAAAATGAATTGAATCTTGATTTCTGTACACAACAGGAAATGTCCGTCAACCGTCGCCCCACCGGAGGCGGAGCAATCATGATGGGAGATGACCAGCTCGGGGTGGCCTTGATGCTCAGGGAATGGAACGGATGCAGCACTCCCCGTGAACTGATGCTGAGCTTTGCCGCTGCTCTTAGTGAAGGACTCCGGAACTTTGGCATTGAAGCCCGGTTTCGCGGCAAGAACGATCTGGAAGTCGCGGGACGCAAAATCGGTGGTTTAGGTATCCACAGCAATGCATCCGGAGGATTTCTGCTGCACTGCTCACTTCTGGTGGATCTCGATGTGCCTTTGATGCTTAATGCCTTAAATGTTCCTGTGGAAAAACTGGAAGCCAGACAATTAAAGAGCATCGCCGGCAGAATCACTACAGTGCGCAGTGAGCTAAATGTGGACACATCACTGGACGAGGTACGTGATACAATTAAAAATGCATTTGCTTCGCATTTCGGAATTGAGTTCGAGGAGAGCTGCTATTGTCCGGAGGAGAAAAAAGCGATTGCCAAAATGGAATCCTCAAAATACCTGAATCCGGAATGGATCTTCCAGAAAGTGGAGGTTCCGGATTTATCTGGAGAAGCCAGACAGATGACTCCCGGGGGGCTGCTTGATGTCAGGGTTACCATGGCAGGACGTCAGCTCAAGGCCGTTTTCCTGGGAGGAGATTTCTTCGCGGGAGAATCGGCAGTGGCAGATATAGAAGGCAGATTACGCTGGCATTCCAGTGACGCGAAAAAAATCCGCAAAACACTTGAGGTCATATATGCTGAACGGGAAGAGGAGCTTGCATTCCTTCCGCTGGATGGTGTCTGTGAAGTAATCAGTAAAGCTGTGGAAGCAGCCAGTGCTGTTACACAGGGCAACACCACTGCATACGGGTGTTTTGTCAATCCGGAAACAAATGATGCTGAACCTGTCCATCCCTGAAATCATTCCTCAAGCTCCGATTCCGCCGGTATTGAAAGAAGGTCTGGAAATTCGCAGAAAGCATTTTCCGGATACCATTCGTTTTCATAATCCGGGATTAAGACGGCACCGCACCTCAGAGATCAGCTGTCAGCAGGTCCAGGAATTTGTTTCCATAAGTTTGACAGGAACACGATGCGCGCTTGACTGCAAGCACTGCGGAACCACTGTGCTTAGGGGAATGAGCGATCTTTCCAGGCACAATCAAAACCTGTTTGAACTTTGCTCAGAATTAGCAGGCAGGGGAACACGAGGGATACTTATTTCCGGAGGATGTGACCGGCAGGGCAGGGTTCCGATACTGTCCCATCTTCCTGAGTTGATCAGGGTTCGAGAGGAGCTGGGTATGACCATCAGGGTCCACCCCGGACTGGCAGATGAGGAAACAGCCGCGGGACTTGCCGAACTTGATATCGACGGTGCAATGGTGGATATCATTGGCGATAACCGAACAATTCGTGAAGTTTATCACCTTGATGCTGACACCGAAGATTATGACTCCGCAATGGAACGCCTCAGCCGTCACGGTGTTCCGTTGGTACCCCATATCATCCTGGGGCTTCATTTTGGAAAAATGCTGGGGGAATGGAAGGCCCTTGAGATGACGGCAAAGTATCCGCTCAAGCTGCTTGTGCTGGTAATTCTTATGCCGCTGAACGGAACAGAAATGCAGAACGTCAGTCCGCCTTCTCTGGAGGAAATTGGGGATTTTTTTAATAATGCACGAAAGGCGCTTCCGCAAACAGAAATCATGCTCGGCTGTGCCAGGCCGCTCGGCCATATCAAAAAGCAGGTTGACCGTCTGGCCATCGATGCCGGTCTGAACGGTATCGCATTTCCAGCGGATGGCACTCTTTCCTACGCGCGGCAGCGTGGACTTGAACCTGAGATAATTAATGCTTGCTGCGGAGTTAACTGGAATTGAAAATAAACCTTATGATAAAAGTAAAACGTGAGGTAAAACAAACCGTAAATGATTTAATATGAACACTCATTCTGCTAGTGAAGTTAAATTGGACGAAGCATCCCGCATCAGCCCGGATTATGTGCGCATCAGCATGGCGGCAGCCATCGAGCTGGGACTCAAGCCGGGGCGTATTAACGGATGCAGCTGTAACTGCATAAACTTGCTGCAGAATTATCCTCAGGGATGTTATGCCAATTGTACCTATTGCGGACTGGCCAGGGAACGTCCCGGAGCGGCGCAAGATAACTCCTTCATCCGCGTGGGCTGGCCTCTATTCCCAACCGATCTGGTCGCGGAAAAAATTGCTGAACTTGAGAACAGGAAGGGGGTAGGGCGTGTCTGTGTGGCACAGGTACAGGATCATCGTGCAAACAGGGACCTGGTTGATATGACTTCAAGAGTACGTCGTAAGTCTCCGGAAGTTCCTATTTCTGCGCTTGTAACGGCCACCCTGCTCAACGATGACTGGCTGTCGCGAATAAAGGATGCCGGGGCGGACATCATTGGGGTGGGGCTGGACGCCGCTTCGGAAGAACTTTTCTATAGTACCAGAGGAAAGGGTACTAAAGGGCCTCATGAGTGGAAGAAGCACTGGAGGATCATACGCAAGGCCCGTGAGATGTTTGGTCCGATGAAAGTCAACTGCCACCTGATATTAGGACTGGGTGAAACTGACAGGGATTTGGTTGAGATGTTTCACTTGCTAAAGTCTGAACAGATAGCAGCTTACCTCTTTTCCTTCAATCCGGAACCGGGAACTGTGATGGAATGTGCCCCAAGGATTCAAATCGCCAGAACCCGCAGGATTCAGCTGGTAAAGAATTTGATTGAAGAGCACGACCTTCTGGAATCCGCGTTAGAATTCGATGAATCCGGGGCCATCAGAACGATTGATGCTCCAAGGGAACTGCTGGAACGTGTTACCCAAAATGGATTAGCATTCATGACAGACGGTTGTCCGGATCGGCAGGGTGAAATGGCCTGCAACCGGCCCTATGGTTCCTACCGTCCCGGTGAGGAATTCCGCGACTATCCATTCCTTCCGAAAGATGAAGACCTGAGAGTGATCCGTGTTGAAATGAAGCTCAATGAGGTCGTCAAACCGACCGAAAGCGCAGTTGCCTGAATCTTCAATCAGGCTGATCCGTGCCGGTCGTCTGGAACCGGGACTTACGCAGGGGCTGTATCACAGCCTGGCGAGGGGGATGACTGAATCTTCTGATGACACAATCACCCTCTGCAGTCCCTCATCACCTTATCTTTGCATCGGTTACCACCAGGTTCTTGAATCGGTGCTGGACATTAATGTTTGCCGGGAACTGAACCTGCCCATCCTGCGCCGGCATCTCGGTGGAGGAACGACCTACCTCGACAGCAACCAGATTTTCTACCAGTGCATCTTCCACAACAGCAGAGTTCCAGCGCGAACCGATTTGGTTTACCAGATGATGCTTGGTGCACCAGTGCTGTTACTGAACCGGATGGGACTCCGAGGGAGACTGCGCGCGGTGAATGAAGTGGAAGCTAACTCAGTACGTGTTGCGGGAATTGGCGGCGGACGTGTGGGGGAGGCGATGGTCGTGGTTGGTAATCTCCTGCTGGATTTTGACTACAATGTCATGAGCCGTGTCTGGAAAACTCCTGATCCTTTATTCCGAAAACTTGCTCAGGAAACCATGCAGGAACGTGTCGGCACACTGAACCGTATGGGCATTTCGCAGACACATGAATCCATTGATCTGCTTCTGGCAAAAGCTTTCACGGACAGCCTTGAACGTTCTCTTGAGGAATCAGAACCGGAAAAACATGAAATAGAAGCTGCGGAAGAAACCGCCCGCGATCTTGCCTCGCATGAATTCCTCTCACTGCACCGTCCCTCAGGCTCCGTGCTGCCCATGAAATCCCTTAAAATTTCAGCGGATGTTTTTATACATCAGCGTCGTGTCTGCTTAGATGATCAGCAGCTGGATGTGGCCGTCCGCGCAGATAATGGCATCATCACTGATTTGAAAACCGACACAAAGCAATCAAAGAAATTAAGGGAACTTATGATGGGTACTTCCTTGTCAGAGTGGAATTAAAACAAGCCTGGAGAAGTTACTGAGCCAGTCTGGACATAAACTTACAAATTCAGCTGGCCATATCGGTAAAGAACGAAGGAGATGTTTCGCTCCTTTTGTATCTGGTATATAGATTGGAAAGAGAATTTGTGATTGATATTTACGGTGTTAAACTGGGAATGATTTTTTCAGCCAAAAAAGCTTTGTCAGCTCATATTTGTTTCATGCAGAATTCGTGATTCCTCGGAAGACAACTGAGTAATCTGAAAGGCATCTATGTCAAGGTCAGGTCTTTTGCTGTTCGTGATCGTTTCAGTTACTGTGCTGTCGGTGATTGTCTGGTTTGTCGGCGATTCAAAAGCAGAATTTGGATCTGTATGGAATAACTGGAGACCGTTAGGAAAGTCGGCGAATTTTGAAGTCCGCTATCGAGCGCAAATTCAACCGCAGAAAGGTGCGAAAACTTCATTATTAATTACCGCGACTTCTGATCTGCACGGAACACTTACTTCAACCCGCTTGCTACAACGAACACGACCTGGGGGACTGCTTCATCTGGCAGCAATCCTGAAAAAATTGCGAGAAGCACATCCGGAACTGATTATGCTTGATGCCGGAGACACACTTCAAGGCGATCCCTCCAGTTATTATTTCAGTCATGTTGCGCCTGAATATTCCAGGCCGCTTCCTGTAATTGAAGTTATGAACCATTTAAAATATGACGCACTTGCTCTTGGCAACCATGATTTTGAACCACCTATCAGAATATTAAAACAGAACATCGTGCAATCTCGTTTCACCTGGCTTGCGGCTAATGTTAGAATTCAAAAGGCCAGCAACCCTCTCTTTCCACCATACAAAGTATTTGAAAGGGCTGGAGTACGTGTTGGAGTCATTGGCATGATCACTCCCGGAGTTCCCCTATGGATTGATCAGGAAAAACACAAAGGACTTATATTTGATGACATGCTTGAAACCGCAAAGAGATGGGTAAAAGTATTGAGGGAAAAGGAAAAAATCGATTTTTTGATTGGCTTATTTCACAGCGGGGACAACACAGGTTACGATCTGAAAATTGCTGCGGAGAGAAATTTACCCCCTCCAAATGCAGCGGGAATGATTGCGGATTATTTGCCGGAGTTTGATCTGATTATTTCGGGACACGCACACAGGCTAAGTCCCAATCGCCGCACTGTCTATCTGAAAGGCCACCAGACCCCACTGATTTCTCCCGGAACCAGGGCTCAGGGACTTAGCACAGTTAAAGTCAATTTCAGGGAACACTCAGGACATTGGAAAGTATCCGGAATGATTTATGATTACATAAAGGCAGAAGCGCTTCCAGATAAGTTATTGATGTTAATAATTGAACCTCGTTTGAAAGAGGTGGAAAAATATTTGAGTCAGAAAACATCATTATTATTAAGAAGATTTCCTCGGAAGAAAGAACTGCTTGCGTGTGGAGCAGACCTATCTCACGCTGTACTCAAAGATTCAGCTGAGGCAACACATTCATTGCTTCCATTTTGGAGGCATTGGGGGAAACTGCCGAAAAGTGATCTTGGCAAGCCTCTTCTGCGGGAACATTTTTTTCGCTTGCTGCCTTATGATAATACTTTGGTGCAGGTTGGTCTTTATGGCAGACAGATAGAAATTTTGCTGGAACCCTACCGACGGCGTCAGCTAGGACGATACGCGCGAAGCAGCACGGTTCTTGCTCCGGGAGGTATTGTTGCTGAGCCGGACAGAACCCAGAATGATCAAAAACTTCTGTTATCAACAATGAATGGAAAGCAGCTGAAACAAGAAAAAATTTATCCGGTCTGGATGACAAATTATCACTGGAATGGAGGCGGAGGCACGGCAGCCAAAGCACTGTTGAATCAGTCACAATTGTTAAGCTCTAATGCTGTTCATCTGCGGGAACAGATTTTTCAGCATCTCAGCAATCCATCAGTAATGCTGCCTGAAAACTGCAGTTCATTTCTAAGTTTACCCTGATGATGTTACTTTCATTTTTCATTGGCTGGAAAGTATGAAGAAAATATATTAACATTTGCAATGTAAGCTGACACAAAGGAGTAAAATGGCTGTAGCAGAAAAAGGAGTCTATATATATGCAAATCTGCTGGACATAAATAAGGACGGCAGAATAGATATGATTTCCTTCCTTGATCCTCAGGGACGTGGCATTGCTGTGGCAGTTGACCGCGAAAGCAACGGTTTAATGGATCAGATTCACGTTTTTCAGGATGTGACGGGGGACGGGAAACTTGACATGGATGATAAACTTCTGATTGAACGTGAGGCAATAAAACTATTCAAACAGAAAGACTTGAAAGAGGGGCAGCTGAAGCTTTTTATTGAAGATGCCGGTTACGGCTGAACTATTCAGTCAGCAGTTTTGCCGAATGTGGGGATATTGGCCCGTGAAGGCAAGTGGGTTACATAGCACCCCGCCGGTGCCGGACGGTACGTTTTCTCTTTGCACTTATCTTTCTGGTTGAATTTTCGCCTGAGACGATAATTGGTTATCTGCATTGCCCTGTAAAGCTTTTTGCTCATTATGAAATGATGTTTGCGGTTACAGTCGCTGATTTTAAAGTAGTCTGTGTAGCGTCTGCATTCATTTGCCTCCGGAAGTTTTTCATAAACATAAACTTTCTGTTCAGAACATCCTGACAGAACAATTGCACCCAGCAAAACAGTAATCATTAATAAATTTAATGTTCGAAGGAATTTCATTTTGTACTGTTGGAATCTGCTGACAGAGCATTTATTTTCATACTGGGAAACTGAATGAGGGCTGATAATTTAAATGTCATTCTGCATAACATGTCACATAATCCTGATGACTGGAAACTTGACAAATATCATGCCTTACACAAAAGTGGTGTAAAGATCTGGATTGGCAATGGTTTATACAGCTACCATATTGAAAAACCTGAATATCAGGAGTTGGGTTTGATTGAGCGTTTCAGGCTGCATAAACAAATAAAACTGCTGACTGATAATAATTGCTCTGCATCCTGAATGAATCCGCAGAACTCAAATCTCGCAACAGTTCATACCTTGGATTAAAACTGATTATTTTTCTGCGGCACACCTGAAACCAACGTTATTGAAGGTGCTTGTAGGCAGGGCATCGCGTCGCATGGCACTGCGTAAATATTCCGGCGGATCATTCCATGAGCCTCCGCGCATCACCCTGTATTTGCCCATTTCAGGGCCTTGCGGATTTGTGGCATTGTCAGTTTTATATACTCCGAACCAGTCAAAGACCCATTCCCAGGCATTCCCATGGATGTCGAAAAGTCCATTAGGATTGCTCAGTTTTTGCGCGGTCGTGTGAACTAGTCCTCCGGAGTTTTCACGAAACCATCCGTAATCAGGCAAAAATTCAACGCCGCCTTCAATTGAATATTTTCCCTCAATTCCTGCTTTTGCAGCCATTTCCCACTCGGCCTCAGAAGCCAGTCTTTTGCCGACAAAGCTGCAGTAATGCCGTGCCGCGTACCAGGAAACATGTGTGACAGGTTTCAGCTCACTCCTTAATTCAGGCATTAGGTCATCCTGCCAGTTACGCAGATAATTGCCGTCATGATATTTACGAGGGAATGTGCTTTTCCGCAGAAAAGGGTGTTTTGCCACAACCTGTAAAAACTGGTAATTTGTAACTTCACATTTGTCTATCCAGAACTCGTCCACCTCCACTTGATGAACAGGACGTTCAGATGGGAGTCCGTCATCACTTCCCATGTTAAATTTTCCGGGATCAATCAATATCATTTCAGGGTTTTCAGCTTTTTTGCTGCCGTCTTCAACAAAGCCGCATAGTGTTTCCAAATCTTTTTTTTCAATAGTGGAAAGTACTTGTTCTTCCGGAAACAATTTTTTTTCCAGATTTTGCAGCAGGTATTTGTATGTGTTTAGTATTTCGCGGTCGAAATTTGTAACACGTTTGATCATCTTGCGTTCATCGTATCCGCATCTGAATTTATCCTTAAGACAATTCAGCTTTTGCCTGATCCAGACACGTACTGCATCTCTGGCCCTTTGTCTTTCTATTTCGTGCAGTAATTCTTTTTCAGCATTCAGATAAACTTTTTCAAACAGAGAAGTGTTTATAAGGCTGCTTTTTGCCAGCTCCACTAGCGCGTCATAATCTTTACAGAATTTTGTTTGATCCTCCGGAACAGCAATTCCATAAGTTCTGTTGCGGGAACAGGCTTTTGTTTCAACTTTGCGGTTGATTCCAAGTTTTTCCGCGAACACACGGTAGCGCAGTTCCGAGATTGCGTGCATCAGAGGGTAGCGCTCTCCTTTAATGGTAAATCCGATGAAATCTGAAATTGCACCTTGCTGAAACTCTTTTACCATTTTTTGAAAACTCTGCATTTCAGCCCAGACGAAATGGAAGCTCAGCAAAATTCCCAGCGCAAAGAGAGCCACTGTGAATCTTCTGGGGCTTATTGAAAACTTTTTGATTAATAATTTCATGAGACTGTTTGTCTGAAAAAAAACTGGAAGCTCAGCAGAAACAAAGTAAAATTAAAGGTTGCCGAACCTTCCCTGAAGACAGTTAAACAGCAAAGCAATCGATATTCCATCTCTGACGCCAAACCATATTGGGTTTCATTTTCTACTCATTTAGTACAATTGTAAATTCATGGTTTCATTCACTTTTGAAAAAACAGGCTGGCTAAATCGCTACTTGTTATATCGAGCCTCAACACCTTTTGAGCCTACAGAGCCTTACCGCAAGTTAGCAGCAGGCAAAATCGGCGAAAAAAGTTTTGATGACTGCCTGTACGCGGAGGTCAAGGAAAACGGGATGTTGCTTGGCTGTCCGGTAATAACTATGTCTGTAAAAGATCTGGCAAAGAAGCTGGATTTTCCAGATCAGAGAGGTGGAACGGTTCTGCTTTACCTGGAAACACTTTTCTCTGTTGCAATGATCGAAAATCAAACCCTGACCTCAGCAGCTCAAAATGATTCCTCAGACACATATCAACTACGACTGTTGAATGTTGTAATGCTGGTTTTGAAATATCATTTTCCTCACAGCTACTACCGCATACCGCAGGACGTGCCTCTTACGGAATTACTTGAGCAGAATGAATCCCTGAATGGAGCATTGAGCCAGCTGGAAGAAGCTATAATTGATTATGTGACCCTGCAGGGCTATTCTTCGCTGGGCAACCGCCAGAATATTTTCAGTTTTTCCAAACTCTATTTTTTCCTGCTCTGGGCCAGAGAAAAGAGCAGGAATGATGCTGCCGGGCCTGCCAGATATATTGAAATGGATAAGCAGCTCCGGGAAGAAATGATAATCGCTTTTGCTGCGCTGATTTGGGCAGATGATCATGTTGACAGCACAGAACAGCAGGTTTTTGAAAAATACATTGATCAAACCGGTCTGGAGGAATCCAAGAAGAATCAACTTGCCAGACAATTTCTTAAACCGGTAAAGACAGCAGATGTTACATGTTCCTTTACGGCTTCTGTTATCAGCGGTTATTTGATTGAGCAGTTGATTTTGCTTTCGTTGATTGACAACCAGGAGGCTTGGCAGGAACGAGAACTGATAGAAAACATTTCAAACAAGCTGGGACTTTCCTTTGAGGATCTGGAAGAATTATATTTCTCTGTAGCAGAATTTTTTTCTGTTCATAATGAGCGCCTTGAGTTCCTGAAAAACAACGCTGCCGCTCAGCAGTTTCAGGATTATATGAATGATAAGGTTGTTAAGCTGGTTAAAAAAAATGTGGACAATATTATGCAGGAAATTGAGGAAACCAAAGAGCTTTCTGAGTTGCTGGTTAAAGCAACCACCACACCGCTTACCAAAGAAGAAAAACAAAAAGTACAGGATCAGTTAATGGATATTGCCAAGTCAATTCCGGCCCTTGCTATTTTTGCTCTTCCAGGCGGTGGCATTCTTTTACCCATCCTTATCAAAGTCCTGCCCTTCAACATCCTTCCCAGTTCATTCCAGGAAGAGCCGACTACCAATTAATTATTAATCTGATGACTCCTCGTTTTTGGTTTCTGGTTTACAATCTGTTCTTTCTGCCTCTTCTTGCAGGAGTCATCAAAATACTGGCACCATTTAAGCGGAATATAAAAGACAGCCTTGAGCAAAGAGAAGGCCTGTGGGAACGGCTGGAAAACGCTGTTTCAAAGCGTGACTGGCAAAAGCAGCTTCTTTGGTTTCATGTTGCCAGCGCCGGCGAGTTGCTTCAGGCACAGCCTTTAATCGATCGCTGCTCGGCACAGGGATCAGAATGTGTATTAACCTACAGCTCAGTAAATGCCTTCCATTGGCTTCAGCGTCCTGGACAAACAGAAACAAAGCATTTGCTTTCAGCAGAATTTTTGCCGCTGGATCTGATCAGGAACGTTCGCCGTTTACTGGCCTTGCTGCAGCCGTCTCGTCTGGTCTGGGTAAGTTATGATTTATGGCCAAATTTAGTCTGGGAAGCAGACCGGCAGAAAATCCCTCAATCACTGGTTTCCGGTATTGTTCATGCTGACTCTTGGAGGACTACTAACTTTGCTGGACGTTCTTTTTATCATTCGCTTTATCAATGCCTTGATCATATTTTAACTGTTTCTGAAGCAGACCGACGCAGGGTACTTTCCTCGATTCCGGAGCATCCTTATGTTGAAGTGATGGGAGACACCCGCTGTGACAGTGTTTTAGAACGCAGGAATACTTTTCAGATACCTGAACTTCCCAGGAAGGCACAGGAAGGATTGGTTTTTGCCGCGGGAAGCACATGGCCCCAGGATGAAAAATGCGTGTTCCCAGGGCTGAAGGAAGCACTTGGAAAGTATCCGGAATTGTTTTTGATTATTGCTCCGCATGAGCCCACCGAAGAACATCTGAAAAATGCAGAAAATTATTTTGCCGGCATTCAGATGGTACGCTGGTCAAATGTTTCAAGTGCCGAAGAACAGGTCAGAATCCTGCTGATTGACAAGGTTGGTATTCTGGCTGCGCTGTATCATCATGCAGAAATGGCATACGTGGGGGGAGCATTTACTACCGGAGTACATAATATACTGGAGCCCGCAGCCATGGGCGCGGCAATTGCCTTTGGTCCTAAACACAGCAATTCTATGGAAGGACTACAAATGCTTGAACAAAAGCTGGCTGCCTGTGTGAAAAATTCCGGCGAATTTCGCGAATGGCTGTTTGATCTGCTGGGTGACAGGAAGCATTGTGAACAATTGGGAAAGCGCTCCCGGGAGTTTGTTGAAGCCCAGTCCGGAGCATCAGAGCGATGTGTTCCATTACTGGTGGGTGATCTGTACTAAGATTGTCTGATTTATGCTTCGCCATACAAATTATCAGAAGCGTCCCACATTCTTCTGCACAGCACCAACGCCCCAACCTTGTCTGCACCTGCATCCAGCAGGCAGCGTGCCGCCGCATTCAGTGTGGAACCGGTTGTCATTACATCATCCAGCAGCAAAATGCTGCGGTTCTGCACTTCCGGTGAAGCAGCGAAGGCGTTATCCAGATTGACAAGTCTTTCTGCCAATGGCAGCTCTGTTTGAGGTCGGGTGGCCCGTGTGCGTCTAAGCCAATGCGGAAAAATCGGATGAGTGTATTCTACCAGGTTTTTGCTGAAGTGATGTGTCAGCAGCAGAGACTGGTTAAACCCCCGTTTCCTCAGACGTGAGGAGTGCAGGGGAATAGGGACAACGGAATCATATTTTTCCAGCCAGTTGTTGTTTTGAAAGTTAAGCGCTAAAAGCCTCCCCAGCAAGGGAGCAAGGTGTTCCTGCCCATAAAACTTCAATCGCAGAATCCAGTCACGTATTAGATCCGTATATTCAAAACCGCTGCGGGATTCATATAAATCCCAGACTTCTTCCATACATTCTGAACATCGCAGGCGATCCGGTTCCGCTGTTCGATTGCCGCACTGCCGGCAATGATACTGAGAATCCATCCATGGAAGTTCTTTCAGGCAAGACAGACATAGAAATGGTGAAGCAGGATCATGATACGTTTTACCTCCCAGCACTCCACCGCATTTCCAGCAAAGTGACGGGAGCAGCTGACGAATCCACTGTTTCCATACCGACGGAGGGAAAGGATGACGCAGAGATTGAACAAATTCATCCATTAATGATGCTGGTGAAATATCAGTAACTACTTTTGCAGACTGAATTATATCTTTTGTAATAAGCTTATGATGAGATTGTGCCTATAGTAAGTTGACCATAAAACCATGTGCTTCTAAACTGCCTTCGTTTTTTAAGTGATGTGGAAGGTCTGTGTGGTAACGCAATGTTTCTCCAGCACAAATTGACTGTAATTCATCACCAATTTTGACTGTCAGATTTCCGGAACAGAGAGTAATACTTTCCAGGCTTCCCTTTCCATGTGATTCTGAATCAAGTTCAGCGCTGGGCTCCGCGTTAAATTCGTACCACTGCACAGAAGAAACAGTGTCTAGTGTGCCCAGAATTCTCAGCCGGAATCCATTGTCTTCACTTGTCACCTCCGGAGTGGCGTTCCTGCTTAGTTTTTCAAAGCAGGTTGTTCCTCCTTTAACAGCGAGAACATTTTCCAGAGGACTTTCAAGTGCTTTGGTGATTCGCCAGATTGTGGCTAAAGTCGGATTACTGAGATCTCGTTCAATCTGTGAGAGAATTGATTTTGATACTCCTGATTTAGCAGCAAGTTGATCAAGAGTAAAATTGTGCTCCTGTCTCAGACGCTGAATTTCCTGGCCGACTTTAGGTGGTGATTCCATTTCTGCATTACTTGTTTGATTTTCCTGATAATATAAGCGTAACAGATAATACTTGAAAAGTTTACTCAATAGATTTAAAAGGAAATGTTTTGACAAAATAGAAAGTCCTAGCTATTGTTAACGGTTATGTGATTACATCAAAAAGGGACACTTTTTTCTACAAAAGGAAATCCCATACCATGTTTGGCGTCTCAACCCTTTAAGGTAATAGCTATGAGCGACGTTACGTTTGATTCTGAACTTGATTGCAGGGGCCTGAACTGCCCGCTGCCCATCCTCAAAACTAAGAAAGCTGTTGATAAACTTCCTTCAGGGCAGATTTTGAAAATGATGGCCACAGACCCCGGCTCGGTAAGTGATGTTACATCATGGGTAAAACGGACAGGAAATGAATTGCTCACACATACAGAACAGGACGGTGAACATTCTTTCTTTATTCGCAAGCAGTAACCATCCAGGTATCCAGGATTCAAGACATAAAAACCCCTCAGGATAATCTAAATATAAGCATTGAATTATCAAGGGGACAGGATTGGTATGCAGTTTTTTCCTGCGCTTATCTTATCATGTGTGTAGGGACTGCAAGATGGGAATAGTTAAAGTGCCTGGAAAATGATCAGGGTACCGAATGATTTTACAGAAATCAAACTTACTGTGTTTGAGCTGTTGATCTTGTAATTATCCGCAAAACAAACAAAAAATGAAGAATGGCTGATGAAGAAAAAATGACTGTGTTCGTGACTTCAGGTCCGGAAACTCCACAGCGGTGTGCGACACCGTTTTACATGGCTAACATTGCTGCAGCCATGGATAATGAGGCGGAAATGATCTTTCAAATCGATGGAGTGCTGCTGATGAAGAAAGGTATCGCGGAAAATCTTATGGCCAAGGAAGGAGGAAAACCGATTATTGACTTCATCCGTGAAGCCAAGGAGGCAGGAGTCGAGATGCGGGTTTGTTCTGCTGCGCTGCAGCTTCACGAAATGACCGAGGATGATTTGATAGAGGAGTGCGACGGTGTGGTCGGCGCGGCTTACATGGTAGATGTAGGAATGGAAAGCGGAATAGTTCTTAACTACTGACTGCGGAGAGTTGTATGACCGAAATCAACAGCTGCCTGCTTCCGGATGAGTTGCAGTATCACATCGAGTTCAACGTCTGGCTCAAGGATAATGGAGATGGAACATTTGATCTCGGCATGACCGACATCGCCCAGTCAATGGCGGGTTCAGTAATCCACTGCCGAGCAAAAGCGGTGGGCAAGAATGTCAAAAAAGGAAAAAGTGTTGCTACAGTGGAAAGCGGCAAATGGGTTGGTCCGGTCAAAACTCCCCTGACTGCGGAAATCATTGCCTGCAACGAAAGCATTGAAGCTGATGCTACCATCCTTAACAAAAGTCCCTACAAACAGGGCTGGATCGTACGACTCAAGCCCACCAACTTAGACGAGGAACAAGGCGAACTGGTTTCCGGAGACGCAGCAGTGGAGGGATTCAGAGGCTACATGGCCGAGAAGGAGTTCTCAAGTTGTATCCATTGTGAAGGCTTTGACAGTTAGCATCAGGAAATGATCATCAAGGAACTGACTTAGCATGTCCATCTATGCTGACGCAAAATACAGTGAAGTACCTGTGGAAACAAAACAGGCACTGTTTGATGAAGTCAAAGCCGATATGCGCTATGAACACCAGCTTTACGGCTGTTACGAATGCGGTATATGTGTTGCTGCCTGTCCCTCGGCACGCTTCTATGATTTCAGTCCGCGGGTATTTGCTCAGGTCATGGCCCGTGAGGATGTTGATACATTTTACGAACTGTTAAATGACAGTGTCTGGGACTGCTCTCAGTGCTTTTCATGTACACGTTGTCCTAGGCAGAACAATCCGGGTGCTGTCATCACCATTATGCGCGAGGTAGCGGTTAATCACGGTCTACAGTCCGCCAAGGAGGCGCTCAAGTCTTACAGCCGCATCATCTACAAGATCATGTCCACCGGTACCCAGGTGGCACCTGACATGCTGCAGCCTGATTTCTTTCCGGATTGGGGTCCAGACGTAAAGCAGGTGTCTGAGAACCTCGATGTATGGCGCAGGTGTGTTCCTCCGGAAACGATGCACACCACGGAACTGGCGTGGGACGTCAGCGAAAAAACCCGACTCGAGCTTTACATGATATGGAAACTCACCGGCAACCTGGAAATGATCGAAAAAATCGATGAAGGTATCTTCATGATCCTCGAGGAGGTGATGGAGGAACTGCTGGAAGAGAATGGATACGACATTGACGATTTTGAGAACCTGCTTGAGGAGGACGAAGAATGATTTCAAATGCCTTAATTCAAAAATCAAAAACGGTTTCATCAAAATAAAGGAGATACTATGCAGCAGACTTCCGCAGATAAGGTCTTTAACCCGCCAACGCTTTCATCTCGTGAATTCAAACGGGATAATCCTCCACCCACTGAGGATTACCGGGAGAAGCTATTCGAGTTGGAGAAGGCCGGTGAACTTGAAGTCCAAAGGGTTCCGGAGCCTTATGTGGAATTGGAAACCAAATACGGGAGAATCAAGAAAATACCCTATCAGATGACCTGGCATCACAAGTCATGCGGCCAATGCGGTCACATTCCGGGATACTCTACAGCCATTTTCTGGTTAAACCGGAAGCTCGGATTCGACTACCATGACCCTCGTGATCAGACTTCCTGCACAGCCTGGAATTACTATGCGTCTTCAACATCTAACTCTGCGGCTCAGGCCGGTATCGCGGTGCGGAATTTTTCCCAGGCTAAAATCGACGGATACTTCCCAGTTATCCATTGCGGAACGAGTTACGGACATTACAAGGAAACCCGGGAGCAGCTACTACACTATCCTGTTCTGCGCAGGCAGGTGCGCAAGATTATGGACCGCCTCAAGATGCCCTTTGTGTTTCCCGAGGAAATTGTGCATTACTCGGAATGGGTGCACGCTATGCGAGACCGGATTGCGGAGATGCAGGTACTCGATCTCAGTAATGTAACCGTCACCGTCCACCCGGCCTGCCATTACCATAAGCTGGTAGTTGAAGACGCTGTCTATGATCGGGATCTTTTCGACGGGCAGCGGACGGCTGTCATCAGCGGACTGGTCGAGGCTCTGGGGGCCAGGGTGGGAGACTACTCAACCTGGCATGACTGCTGTGGTTTTGGGTTCCGGCACATTTTAGTCAGCCGAGACTTTTCCCGTTCATTCGCTACTACAAGAAAGATTGAGCGTATGAAAGAGGAAGTAAATCCAGATGTTACCCTTACACATGATACCGGTTGTGTAACTACATTGGACAAAAGCCAATTTGCCGCTCAGGCTCATAAACGCAACGTAGGTATTCCAGTGATGTCTGACGCCCAGTTTGCGGCTCTGGCTATGGGTGCACATCCATACATTGTCTGTCAGCTTCACTGGCATGGTGTCGATATGAAACCTCTACTTGAAAAAATGGGAATTGATCATAAAAAGGCATGGGCCGAGTTCGAAGTCCAGGCAGAAAGAATTAAAGCCGGTGAAATCGAATATATAAGCTGGGAGGAAGCAGATGCCTGAAAATCCTGTACTGGTGATTGGAGGAGGACCGGCAGGTCTCGAAGCCGCCCGAGGGGTGGCAGACCTGGGCTATCATGTTAAACTTGTTGAAAAGGCCGAGCGACTGGGAGGAATGCCGATCCTTGCGGATTATGCTGCACTAACGCCGAACATGGTGAATGCTGAGGAAGCTATGGGAGAGATGGTCCAGCGCATCGAAAATGATGAGCTGATCGATATTCGGACTTCCACGGAAGTGATCCGGGCCTCCGGTTCTGCCCCTGCTCTCGAGATTGGTTTGAATGGGCCTGGAGGAGAGGAGGATATTCAGACTGGTGGAGTTATCGTGGCAACAGGATTCCAGCATTTCGATCCAGGCAAGGAAACACAGATGTACGGGTATTACGAATTTGACGACGTGATCACCCTCGTTGATACCGAAAGGATGCTCAAAGCAGGAAAATTCGTGAGACCCTCAACCGGAGAAGCGCCGAAACAGGTTTGCTTCATTCAGTGTGTTGGCAGCCGTGACCGTCAGATCGGTAACCCGTGGTGCTCAAAAGTCTGTTGCGGAATCGCCACAAAGGAAGCCATTGAAATTCGTCAACTGATACCTGATTGTAGAGTGTTCATCTTCTACATTGACATGCGTATGTATGGGTTCTGGGAAGATGAAATCTACTGGAAAGCCCAGGAGAAATACAAGGTGAACTTCATCCGCGGGATTGTTACCGAGATCACCAAGCGTGGTGATCAGGTAGTGGTCAAGGGGGAGGATACGACCATGGGAAGACCGGTAGAGGTGCCTATGGACGTGGTCATTCTTTCTATTGGAATGGAGCCCAGCGAGGGGACGAAGAAGATGGGAGAACTGTTTCAACTGCCGTCGACCCATGGTTTCATAGAAAGCATCGGTGGAGCTTTAAACACAGTAGTAACAAGCGTACCGGGAATATTTGTAGCGGGTGCTGCAGCCGGTCCGGCGGACCTGGAGGACTCTGTTTCCATGGGTGGCGCAGCAGCGATGAAGGCGGCTGCCTTTCTTCGAAAGGCCAACCTGCGGGTTGCGTAATGCTTTTTGATTCGCTGACGCTTGAAGAAGTCGTCGATTCCGAATCAGCCCTGGAATTCATGAAGGAAGCCACAAAGCTGGCCAGTTCTGCTGACCTGGAGGACCTCTCCGAGCGGGTTTCGCTCAAGGCGGAATGCTTCAATAAGTATCTGAACCCGACAAGCGTGGAAGAACTGAAGGAGGAGCAGTTTGACCAGATCGTTCGTTTGATTTTTTCAATAGGACGCAAATCGAAGCGCCTGATCGCTGCCAACGGGTTCGAAAACCTTCGCGTCAGGATCAGTGAGCTACTGCATGGTGATGCACCTGTTGAGGAGCGCTTCAACGTTTTTGTCAAAGGTGTTGAAGGTGTTGAGGAAAAAATGCGGATTAACTTTGCCGGAGAACTGCTACATTTCTCAATGCCTGAGCGTTACTGGCTCTGGACAAACTGGATCTGGGATCCAGATAACAACACGGGAGCTCTGCCATTGGTGGTTCAGGAGGAAGTTGATTTGCTTGGAGACACTCAGGGTGAGACGTATCTGAGGGTAGGCAAGGCGATGGCTTACGTGAACAAGGTTGGAAACGAGCGAGGTTATTCCCGAGTGGGTCATGGAACTTATGGGATCGATGTCTTCTTGGCCTGTGTTTACGCAGTGTACATGTACACGGTTTTCAGAGTAAAGCTGTCTGATGAATTCAACCGAATTCTTCCGGAACTGCCTGAACTGACGCGCCGCGTGCTTGGAGTGCAAAAATTAGAATTGTAAGTTATGTCTGAACACAAATACGAAAAGTTTACGGAGAAGGAAGAGGCAGTTGTAGAGGGGATTGATATTTCCGGAATCTGGAACAGGATGTATGAGCCTCGGGAGCTTACGGAATATGATCTGACTTACATGGATAAGGTCACAGAAACTCCGGGCGCCGAATCGATGGGATGGTGCTATCAATGCGCCCAGTGTGTGGGTGTCTGCCCGGTGGATCATGTAGGCAGTTATGGCCCGCGTAAGCTTTTCCGTAAGCTTCAGACTGGGACTAACCTATTCGAAAGCGATGATCTCTGGCTATGCACAACCTGCATGAACTGCCTACGTGTTTGTCCGAAGGAAGTTGACATGATGAAGATCATGCCTGCTGTCCGGGAACAGGTTGTGCTCGAAGGAACCCTTCCGGGTGAACTCCAGGAAATGCTCCAGAACGTGTCCGAGTACGGAAACCCGATGGGCGAATCACCACGCAAGCGAGTGCGCTGGACAAAGGACCTTGAGCAACCACCGAGAGATCTGTCGAAGGAAGACGGTTCAGAGTCGGTGGAGGTGCTTTGGTATGTCAGTGATTACTACGCCTACCACGGCCGTGGTCAGGACGCTGCGCGTGCTTTGACCCGGGTATTTAATCGTCTGGAAGTGGATTTCGGTATACTGGGTACTCTGGAAAAATGCGATGGTGATTCCCAGCGTCTTGTTGGTGAAACTGGACTGTTTGAGGAATTGGCCCAGCACAACGATGAACAATTTCAAAAATACAAACACGGCACCCTCGTTGTCACTGATCCGCACGCGTTTAACGCCTTCAAAAATCATTATCCGAAAGTGACAGGCAACGAATACCGGGTCGTGCATTACACACAGTACCTGAGCAATAGGCTGAAGGAACTTAAACCACTGCTGGTTAAGCCTTACGAGAAAAAACTGACGTTTCATGATCCTTGCTACCTTGGCCGTCACAATGGTGAATATCAGGCACCGCGCGATCTGGTTGTCGCGATTCCCGGTGCGGAATTTATGGAGATGTACCGCTGCCGGGAACAGAGCTACTGCTGCGGAGGCGGAGGAGGGGGGATGTGGCTTGACGGGGTATCAGCAGATCACACTCGTGAACGCCTGTCGGAAAACCGTGTCCGTGAAGCCGTAGAAATCGGAGCTGAGGTACTAGTTGTTTGCTGTCCTTATGAGGTGTCCCGCTTCGAGGATGCAGTAAAATCAACAGACAATGAGGGAAAACTTGAAGTTCGTGACATTGCTGAAATCCTGGATTACTGTATGGATGGGGTTTAGGACAAAGTGCACAGACTGATAAAGTTTGTAGAAAACCCCCTTCTGAACAAACATCTGGAGCGTCAGGCTACTAGTCTGGAAATGGGATTTCTGGATCCATCATCGGAAGACTTTGAGGAAGCCCCTCAAATAATTGTCGCTGAACTGGAACACTCTCAAGCAATAAACAGGATCATTGACTGGAAGCGTCGCTGGCCGGAATGTTATGTGGCCTTATCCGTCAGTGAGCTGGATAGAGAACGATGGATTGCAGCAGAAAGTGCTGGTGCGGATCTGGTAGCCAACCGTGGAGCTTTGCCACGGCTATTGCGTGACAAGATGAAACTGCTTCAGCAGGGAGATTCACTGACGAAACAAAAGCTGAGGTTAAAGGCCAAGGCTGTTGTCAATTCTGGTGACGGTTTGGTAGGACGGCTTCCTGATTCACCGGAAGATCCGATTGCGGTGTTTCGTATGGGAAACCAACTCTGTGCCGTCCGGGATGTTTGTCCGCATGCAGGGTTTTCTCTTGCGGACGGAGTGTTTGATCCGGTTTCAGGTAGCATTACCTGTCCAGAGCACGGCAGCCGCTTCCAGGTATGTACCGGAGAAAGACTGCGGGGACCGGCGGATTATCCCTTGAGGATCTATCCGGCATTAAGTGAGCAGGAAGAGATCTGGGTGGAAATTGAACAGGAAGCATGATGAAACTTCCTGAAACAAAAAACATGGTGCATGAAATGGGAACAATCCAGCTCAGTATTCAAATGATCCTTGAAGACTGCGGGATGGGGATTCCATTGAACTGGACTTGGCAGGCGTGCAAAATAGTGAACACAGTTCGTTCATCAAAGCAGTTTGCATCCCTGAGTCGAGCCGAACTTAAAGGCCTGGGGCAGCTCTTCAGGAAACGTATTGTTGCAGATAGTTTTCGAAGGAGAAGAGAAACATTTTTATGCAAATGGAACTTGATAAGGTACATATGAAAGTTGCAGTTCTACTGAAACAGGTGCCTGACCTGGCTGAGGAACTTGAGGTCGATGAAAGTGGCAAGGCTTTGGATACGGAATACATCAAATTTCGGCTGAACGAGTATGACGAGCATGCTCTTGAAGAGGCAGTATGTCTCAAGGAGGCCGGTCAGGCTACGGAGATTGTTGCTTTTGCGCTTGATGGTGAAGAGGTGGACAAAGCGCTGTTTTCCGCCATGGCAAAAGGTGCAGACAAAGCGGTCAAGCTTACCGGACCAGAAGTTGAAGGGAGCAGACAGGCAGCAGCTCTTTTTGCAGAAACCTTGGGTATGGATTATGACCTGATCATGACCGGAGTGCAGTCGGTGGACGATCGTGATGGTATGATGGGGCCCATGCTTTCCTCGATGCTCAAGGTTCCATGCGTCAGTGTTGTCACCCGAGTCGAGGGCAAGGAATCCAGCGTGACTGTCCATAAGGAATATTTCGGAGGTTTGATGGCTGCCTTTGATGTACAACTTCCGGCAGTACTCGGGATCCAGGCTGCAAGACAAACTCCGCGTTATGCACCTGTGAGCAAGGTTCGTCAGATTCAGCAATCTGCCATCATTGAGGAAAAATCTGCCAGCGGGGTTTCGGGCTCGGCCACAAGCAAGGTGACTACCATGGCACCACCGACCAAAACCGGAGGGGCAAAGATACTAGGTTCAGTTGATGAGCTGATGGAATTACTGAAGAAAAAAGGGGTCGCATGAAAAAAATCAAATTCATACACAAAAAGGGTTAAACATGGGAAACGTACTGGTAATTACAGAACATATGAAAGGTGAGTTTCAGGACATTAGTTTTGAGATGTTGGGACAGGCTCGCAAACTGTCCACCGGAGGTAGTTGCAGTGCACTCGTGTATGGATCGATGAAGGATCGCTCATCAGAACTTGGCGCTGCTGACCGTGTACTTTGTGTTGGAGGAAGTGATGATTTTAATCCTGAAACTTATGCCAGTGCCGCACTTCAAATAATACAATCCGAATTCCCTGATCTTGTTTTGGTGGGATCGACTTCTATGGGGATAGATCTCGCTCCAGTATTGGGAGTCTCGCTTGACCTTCCTATAATTTCCTATTGTTCCTGCATTGAAATTTCAGGTGACAACTTCGAATTCACGAGCCAGCTTTATTCAGGCAAGATGGATGTCAAGTCGACTGCGCCGAAAGCAGTGGCAATGGTGCTGGCAGGATCCTTTTCTGCTGAGGATGGAAAATCAGGTGGTTCTGCAAGTGTTGAGAATGTGACAGCAGACTTTGGAGTCGGAAGAGTGCAGTTCAAGGAACTGATCGAACCCGAAGCTGCCGAAGTGGACATTACCCAGAGCGACATCTTAGTTGCGGTTGGTCGTGGAATCGGTGGCAAAGACGACATCGAAGTGGCACAGGAACTGGCTAAAAACCTTAACGCAGATCTGGCCTGTTCAAGACCTGTTGTTGATGCGGGATGGTTGCCCAAATCCTGTCAGGTCGGTAAGTCTGGACTTAAGGTAAACCCTAAAGTATACATTGCCCTCGGAATCTCAGGTGCTCCGGAACACCTTGAAGGGATGAAGGATGTCTCAACCATCATTGCAATCAACACTGATAAGAATGCTCCGATTTTTGATGTTGCTCATTACGGAATGACGGGAGACCTCTTTGACATCTGTGAAGAACTGGAGGATTCTCTTTCCTAGTACAAAATCATGTGAATTTCCTGAATCCTTGACTCAAAGGAAGCATGCTCAGTTCAACTGAACAAATTGCCTTCGTTCTTCTGGTGCTGGTCTGTGGGGGGGTGGCGTTCCAGGGTTTTAGGAGAATCTTTGTTATTGTTTCTCAGGGAAAGCCTTCTTACCGGACCGATGAGTTTCTATCGAGGCTGATCAAGGCCCTCATCGAGGTTGGTCTGCAGAAACCGCTCTTCAAGTCCCGACCGATTGTCAGTCTTTTCCACGCCTTCATCTTTTTTGGATTCAGTTTCTACTTGCTGGTCAATTTCAATGACCTGCTGGAGGCCTACGTCTCGGGGTGGACTACCATCGATAGCTCCCATCCTGTGGCGTTGGGATTTAATCTTTTTTCCGATCTGTTCAGTATCCTGGTTTTGATAGGAATAATTTATTTCCTCATTCGTCGTTTCATAGGCAAGCCCAGGGTTTTTGAATTCAATAGAAACGTCAAACTACAGACTAAAGTAGTGGGAGGAGGGATTCGTAGGGATTCTCTGATCGTTGGGATCTTCATCATCCTCCATGTTGGATCACGTTGGTTGGGGACTGCTTTTCATTTGGCGGAGCGGGAAACTACAGAATGGTCTTTACCCACGGCAAGCTTGGTGGCACCGTTATTTTTTGGCTGGAGCGGTTTGGAAACAGGAATCCATGTCACCTGGTGGCTTGCAATGGGCTTGATTGTCTTTTTCCTTCCTTATTTTCCAAGAAGCAAACACATTCACATTTTCCTGGCTCCTCTGAATCTTGCTTTTACCAATCGTGAGGCCAAAGGCAAACTTCTTGACCCAGTGGATGGGTCCAATCCTGGTGCGGCAACCCTGGATGAACTTCCCTGGAAACAAGTCTTTGATTCCTATGCCTGCATCATGTGCACACGCTGCCATGAGGTCTGCCCTGCGCATCAGTCTGGGACGCCATTGAGTCCTTCCGCACTGGAAATCAATAAACGTTATTTTATCAACCAGCATGTTTCCGGATTGGCAAAAGGAAGTACCAAACTGGATTTGCTGAAGGATGCAATTTCAGAAGACGCGGTCTGGTCCTGCACCACCTGTATGGCCTGTGTGGAAGTCTGTCCGGTTGGCAATGAACCGATGCAGGACATTCTCCAGATCCGCCGGAAACTGGTATTCGATGCACGGATGCCGGATGAACTTTCGGACGCCCTTCGCAGCCTTGATGAACAGGGTAATTCTTTTGGAGAGTCCTCACGAAAACGTACACGCTGGACCAGGGAACTGAACTTCGAGATAAAAGATGCTTCCAAGGAATCGGTGGAATACCTCTGGTTTGTTGGCGATTTTGCATCCTTCAACCAGAATTGTGTGGAAAATACAAGAAGGGTGGCAGAGGTTCTCAATGAGGCTGGTGTTGATTTCGGAATCCTCATGAAAGAAGAGAAATCGGCTGGAAACGATGCCCGTAGGGTTGGAGAGGAAGGTCTGTTTGATGCGCTCGCGGAAGAGAACATCAAGACCCTCGAGAATTGTGATTTCCAGCATATCCTGACTACTGATCCTCATACCTATAATACTCTGTTAAACGAGTATCCTTCAAAGGGTGGAGTTTATTCGGTGAAGCATTATTCAACGCTGCTGCTGGAACTGATTCTATCGGGGAGGATCAAAATCATCAAACCTCTCAAAATCAAAGGCACCTATCATGACCCCTGTTACCTTGGACGATACAATGGAATATTCGATGCCCCGCGTGAAGTGATGCAGCATTGTGGAGTTGAACTCCTTGAGATGCCCCGAAACCGAATCAATTCCTTCTGTTGTGGTGCAGGCGGAGGACAGGTCTGGTTAAAGGAACATGAGGAAATGAAGCAACGTCCCAGTGAAAATCGGATTGAGGAGGCCCTTCTACTCAATGTCGAATATTTCACTGTAGCATGTCCCAAAGATATGACTATGTATTCTGATGCCGTCAAGACCTCTGGTAACGAAGAGAAGATGGTAGTACGTGATTTGATTGACTATGTCTTTGAAGCAATGGATCTGCCGGAAGACTCAAGAAAATCAATCGAGTAAAAAAGGATTAAGACTTTTCTATAAATTGGCTTGATAAAATCAGCTACTCTGATAAAAATATCACTATCTTTAAATGTTTTTGTTTCTAACAATTGAGCTAAATAAAGTACTTGAGTGAACTAAAGTAAAGAAAAGGTAATGTTATTAGATACAACTGCAGAGGAGCCTTACAGCATAAAAGCGGCTTTCTGCAACGGCTATGAAAGGCTGTTCGATCGGCAATGGCCTATCTGGATTGGAGGGTTACTACTGGGAATGGGGAATGTGCTCCTGTTTGCCTTTGATAGACCCTGGACCGTCTCAAACGGTGTGAGAAACTGGGGTGACTGGTTTTTCAACCAAATCGGTGTAATTCAGATGAATGTCCTTCCTCCAACTCTTTTTACCAGTTCAGTACTGTGTTTCGGAATGATCATCGGATCACTGGTGGCAGCATTGCTTGGCAGGCAGTTCCGGGTTCGTATGGCGCCAGCCAGGGAATTGTTCAAGGGGCTGCTCGGCGGAGTACTGATGGGAATCGGGGCTTCCCTCGCTTTCGGCTGCAATATAGGAGGTTTTTTTAGTGCAATCAGCGCACTGTCAATGGCAGGCGTGGTCATGATGGTCGGATTGATGGTAGGAGCATTTGTCGGGTTGAAACTGCTCATCTGGGAGATAGAGTATCTCCCAGCAACTTCCTGGGGGGTGCGACAAGTACCGAACAGGGATGACATGTCGGGTGTACCGAGTAGAGCCCAGCCAATTTCAGGGTTATTGGTTTTGCTGCTGTGTATCATTGTGATCTTCACTTACGATTCCTTTGATTATTCCGTAAGCGGCGGATTTATGCTCTTTGGACTGCTTGTAGGCATCGTCATGCAGCGTACACGCTTCTGCTTTGTAAGGGCTTTCAGAGACCCTTTCATGACGGGTGATGCGGAAGCTACTAAAGCAGTTGCACTTGCGGTCATCATCAGCGTAACCGGGTTCACAATCCTGAAATGGACGGATTTGAGGTCCTGGGATGTTTCTGTATTACCAGGTTTTTGGATTGGCAGTCTGATGGGTGGTATCATCTTCGGGATTGGAATGTCCCTTAGTGGTGGTTGTGCATCGGGTACTATCTGGCGGGCTGGAGAGGGACAGGTTAAACTCTGGGTCACACTTGTCACGTTTGCACTGAGTACGTCCTACTTCAGGGACTGGCTAGTTGCTAGTGGATTGAGGGCTAAACTTGGAACTGAGCTTTTTTTGCCTGATGTTATTGGTTGGAAGATGGCACTAATCATCATTATTGCCATAATGTTATTTTGGTACTTGATGGCAGTTTGGAATGAAGTCAGCAAAAAATTGGTGGTGGTATAAAATTTTGGAATGAGGCTAGGAGACAAAACAATTTCCCAAGAAGGGCTCAACCGAATTGGGTAAAGGAAGGAGTCGAAAGCGAACCGTTAATTAAAACACAAAAGGAGGTAGTCATGAAAAAATAGATTATTTATTGTATGTTATATAATTGGCGGAATTGTCCGCTGAGTCTCCTCCCTGGTTTTGAAGTGGGAAGAGTAAGAATCATTAATTGACATTTATAAGGAGAAAGTTATGAAAAATAATTCAATTCTATTGGTAGCATTTGCGTTCTTAGCTGGAATAATTTCAGGATGTGTAACTACTGGCGGAGCAAAATTTGGAGCACCATCAAAAGGCATGAGTCCTGCGGAATATGAGTCTTTGGTTAGGCTGGACCCACAGAATACAATGAAGGCAAATTTTTCTGTAGTTAAAGGAATGGATGGATATTTCCTTATTGATAACCAAGGTGAAAGTACTATTTCGGTTGTAGACTATAATAAAGGGGAGACAATCAAAAAAATTAAGTTAAGTGACCCTCCTGGCACCTCTTTTAAACCCGCAGGGAATCATCACATTTTTGTAATTCCTGGCGGAAGATATGCTTGGTCTTCGCAGCGATATGAAAAAGATGTAATGTGGACTATAGATTTAACAACCCATGAGGTAGTTGATACTTTCAGATTAAGTATGGGAGGTAAAACAATAAAAGCACCCTTGCATATTGGATTTGCATACAAATCCCCTTTGGCGGTAACAGGTAATATCTTAGATAAAAAAAATGGATATCTTACTTTTTTGAGAACCGACACTCGCCGTCCTTCCCACATAGTTGATCTGAGTTGTTCAGGAGCTAGGGACGCAATGTTCACATTCGATGACTCAAAAGTTTTTACTACTTGCCAGCAGGAACCAAAGGGGGCTTCGATTGTTGACGTAAGTGGAAGAAAAGAAATCAAATTTATTCCTATAAAGGGAGGGAGAGCTGGAGGAATGACTCCCGACGGGAAATATTTTCTAGTTGGAGCCTCAAAGGCAGTTGTCCTAATTGATACTGCTACAAATGAAATTCACAAAACCATCAAAGTTCCTGGTGGTGGAGGTAATTTCACTTGTCTTCCAGATGGATCAAAGTGCTATGCAGGTTTAAGGAAAGACAATTCAGTCGGAGTAATTGATATGGCGAGTCTTGAACTGATTAAAGTCATAAAAACCGGTAAAAACGGTAACCGACTCTACTTAAATCCTGCAAATCCCAGATACGGAATTTTTACTAATGAATCTGGTAAATCGGAAACTGTATCTGTAATTGATACCCAGAATGATGTTAAGATCATTGATATAGAGACAGGTCTGAAACCTCATAATGTTGCTTTTAATCCAGAAGGAACACGAGCAATTATTTCAACTCCAAAGGAAGAAGTAGCAACTCTTGTTGATACATCATCATCAGATCCTACTAAGTGGGAAATAATTACCACAGACATTGATTCGGGTATAGAAAATAACGGCGTGCGCTGGGTACCTAGTCCAAGTGCTATAATAGCTGCAATGTAAGGATTTGAATCTAAAGATGATCAAATAATGCAAATTGCTGCATCAGAGTAGAATAATATAGCTGGTGGTCGAAATTTTATAAATAGATTTTTCGGCCACCAATTTTAATGTGTCTTTCTGCTCTAGATAAATTATTTGTTTATTAGCAAATAAAATATTTGCTCTAATTTTAATTCACAGTCTAGGAGAATTGAATGAAAAATATAGAAAATTTTTCAAGAAGGAAATTTCTTAACTATACGATGGTTGGAGGGCTGACAATTCCTCTCCTATCAGTAATTCCTTCATCAAATGACGCACATGGCGCAGTTTTTCAAACCCCAAAAGATTTAGAAAATTTGACGGAATTAGAAAGAATCCATTTGCCTAAAATATCATTGCCACCAGTTGTTGAAGATGGTGCTAGTGCATCAATAGTTTGTAGTGTTGACCATCCAATGGATGAAGACCACTACATAAAAAGTATTCAAATTATGAATTTTGCAGATCCTATTGTTATAAAAGGAAAATTTTTCCTTACCCCTGTTAACGGAGAAGCATATTTAAGTACTCAAATTCGTCTATCTGGAGGTGAAGGAACAGTTTGGGTAATAGCAGAGTGCAACAAGCACGGTAAATGGGCAGCAAGTAAAAAAGTGACTGTAGCAGCTGGAGGGTGTTAAAGTGTGGGACAGCTCTGATTGGGCAAAAACTTTTTTATTCAAAGTTTATTTTGCAAGTGTTTTTTTATTATTATTGCTAACTAATGCAGCTAACTTATTAGCTTCTGCAACTGAACAAATCAGGATAATCACTACAAACGATATACACGCCTATTTAAAGCCAATATATTATCGCTACCTTGATGACATAAAACCCTGGGGTAAAGTATCTCGTGAAGGGGACTACGTCAATAAGGCCAAAATAGAAGGAAAAATCGGTGGGATGGCACATGTTGCATCCATGATCAAAAAATTAAAAGCAGAGAAACCAGGTAAAAATCTCCTGTTTGATGCTGGTGATACCTTGCATGGTGGAGGGATTACTTTTTTTGACAAGGGCGTTGCAATGGTTAAGATAATGAACGCTATCGGATATGATGCAATGGTTCCAGGGAATTGGGAATTCTTCTATAAAAATGATCATTTCCTTGATCTTATTGACAAGGCTAACTTTCCGGTAATTGCCTACAATCTTACTGACAAAGAATGGGAAGAACCAGCGCTTGATCAGTATATTATCCGTAAAGTAGGACAACTAAAAGTTGCTATAGTTGGCTATACTTATCCTTGGACAGCCCTAACATCAGCAATTACTGGGGCTGCTAAATGGTACAAGTTTGGTATCAAAGAAGATGAAGCTCGGGATTTATTAGCGGGAATAAGAAAAAAGGAAGATCCGGACCTGGTAGTTTTCATTTCTCATGGAGGGTTCGGTCTTGATCAAAAATTTGCTAAAAGAGTGGATGGAATTGATGTCATGCTAAGTGGACACACACACGATGAAGTACTGGACCCTGTAGTATGGAATGATACACTGGTCTTTCAGGGTGGTGCCCATGGGAAATATGTAGTGAGTTTGGATTTGGAAATAAAAGACAAAAAAATTATTGATTTTGAGTATCGGCTTAATAAGGTTATGCAGAATAGGATTGATCCAGATCCTGAGGTTTCAAAATTAATAGAGGATGCATACCTGCCATATGAGGCAGAATTATCAAAAATCATAGGCAAGTCAGAAGTTTTAATGCATCGACGAGACTTTTGGCAGAGTACAGTCGGTAACTTGATCACAGATGCAATGAGGGAAATCCAGAAAACAGACGTTGCTTTTTTTCCTGCTTGGCGTTTTGGAGCCTCGGTATTACCGGGAAAGATAACCAAGGAGGATTTATATAATGTTATTCCGACAGAAGGCCATATTTTTACCTTTTCAATGAGGGGAAAAGAGATAAAAAATCTCCTTGAAAACATTTTAAGTTCAGTAGTAAACAAAGATCCATATATCAGGGTGGGTGGTGATATGATTCGATTTTCTGGAATGAAAATTCTATGTGATCTTGCAAAGCCTGCCGGCAAAAGAGTTTTAAGAATAAATATAGGAGGAGAAGAATTTTCCGAGGAAAAAGTTTTCAGTGTTGCTTCTGCTCATACAAGATTTCAGAATAACCCTCTATTTGGTGCAACTCATGTAAAGGATACCGGCAAAATGATTGTAGAAGAATTAATCAACTACATCGAGAGAAAATCTATCATAAAATCAACCTTGGATGACAGAATCAAAGTATTAGCTTTTGAGTAAATGAATACCACTGGCTTAAACATTTTAAATCGAGAAGAAGAATGGCAGAAAAGATAAAGCCCCCTCGCATAAGAGTTTCCAGACGTATCAAAAAAAATAAGGTTTTCAAGGTGAAGGTTAAGTTTGACCACCCTTCATTCACAGGACTGGCAATGGCTGACGATACAACAGAGCCCGTTTTTAACAGAGCAAAGCCTGTAACTTTCATTAGAAATATGCTTGTATACTATGGAGATGAACTTGTCAGTCGTTTAAGTTTATCTTCAGGTATTGCAGATGATCCACTATTTACATTTAAATTAAAAGCTACTAAGGAAGCACCAGTAAAGATTGTTTTCATAGATAATTTTGGTAAAAGATGGGAAGCTTCCAAAGAAATAAAATTTAAAGGCTAAAAGCAATTCATTTAGCCATTTGCTAACCAATAAAAAAATAGTTTATCATGAAGAAATTTTCACAGATTTTTGTGATTTCTTACTGTTTTTCTTTTTTCTTGTTCCAGACAATTTTTGCTGGAACAGTGGTAGATAAGTTTAAAATTGAGGGAATAATTTCTATTGCGAGTACAAAAGCATTACAGTCTGAGCTTCTAAAAAAGCTTGATATTAAAATTTTAGATTTAAACCTGAAAAAAACTGATTCTGGATGGCCTGTTCTAAGAATTGAATATGATCCGGATATTATTTCGAAAAACAAAATTGAAACTGTTATTGGTGAAATAGAAGACCCGGCTGGACACAAGTATAAAGTTCATAAAGGGCCACTGATTGCTAATGCAAATCTTATAGATGAAGAGAATCAAGCAATGACGATATTAGGTGATATGACTATGGATTTAAAACAAGTTAATAATCCGACAGTCGATTTTGATTCTTCTATCAAACGCGGAAAGGACGTGTTTATAAAAAACTGTGCTAAGTGCCATGGGTTGAATGGGAATGGATATGGAGTAGTTGCCCACGGATTTGCAACTTGGCCAAGACAGTTATGGGCTTGGTATAAAGCAGATAGTGCGGCTGATAGCTACTTGTATTGGATAATTGAAAATGGCAAATCAGATATGCCTCCGTGGGGACTTGTTCTTTCGGAGGATGTAAGATGGGATTTAATAAATTATATTAAAACAATAAAAAAACCTGAAGAAAATTAATAATTAATATCCATAAATTGTTAAAAGCTTTATGAAACCATAATAATCTCCAATATGGACGTTTCAGAGGATATTGTAACAAGAAATTTTTCTGGAATGAACTTTGATGAGGTGCTTGAATACTTAATTCAAGAAGTTAAAGCCCGAAACTATCTTATTACTCGTATAAACAATATTGATAATATACATGACCGTCTTAATGGAGATGCTGAAAACAAGGTAAGATTCAAATTTTACAAAATTGTGGAATTTTGTAACTTGGAAAGTTGCAGCCAGCTGATTTCCACTGACCTCACAGCGGGTGTATTTATGCCTGTGAAATTTGCAGTCTATCAAGCAGATAACAAAGAACAAGTTTTTGTCTCATTTTTAAAACCCACCGCTTTTGCCAGTATTTTCAATTCTGAAAGAATGATGAGAATTGCAGAAATATTAGAAAAAGACATGTATGAAATTCTTGATGAAATTATTTTCTAGATGTGGATTATCTTTTTTAATAGCTTTTCCAATATTAGTTAATTCTCAAATTTTTCCCCCTCTTAACGCCCATCAAAAAGCTAACTCAGGAGCAAAAATAATCCCCGGGGGAGATTTTACACTAAGATCTGCCGATGGGCCTTTGTCTCTGAAGGATCTACGCGGAAAGGTGGTCATATTGTTTTTTGGGTACACCTCCTGTGCGGACGTTTGTCCGATATCACTGGCAACGATCGCCAATGTATTTTCAAAGTTGACACACGTTGAGCTAAAACGGATTCGATCACTTTTCATCAGTCTTGATCCTGAGCGGGATACTCCGGAAAGACTCAGGAAATTCACAGGCTATTTTCATCCAAATATTGTGGGAGTTACAGGAATCCCGGAGGTAGTGGCCGATGTTGCTCAAAAGTATGGTGTCGAAATGGAAAAGAATGAGTCAAACAATTCGTCCTTGGGCTACACGATTTCGCATACAACAAATATTATTGTCGTCGGTACTGATGGAGAAATCAGCAAAACATTCCCGCACGATATTGATGGGAGACCTCTTTTGCATCAAATTAAAAGTCTTTTGAAGATCAAACAATCGTAAGTGTCCCTGATTCCAATCATGCATAGCTTTACCGCGTACCAGTGGTACTCGGCAACTCCTAAATGTCTGGTATATTTCTTAACGGCACTGATCATCCTGATACCTCATGCTACAGCGTTTGAGCATGAAGGGTCATCGGTAAATTTCCAGGAGTACAGCCGCGATGTAATCAGGAAAAACAGAGAGAAAAACAAGCCGTATTTTCTCCTTTTTGCCGCTCAGTGGTGTCACTGGTGTGACGTTTTCAATGAAGAAACGCTGAGCAGGAAAAAAGTGTATACCTACCTGCGAAATCATTTCACGAACATTTTCATAGACGCAGATATCCATAGCTCTGCCTACCGCAAATACAAGGCGACAGGTGTGCCTTTTACTGTATTTTTAAATCCTGACGGTTCCCTCTATTACAAGTATGCTGGAACGCTTTATGCGGACGAATTCCTTGAGGTAATCCAGGATGTCCATAAAAATATTTCCGAAAACAGATCTGTGGATGGGGAAGAAAATTCTCAAATAGAGTATGTCCCCCCTGCTAAACTTAAAAAAGCCGACCTGGTGAAATTACGTGAAATGTTCCACCAGGGAATTCTAGACAACTTTGACTTGAAAGAATATGGCCTTGGTACGGGTGAAAAATCCATACTTCATCAAACCTTTCTATACCTTTTACATTCTTTGAGAGGAACCGACAGGAAAGATGCCATTCGATGGATCACCAGGACTCTGGAAAAAGCAGTTGAGCATATTTACGATCCGGTCGAAGGGGGATTTTTCCGGTATGCTGAAAAAAAGGACTGGCAAATACCACACTATGAAAAAATGGCTGACCTGAATGCCGGCGCTGTTATGATTATGTATGAAATCAACAGGCAAAGTCCCTCTCCTGATTTGAAAAAAGCTGCAGATAAAACCGTGCAATATTTGACTTCGACATTGTTTGAACCGAATATAGGCTCTTTTTTGAGTTTCCAGGAAGCAGATACTTCATACTATTTTCTGAGTGGTGATCACCGCAAGCATGAGCATCGGCCCAATGTTGTAGAAAAGGTTTTTACCGACCGACTTGCAAAAACTCTTGTTTATCTGATAGATGTGCTCGACTACACCACACGGAATTCACTGGAGGAGAAGGTAACCCAGTCTCTTGATTTTATGGCAGAAATGATTCTCAATAATGATCAGCTATACCATTACTATTCTATTTCAGAAAGGCAGTGGCTTCGCAGCGGCAGTCTGCCCGACTACGCCTATTCTGCGACACTGTTTCTCAAAGCAGCAACAAAATTTCAAAGCAATCATTACCATGAGGTTGCCATGAAGATTCTACGGCTGTCAAAGGCAAGGTTCCACGACGCAGAAAAACGGATCTTTTTCGATCCATCTATGGACAGTTTAGATGATGTAGAGTATCTCATGGAGATGAACGGGCTGTTTGCCCAAATGATGTTAGACATGGAAATGATCCAGTGGACAAACGATGATCATCGAAACCAAACAGAACCGATGATAACCTATTTTTCTGCAATGGAAGAGTTGCTTGAAGACCAAATTTGGGATGCTGAAAACTGGAAGTTTGCTGAGCGTTATGTACCTTACTTGAAAGCTGTTGACAAATTCCTTGCTTCCAGGGAGTAAACATGTATTGCATTTTCGACGTGAATATCTAAAGACCTGCGATTATTTTGATAATTCTATTCAGTATTTATTAATGCTGAACCTGATTTAACCTCAGATTTTTTTCTTGCAAAAAAAGTGTATAGTGATATATTCGATATATCGGATTATTGTTTAATATAATAAACAAGTTTAAATTTTTACTCAAAATTCACTGAATTTGAATGGTAACCACTAGTATGTTTGGGTTCTTATGCTAAACCAGAACGTCATAAGATCTACTGCTTCGTCCGGAATGACAAGCCTAAGTAAGTAATTTCAGTATCTTATGGTAACCCGTGAGCCAAATAATACACAGAATAATTTAAAGATTAAGTCAGAAATAAGGAGAGTTATGGGAGTATTGATTGAAATACCTTCTGCATTAAAACAATATGTAAACAACCAGGATGAGGTCGAAGTTGACGGCAGCTCAGTTGAAGAGGCATTAGATTCTTTATGCACACAATTCATTGAACTCAAACCAAACCTGTTTGATGAAAATGGCATAGTCAGAAATTTCATCAATGTCTATCTCAATGATGATGACATTCGCTATGCTGATGGCATGAAGAGTACTGTTAAGGACGGAGACAGCATTCAGATTGTCCCTTCAGTAGCGGGAGGATCTGTATACAGCTAAAAAAGGGCAAAATGACTTTAAATAATGAGGAAATCAACCGCTACAGCCGGCACCTGACTTTGCCTGAAGTCGGCATGGGGGGTCAGTTGAAGTTGAAAGAGGCCAAAGTACTGATGATTGGAGCCGGGGGTCTGGGATCGCCATTGGGAATGTATCTGGGTGCTGTGGGAATCGGGAAACTCGGGTTAGTTGATTTCGATGTAGTTGATCACACAAATTTGCACAGACAGATAGCGCATGCCGCGTCTGATGAGGGCCGGCCTAAAGTTCATTCTCTATGCGACACAATTCTAGCGGGTAATTCCAATATTGAAGTTGAGGTGCATAATATTCGCCTTGAGCGTGAAAACGTTCTGGAACTGTTCGGGCAATATGACATCATTGCTGACGGATCCGATAATTTTGAGACTCGATACCTGATCAATGACGCGGCATATTTTACTAAAAAGCCGCTTGTATCTGCTTCAATTTTTCGCTTCCAGGGACAGATAACAATCTTTGATCCTGAGTCCGGAGGGCCATGTTACCGGTGTCTCTACTCAGAACCTCCTCCTGCCGCACTGGTTCCAAGTTGAGCAGTTGCGGGAGTCCTGGGCGTGCTCCCGGGAGTTGTTGGACTGATACAGGCCACAGAAGTAATTAAGCTGATTCTGGAGAATGGAGTTCCCCTTATGGGACGCTTGCTCTTGTATGACGCCATGAAGATGAATTTCAAAGAGGTACGTGTCTGCAGTACAGGAAGAATTTGACGAGGACTCATTTGAGCTTTCCCCCCTGGAATTCAAAACTGCGCTTGAGCAGGACCTTGGAGCAGTGCTGATTGATGTTCGAGAACAATATGAATGGGACATCTGCTACATTGACGGCGCAAGGTTGTTGCCAACCAGCAGTTTTGATCCCTCAACCAGCGGACTGGATACGGAAACACCGATATATTTATATTGCTACAAAGGTCAGCGTTCAATGACAGCTTTGAAGGAACTCTGGAACGCCGGTTACAAAAATCTTAAAAACCTGAAGGGTGGCATTGATCTCTGGGCGGAAGAAGTTGATCCGGATATGCCGCAATATTAATCCTGAAAAAGTCAACGTTCAGACAGCAAAATCTCAATGGCTATCAAAATAATGCTTCTGTTCCTCGTATAGGTTGAGGACCATTGTCATCCCGGACTTGATCCGGGATCCAGATTCATGATAAAGCCTTCTCTGGACTTGATCCGGGTTTAACACCGTATTTGAAGCATTTCCACTGGATTCCGGGACTGCGCTTTGCTTCGCCCGGAATGACATCCGAGGCAGTTATTATGACCTTTTACTTCATTATCATCAATTAGTAATAGTTTTTTTGAATGTTATATTCATCGGGAAAAAACTGAGTTAAATGGAGATCCCGGAAAATATATTAACAGAGTGTCATGAGTACGGAGTAGCAGCTTATCCGGAAGAGACCTGTGGCTTTATCATAGGAAATCGGGAAGTTCCGGATTCGCTTGAGACTGTATTGCCGATGCGCAATATCATGAATGATCTGCATGAGAAGGATCCGGCGCAGTATCCGCGTACCGCCCGTGACGGATATGTGATTGATCCGCTGGAGCAATTGAAACTTGAACGTTCCCTTAAAAAAGAAGGGAAGGAAATTAAAGTAATTTATCACAGTCATCCGGATGTTGGGGCTTATTTCTCAGCAAAAGACAAGGAAGACGCGCTGTGGAACGGGAAGGCGCGTTATCCCGGTGTAAGTTTTCTGGTCTGCGGAACAACCGATGGAAAACCTGATGGGGCTATTATTGCGGACTTTAATCAGGACAGCGGAGATTTTGATATAACTCCGGTTACTGTCAATTCATCTGCAGCGTCCGGGGGTCTTGTAGGTGGCACTTTTGGAATTACCGGAATCCTGCCCACCATTGATTTCATTCATGAGTGGAAAAATGGAAATCGTGAACTGCAGTACGGATATTTTCGTTTTGTTAACCACCAGCACATCAAAGACCTGCATGCAGAGTTGTGTTCCCGTTCAGGAGCAAGGTACGCGCTCACTTACTGTTCCGGAAGCGCCGCTCTATTTGAACTGTTGATTTATCTGCGTGAATCCCTCCCAAATATAAATCTTTATTTTTCCTCCAATTCAGCTCTTTCTGCTGACGGAATCCAGAGCCTTGAAATTTCGTGTAAATCGCTTGATCTGAAAAATCTGATTGATCCGGAGTTGCTGTCCGCAAAGAACGGAGATGTTTTGCTGTTGGCGATGGAAGCTCCGGAATTATTTGTAAAAGAAAATTCAGAATGGCTGGCAAAATTAAAACGCCAGAGGGTGACAGTTATTTTTTACTCCTCAAATCTGCAGGCTTCTGATCAGTGGCCAGTCGGACTTACTTTCTGGATATCTGCAATCAGCAGTCCGGAAACAGCTACAAAACATTCCGGAATTGAAGGCGGAGTAATCCTCAGCAACGCGGACCGGCAGATTGCTGAATTGACTGAGACACGCAAACGTAACGGTTCTGTTCTGTCCGCCCGCAATGCCGCGGTTTTGCTCAAAATGCTGAAGGAAGAAGATACAGATTTGCATGACATTGCCAAACTTTCCGGAATTAACAAAACCTGGGAACTTTCAAATCCGGAGCAGAAGATTACAGAAAAGTTATGTGAATGGGAACATGCCACAGCCGGTTTTTTATTTCCTTCAGGCATGTCGGCAGTTCATTCCGTGATGAATCTTCTGCGTAAAAAAAGCAAAAACCAGGTTATCGTGATCGGTTTAATGTACAGCGACAGCTACAACCTGCTGATGAGTCCGGGACGATCATCCAGATGGGAGGCTGAATTTGTCGGGCTGGATGAACTGGAGAAGTTAGATCAGATTATTTCTGAGAATACCGCAATGATTGTCACTGAAACAATAACAAATCCTCTTGTGGAGGTACCAGATTTAAACAGGATCGGAGATATTGCTTCGGCGCATGAAGTGCCGTTTGTTGTTGATAACACGATTGCCTCTCCGGTAAATTGCCAGCCAATAGACTACGGAGCGGATTATGTAATTCACAGCACCACCAAATATCTGAGCGGCAGCAATGATCACGCTGGTGGAGTTGTGCTGGCAAAAAATTCACGGAACGCTTCCGCAATCGAGAATTTCCGACGCTGCTGGGGACTGAGGTTATCTCCTTTAGAGTCAACAGTTCTCTGGGAATGCATGCAGGACTTTGCTGAACGGATGGCTCGGTTTAACTCAAACTGCACTGCCGTGGCTGATTTCCTGTCTGAGCATGCAGCAGTTGATATGGTTTACCATCCATCTCAAAGTTCTCATTCTTCATATTTCACTGCAAAAAAACTGCTCAGCGGAAATGGAGGAGTGGTCAGTTTCACTCTGAAGGACGAAAGTGAAAATGCTTTGAAGATATTCCATGACAAAGAATTTTCTTCAATAATCAAGGCACCGTCAATTGGTTCAAATCAAACCTTGATTTGTCCGTACCCAATGCTGACACACTATTTTGACACTGATGAAGATCTCAGGGAAATCAAGCTGCCTCGTCACCTGATCCGTGTCTCTGTGGGCTGCGAAACAGAAATTGAGGGGATATTAACTGATTTAGACTGCGCGCTGAAAAGGACTATTCAGTAACATAATCAACCACGATGGAACCGGAACATAGATTCCGCATGGTTTCAAGAACAGGTAAATGGTTAGGATGTTCGGCGTAGGCAGTCAAGCCTTCCTTATCATCAAAATGTGTGGTAAGCACAAAATCATAGGAGCGTTCCGATTCCTTGAAATCCACACCAACCTCAATATAGCGTAAAGATTCAACCTTTCCTTCCAGACTCCTCAAAGTAGAAACCGCGTGATCCATATTTTCCGAGGTTTTTTCTTTGAGTTTGAACATTACAATATGCTTGACCATATTTCTCCTATGTTTCCAAGATAAGTCTGTGATAGCGCTTTTTGCCTGCTCTCAGCAGAATTTGCTGATCCTGCAAATCAGTTTCTTCAAGACAGAAGTCCGGATCATCAATGCGTTGATTGTTAACATATACTCCGCCCTGTGACTGTAATCGACGGGCTTCGCCTTTTGATTTGCAGAGACCTGTTTCCATAAAAATATCAAAAATTCCAAGTCCTGCTGAAAAACGCGAGGAATCAATTGTGGTGCTGGGTACATTTGATTTGCCCGCGTCACCTGCTGATGCGCTTTCGGAAAAAAGTGACTCTGCCGCCTGTTGAGCCTGACTTGCTTTTTCACTGCCATGAACAATTGCGGTTGTTTCAAAAGCCAGCCGCTGTTTGGCCTGCCGTATGTCTGCTCCCCGGAGTTTACCGAGTTCCCTCACTTCAGCCATCGGCAGGAAAGTAAACAAGGCCAGGAATCTTTCTACGTCATCATCTTCCGTGTTGATCCAGTACTGGTAATATTCGTAAGGAGAGGTACGTTTTGGATCAAGCCAGACTGCGCCCTTTTCCGTTTTCCCCATTTTTTTTCCGGATGATGTAGTCAGCAGCGGATATGTCCAGCCGAAGGCATCCTTGCGTTCAACGCGGCGTATCAAATCTGTTCCTGAAATGATATTTGCCCACTGGTCATCACCGCCCATCTGCAGAACACAGCCGTAGCGTCTGTTCAGCTCCAGGAAATCATAAGCCTGCAGAAGCTGATAATTGAATTCAAGAAAACTCAGTCCGGTGTCAAACCTTACCTTGTAAGTCTCAAATGAAAGCATACGGTTAACCGAAAAATGCCGTCCGATGTCACGCAGGAAATCGATGTAATTCAAATCGCGCAGCCATTCAGAGTTGTTCACAAGCACGGCATCTTGACTGAAGTCCAGGAAACGCTCAAATTGGGGGAGCATCCCTTCAATATTTGATTGCAGCTGCTCTTCTGTCAGCATCTTGCGAATCTCTGTTTTACCGCTCGGATCACCGATCATAGCGGTTCCGCCGCCCATCAGTGCGATTATTCTGTGTCCTCCTCTCTGCATGTGTGCCAGTCCCATCAGCGGGATCAGATGTCCTACATGCATTGAGTCCGCCGTGGGATCGAATCCAATGTAACAGCAAATCCGGTCTTTTTTCAGACATTCTGCCAGCTCATCCGGATGAGTACTTTGTTGATAAAAGCCACGATCTTTGAGTTCTTCCAGCATGATAATCAGTTATCAATTGTGTGACGTCCGGAAAAGGCTTCCATCAGTGTTATATCATCTACATATTCCAAGTCTCCTCCGGCGGGAATCCCGCAGGCAAGACGTGTAATGTTGGAGATTTTTGCAGAAAATTCATGCTGCAGAAACAGAGCAGTTGCCTCGCCCTTTACTGTTGGATTTGTTGCCAGAATCAATTCGTTGATCTCATTGTCGTTTATTCTGTTGCGCAGTTTTGCCAGATTGAGCTGCTGAGGACCAATGCCGTCAAGGGGTGAGATTGCACCCATTAAAACGTGGTACACACCCTTGAAAACGCCGCTCTTTTCGATGGGAAAGATATTATTCGGCTGTTCCACCACGCACAGCTGTTTTTGGTCACGTCCGGAGTGTGTGCATATCGCGCATGGATCGATGTCCGTGAATCCGGAACATACTGAACAAAAACGGATTTTTTCCTTGACCTGTGTGAGGGCATCTGTCAGATTTTGTGTTTCTTCAGGCGTGTAGCGGAGAATACTCAAGGCCAGGCGCTGCGCGGTTTTGCGGCCGACACCAGGAAAACGTGAAAACTCGTCAATCAGCCGTTCCAGAGCGGCAGGAATCTGCATGAGGAATCAGGACTCTACTTCAGGGAAATGCAGATCAGGCTGGCGTGCTTCCGTAAGAATCAATCCCAGAGGATCAAGAATTTTTAAATCCATATCCAGCGACTTCTCATCCCATTCATCCTGATAAGGACTGACAATGCCGCCGGCTATATTTTCCAGCCTCTTCCTGTATTCTTTTTCCGCGGCTTGCAGGTTTTCCAGCATTCCTATTCCTTTTTTTGCAAGAGGCTTGATAAATCCGGGGATTTTGGTTTCCCTGAACAATTCATCCAATCGTTTCGAATTACGCAGGGAGATGGTGTATTCGGCACGCACATCAATATGTATCTCTTCTTCTTCCACCAAAGTACCGCATTTTTTGTGTACTCTGCCGTCAGGCATTGCCACTTCTGAATATTCAAGGGTATTGCATTTAGGACAATGCAGCCAGACTATCCACCCTGGAATCGGCGCGTTACGTGCTTCGTCTTCTTTCCTGGCACGGCGGTCGGCGAGGTTTATGACTTTTGCAGTAGTGTTACTCATCTTGAGAATTGATGCGCGTCTTCACGTGTAACAACTGAGGTAAACAGTATAATCCATGATTGCGGGTAATGCTTAATTCTCACTTATTTTATATATTTTGTCAAAGTATTTAATAATCAGTAAACACAGTTGAAGCTAAGAAAATAACACAAATTTACAGCGTACTACAGCCGGAAAATGACAATGTTATAAACATAAGCAAATGTATGAAAACAGCTCTTCATTTCTTAATCAACAAGGGACATTGTCAAAACATCGTTTTTTTCTTGACAGGTATCTGCTGATGTTATATCTTCGACCACATTATAGTCTGCGATCTACGAGTTTATTGTCTGTAAAAAAAGATTGCGATCGAATTGATAATTAATGTTGAGCATTGTGACTGCATTGACTTTCTTACTGATTGAAATTTCTCATAAACAAAAATTAAGGAGTAAAAGATGAAAAATGTATTGTTGATTTTAGTAGTTTTATGTTTTAGTCTTGCCATGGTGTCCTGCGCCAAAACTTATTCAAAAATTGTAAATTCCAAAGTAACCAATCTGACCATTGAAAACTCCTCCGCTACTGATTCAAAAATTGATGATTCTACAATTGAAGACTCATCAGTTAAAAAATCGACAGTTACCAAATCAAAAATTACAGATGCATCAAAAATACTTAGTAATTCAGTGATTGAAAATTCAACAATCATTAATTCAACAATCTCAAATTCAACCATCAAAAATCAGACAATTGAAAATCAGACGATTACCAATTCAACAGTAATTAAAACCGAATCAAAGGCAGAATAGTAAATAATTTACCCTCCAAACAGACAAAATCCTGAACCTCCCCAAACATGTGAGAATGATTTAAATTCTCACATGGATTCTTTTTAACTCCCTCATCAAGCTCATGGGCGCTGAAAACTGTCGTTAGAAGCACGTCTCTCTTATTGATATTTTTTCAATAAATTCCATTTCCTGACATTATCATTGACTGTTGCGGCAACGCAGGATTTAATGGAAACTGTATTAAGGGAGTAATTATGGATATGCCTGTAGGAGATAACAGACCTGAAGCGCCCAGAAATGTGCTGGGTGAGCCAATGGTAAGCTGCTGTGAAGATCCATTGACAGGTTTTTACAGAAACGGGAGGTGTGATACCGGACCTGATGACCTGGGACTTCACACGGTATGTGTTCAGGCAACAGATGAATTTCTGGAATATTCCATGTCAGTTGGCAACGATCTTAGCACACCGATGACGGAATTCGGTTTCCCTGGCCTGAAGGAAGGCGACCGCTGGTGTTTGTGCCTGTCACGCTGGAAGCAGGCCTACGATGCCGGGAAAGCGCCGCGGGTATTTCTGGCTTCAACTCATGAAGCATCTCTTGAAATGGTACCACTGGAAGTTTTTCTGGAATATGCCATCGATGTGAATTGACTCAGTACAGCTGCATTTTCACTGGCTTGTCCTTCCAAAAAAATTTCTTTCCATACCTGTAAGTTATAATTGACATTTATAATAATTGGTGTTAAGTCTGAGATATAACTGAACCATCCCAGGTGACTGGGATTTTAGCATCAAGGAAAAGATGGAAAAGATATTACACATAACACTGGTTTCATTTATTTGGCTGACAATATTTTCCTGCGCGAAAATTGACAACTACTCCGAAACAGCAAATGCTTCCCTGACAAAGCAAGTCTGGTCTTTTGCATATGACTTTTTGAATGAAGCAGCGCTGGAGTCTGCAGACAAACAAATTATATCAGCACAAAAAACCGGCGAAGCTGGCGGAAATACTCAATCCGATACAAATCGCATTTTACTTGTAAAACGCGATTCATCCGGAACCAAAGAGTGGATAAAAGAGCTGGGAATCTCTGATGAAGAATCCGGAATATCCATGTCAGTGGATTCTTCAGAAAATATCTATGTGACAGGATATTCCGGACAAGAACATGAGGCGAATAAAAACCAAGGACAATTTGAGGTCTTCCTTACCAAGTATAATTCCTCCGGAACCAAAGAATGGACAAAACAGTTGGGCAATTCCGAGACTGAGTATGGGGCAGGATTGACCGTGGATTCTGCTGATAACATTTACGTAACCGGATTTGGAGAAGAGAATACATTACTGGCAAAATACGACCCTTCCGGAACAAAACAATGGACAAAACAGTTGGTTTCGTCATCACCTGATTTTGCATGGGACGTGACTGTGGATTCAGCTGACAAAATCTATGTGACAGGATTTTCCGAGGCCAGCCTTATGGGGGACTTAAACCGGCAGCATGATGAAATCCTTTTGTTGAAATTCAATTCGGACGGCATGAAACTATAAGCATCACTTTCTGCTTCTTTCCTCAAACTCTATTCCCTCTTCTCTGATTGAAGTCCAATTTTTCACATGCATATAAATCACACATACTAATTTCTCATTACACCAAGCAAAACAGGTAAAAAATGTCGGATAATCATGAAATGGAATTTGTAATTGGTGTAGGATGGTATGAAGGAGAATACAAGCACGGAAAATTTGACGGTAAGGGGTCATTCAATTTTTCTGACGGCAGAAGGTATGAAGGCGAATTCAAAAATGGTGAAAAACACGGCAAAGGAACATTCACTTTTCCTGACGGCAGAAAATATGTTGGTGAATGGAAAAATGGTAAAAGAAACGGTTTTGGAACAGTCACTTCATCTGAAGGATACAAATATGTGGGAGAATTCAGGAATGGGAAATGGGACGGCAAGGGCACTTTCACCGCCGCGGACGGAATGAAGTATGTGGGGGAATTCAAGCATGGAAAAAATAATGGTTATGGAACACTCACTTTTCCTGATGGAGAAATGTGGGATGGTGAATTCAGAGAGGATAAACCCTGGAACACCACGCACCATGACAAAGATGGAAATATCTTTGGAAAATACGTTGATGGAAAATGGAACAGCGCGGATCCAAACTAATGAAACATAATATCAAGACAGAGTGCGGCAAAGAAAAATATGAAAAACTTTCAAAACGCAAAGGTTTTTTCAACAGGCTGCGCTTTTATTGGTTTGTTTTGATTGGCTCAATAATGGATTTTGGGAAAGAGAATGCAGTCTGTAAAGAATAAAATTTGTCTTAGGAAGAATTAACTTTTGTTGCAAAACAATTCTGTAAACCGCCAGCATTTGTCAAATTAAAAGTATGTTATGAAAAAATTTCTATTTGCATTCAACATTTTGCTGATCATTTTATTTACTGGATGCGGGGACAAGGGTGAATATGTCGGAGACCTGATAAACGAAGTGCCTGATGGAAAAGGAGTAATGACTTATGAGGATGGATCAAAGTATGATGGCGAATGGCAGGAAGGGAAAAGATTCGGCAAAGGCACCTTAACTTATGAAGATGGAGCAAAGTACGAAGGTGAATGGAAAGAGGGTGAAATGGAAGGAAAAGGCACATACACCTGGTCAAATGGCGATAAGTATGAAGGTGAATGGAAGCAGGGCAAAAAACATGGTCAGGGGACAATTCTGTATAAAGATGGAAGCAAGCTGGAGGGAGAGTTCAGGGATGGCAGTCCCTGGAATACAACACTTTACGACAAGTGAAGCAAAATCATCGCATAGAAAATCAGACTCTGCATATCAACATTTACAGGTTTTCTCATCAATATGAGAAATCATCTCTTCATCACTTTATCCTGCCTGCTTTTCAGCTCAACCCTGTTTGCCCAGCAAACCGGTATACTCTATCAATGGGAAACCTCTCCCGGCAAAACCTGGAAAACATTTGGAGATCAGGACGCGCAGCTGAAATACGAAGGTGAAATAAAAAATGGCATACCTGAGGGATTGGGCGTGTCTTCGTTCCATGGCACAACTTATCTTGGTCAATGGCAGAATGGAAAAAAACACGGAAGGGGAACATACACCTCTTCTTTTGGAATAAGGTACACAGGAGAATTCAAGCAGGGCAGACGGGACGGGAAAGGAACACTGACATCGCCAGACGGAGAGAAATATGTGGGCGGATTCAAGGATGGCAAGCGGGACGGACAGGGGATCTTCACTTCACCTGATGGAGAAAAGTATGTAGGGGAATTCAGGCAGGGCAAATATCATGGACAGGGGACTTTTACCTGGTCAGATGGGACACAGTATATAGGTGTTTTCAGGAAAGGACTTCAAGCCGGTGAGGGAACATTAACTTATGGAAAAGGGGAAACAGAAGGCGACAGATATGAAGGCGAATTCAAGGAGGGCAGAAAACATGGCCAGGGGACCTACATTTCTGCTGATGGCAGAAAATATGTTGGGGAGTGGATAGAGAGCAAACATGATGTCCATGTAATCCTCTCACTTCCAGATGGAGATAAATATACAGGCGGATGGAAAGCAGGCAGGCTGCATGGCCAGGGGACTTACTATTTCTCAGACGGTGCCATTTACCAGGGTGAGTTCAAAGATGGGAAACGACATGGCCGGGGAACAAATACATGGGCAGATGGAAGTAAATATGATGGAGAATGGCTGGGTGGTAAAAGGCATGGTCATGGAGTTTTCAGCTGGGCTGATGGTGAAAGCTATATGGGTGAATGGAAAGATGGTAAGTATAATGGCCAGGGAACTTACACTTTAGCAGACGGCAGAAAAGGAGTGGGTGAGTTCAGAGATGATAAACCGTGGAACATCACGAATTATGACAGCTTCGGGCATGAGATAGGCAGCTGGGTTGAAGGTGAAAAAAAGTATTAATTGGCCTGAAAAAATAAAAAAATCAGGCACGGTTTTACTGATTATTTCTTTCGGACTGTTCCTGATTTCCTGCGGGACTGAAAGCAGCACTTCAGAAAGCAGCGCCACTGAAAGTTCCGCCTACAGTGACAATGGCACAACATTCAAAGTTACAGTAAGCTCATACAAATATTACATAGATGGATCTATGCAGACGTCATTGACCTTGAAACAGGGCTACACCTATTATTTTGACGCGACTGATTCAACAACCGATAATCATCCTTTATTTATCGGCACAACTTCAGCTGGAGGAAGCTATACTTATGAATATACTTCCGGAGTGACAAAAAGCCGTACCACAACAGAGACTTTAACCTTCATTGTTCCTTCAGACGCACCGTCGACTCTTTATTATAATTGCGGGAGTCACACCCTGATGGGCGGTATAATAAACATCATGTAGCCAGGTACCTTCTTTGTTTAAGTTCGGACTTCTATTCAAATGCCCGCAACTTGCCTGATTCTTGAAATACACAGCATGATAGTATATGTTAGGCAAAAATAATCCAACCACTCAGGAAATATTATGAAAAAAATTTTACTACTCTTCATTTGCCTCATTTATTTTACTTTTCCTCTGTTTGCTCAGTCAAATGCGTCCCATGTCATTTACCGTTGGAATAATGGAACGAAGTATGTTGGAGAATGGAAGAATGGCAAAATGCACGGTCACGGTACATACACTTATGGAATCGGGGTCGGAGAAGGAGACAGGTATGTGGGTGAATACAGCAATGGAATCAGAAATGGTAAGGGAACCTACACCTGGTACAATGGAGACAGTTATACCGGAGAATTCAAGGGTGATTTACCAAATGGTCTGGGAACATATACATTCTCAGATGGTAGAAAGTACGTCGGAGGATGGCAGGATGGTAAAAGGGAAGGACACGGGACATACACATTTCCTGATGGTGCCAGGTACGTAGGCGCATGGAAGAATGGATTGAGAAACGGCCATGGCACATTTACCTGGTCTGATGGCGAGAATTACGATGGAAACTGGAAAGATGGTAAAATGGAAGGTCATGGAACCTACACTTTTAACAGCGGCTCAAAGTATTTCGGTGAATGGCATGATGGCAAATGGGGAGGTCAAGGCAGATTCACCTGGTTCAGCGGTGAAAAGTACGCAGGAAACTGGAAGGAAGGCAAGAGAAATGGTCAGGGAACACTCAACTGGCAAGGTGGTGATAAGTACGAGGGTGACTGGAAAGACGGAAAAAGGGCAGGACAGGGGACCCTCAATTATTCTGATGGAAGTATGTATCAAGGGGAATGGTTGGATGGAACATTGAATGGTCTGGGTACATTCACTTCCTTCGATGGAAGAAAATGGGTTGGTGAATTCAGGAATGACCAACCGTGGAATCTTACACTCTATGATAAATCAGGCAAAGTAATCGAAAAGTGGTTTAACGGCAAGAAACAGTAATTCAATTCATTAATACCTCTTAGTTGCCCTCACCTCGACACTTCCTTTACTCTAACCCTCTCCCAGGGGGAGAGGGGGGACCGAATGCGGTGGGTGAGGGGAAGATAACAATCCTCAGTCTCTGCATCCCGGAACAAACCCCAGGCAAAACACCAGGCACACTGCCGCAAGCCTCAAAGTATTTAACAAAAACAGCACAATCAGGAACATCCCATGCATAAACGGATTTAAGTCCTGATAAGAGAATAATCCAACCATTGCGGGGGAATATGCAAGTTGCAGATAAAAATGAATCAAATATGGACCCTAGAGTTTGTCCTAACTGTGGCGAGTCCTGTGAAAAAGAATATGAAACTGTTTTTGTTAACGGTCAGGAATACTGTGTTTGCTGTAATTCCAATATAGAACCGTGCTTTACAGAAGATGGTGTCACTGAGGAAATTTTCAGCGATGCTGGAGGAAATGAAAACGTTTTCGCGGATTTTTTCGAAGAGCGGAGATTTCTCAATCCACAGTGATTTACTGCCTCCAACCTCCTGATTCAGCTTCCATTTAGTCTTTTTGGCATTTTCATTGCTGTTATTATATTTATCCACTTAAGTAACAGTTTATGGAGGTATCATGAAAAATACAGAATGCATAATTTGTGGCGATCAGGTCATCAATCCACTGCAAAAGCAGCAGTCTAAAAGACTGTATTGTTCTGAGAGGTGCGAACGTATTCCGTCTGTATTTCAGAAATGGAATGAATTCCAGGTCTGATTGATCAGCTGATTAATTGCTTCAGATCTTCCCGGTAATAAAGTCCGCAAAAAAAATCCCTTTCAGTTTTGTTTATTGTTTAACTTTGCCGGAATAATAATGTCTTGTTATCACCTTCTGTATCTGATCAACTTTACAGAAAACATCTCTTAAAGTAATTCTTTCGGAGCATAGCAATGATTGTCCTTATAATTGGAATTGTTATTTTCTTAGGTGTTCATTTAATCCCTCTCACAGACCTAAGAAATTCATTGATTGCAAGCATGGGGGAGAAAAAATACCAGGGCCTGTTTGCATTAATTTCTTTAGTCGGATTAGTAATCATTATCTATGGTTTCAGACAGATTGATGACTGCAATCCGATGATGGCAGATTGTGATACAGATAACATATTTCTCTGGGAGCCATTTGCATACAGCAGGGAAATATCATTTCTTTTAATGCCGTTCAGCATAATTTTTATTGCTGCTTCATTAGTTCAATCAAATCTTACCAGGATCCTGCGTCATCCAATGCTGATTGGTGTTTTAATCTGGTCATTTTGTCATTTACTTTCTAATGGTGATTTAAGATCAATCATTTTATTTGCGTCTTTAGGCGTGTATTCAATCATAGATATTATATACACCAGGAAAGCTGCTCCGCCTGCAATCAGTTTTCCTGCTTCAAAAGACGCGATGGTCATTGCTTCCGGCTTAATTGCTTATTCTGTTTTACTGTATTTTCACCAATATGTTTCAGGAGAGCAGATAGTTGAAAAAAACAATTTGTTCTTTTTCCTGCCGTAGTAATTCACAATCTATCCCCATTTCTTGTAAAATCTACAAGATTATGGTATATCATGGGTTCTCCTGATCTAATTTTTTGGCGAATCCCATGAAATATATACTCCTCACATTTACATTTCTTTTTCTGTTATCCCCTCTCTTTGGCCAGTCCGAAGAGAGTATTCAGTTTGAAACATTTTATCAGGAAGCGAAAACCGACAATTCCGGAGATGCCACTAAACAGGAGCTTAAACCTGAACAGGAAAAACTTCCTGAAACTGAACCTGACACAGAACCGGGTCCGTTGTCTGATCCGGATCCTTCCCCGCTGACAATTACAGAACCTGAGGTTTTGCTTGATCCAACAGCTGATGCAGAACCTGAGCCTGTTGCCGGACCACAGCCGGAGCAAACACCTGTCGAGGAACCTCTAATAGTAACTGACACGGAAGCTGAATCTGAAAAGGATTCCGGAAAATCGGAATCTTCACCGCAACAATCCGGGAATGAATCTGAAGCTGCGCCAGAGGAAAAACGGCATGGAGCTTTGTTTTACCGTCAGCAGAATGGCGCCTGGGGATGGTATGAATATGGAGATGAAGACAAGGATGGTAAATATGTGGGAGACATTGTAAATATGAAACCAAACGGTTACGGAACATTTGTTTATGGTAAAGGGAAATGGGAGGGAGACAAGTACGAAGGACAGTGGAATGATGGTGAATATCATGGGCAGGGCATTTTCATTAGCGAAAGCGGGCAGAAGTTCAAGGGTGAATGGCAGCACAGTGTTCCCTGGAACATTACCGGTTACGACAAATTTGGGAAAATAATCAAAAAGTATAGAAATGGCGTACAGGTATTTGTCCGGAAAAAAACTGTGTCAGCGAAGAAATCTGTGGTTAAAAAAAGAACAAGAGGAATACTTTACAGGGAAGTCCCTCGTTCAAAATGGGAGCGCGGAGGGAAAAAGTGGATGAGTAACGGTGACGAAAAAATTCATGGGAAATATGAAGGAGACATATTGGACGGTCTTCCGGACGGATATGGTACGTACACCTGGTACAATGTGGAAAAATATGAAGGAGAATTCAAGAGAGGTTTTTTCCATGGTCAGGGAAAATTTACCTACCTGAGTGGACTTACCGTGGAAGGCGAATTCAGGAAACAAAGGGAATGGAACACCATGCGCGTTGAAGAAAACGGGGAGGCTTCCGGAAAGTACGTCAATGGCAGATACTATCCTTTGAAACCCTGAAAACAGAGTCGCTTCCTGCTATTTACGTTTTCATCATTTGCGACGAATGATGATGCTTGATTGGATTTTCACTCAGGGGGTCGATCAGAAAAGTAAATCTTGCAGGGACTTTTTTATCAGCACCTAAATAGAAAAAATATTTTCCTGTAAGTATAAATATATTCTCACTGACTTCATCTTCAAGAATAGAGTCATGCTGCAGCTCGACTGACGCTTTTTGTTCTTCAATAACTTTCTCAAAATATTCTTTTATCTGTTTTTGTTCTGAAAGTATTTCTACAGAAAAAGTTGGCATCATCACACAGCTTTTGTGATAGAGCCTCAATATACCCGATAAATTCCCCTCATTCAGATACTGATTCCAGCTGTGCAGTACTTCTATTGTTTTAAACTTCACAATGTTCATTTTCTAAATTGTTTCTTGATTCTGGCTTTTTGATTTAAAAAAATGTCATTCCTGCGTAAGCGGGAATCCAGAGAAATAATATTTGGAGATCACAAATTGTGATCTCCTATTCTGAAGATATTATGAAGCTAATGTATCTGCTAATTACCTTAACAGTACAAGGACGTGCGATGCTGATCAAGAACTTTACGAGAAGATTACTACTTTTGTTCAGGAAAACTATTGAACCATTTCAGTTGTATCAGGAGATCATTAAAGTATTTGACCTGGATTTGGGGGCCATTTCATATTTCTCCACGTTTCACAAGCCATCATCATGCGTGATATTCCACTCAGCACAAATTTCTTGATCCTCATTGGCAGTTGCCATGTAGCCTTCTTTTAATATTTGCTTCTGATCAATCTCACGGACACGAATTAGTTTTCCCTTATAGCATTCGTAATGAACTCGGATTTGTTGGAGAATTCATACAATGGTTGTTTTAAATCTGCAGGAAGTGTGATATTAAGTCGAAAACTACTCATAATTCCCTTTATTGCAATTATTAGTATCCATGCTAATTATCCCCAAATGTTCTTAAACTTCAAGAAAAAACATGATTATGAAATCGACCATAGGTCAAGGACAATTTTTATGCAGATTGAAGGTGTTATATTTTGACTTTAACTGAATTAATCATTCTGCTTTTATTAGCAAAATCAGTTTCAGACACCTCTAAGGTAAAATCCTCTGTTATTGTAAAATACCAGAAAAGGTGATATATATTTGGTGCACATTATAGTCTTTCTAAATAAGGTTGATACATCTCCCGTTTAACCCTCACCCCAACCCTCTCCCCGTGGGAGAGGGGGCCGCGATACCATAGCGAAGACGAAAGTGCAGTTGGTGAGGGATGAGGAAACAAGACGCACAAAAGTTATTTAGGATCACTATAACGAACCATCAGTCAGCCAAATGAAACACTTACTCATTATTTCTCTCCTGCTATTTCCTTTTACATTGTTCGCGCAGTCCAGGGAAACAGGAGACTTGTACCAATATAAAACTCCCTCAGGATATGTCTGGAAAACATTTGGAAAAGATAAAGTTCAGCCAAAATATGAAGGTGAGGTCACAGATGGAGCCCCGGACGGATTCGGTGTTTTGTCGTACCCATTTTCTTATGGCATTAGCGTAGTTGGTGAATGGAAGGCCGGCAAGGAGTGGTACACTGAACATTACAACAAGGAAGGAACACTGCTAGGAAAGTATGTCGATGGGAAATGGCTATTGATGTGGGGAGTTTTGTTTTATCGTTCCAAGGATGTGGAAGTCGAAGGATGGTATGAGAATGGTGATGAGAAAACGGAGAGGAAATATATTGGTGATGTAACAGATTGGAAACCAAATGGTCAGGGAACAGAAACTTCACCTGATGGAGAGAAGTATGAAGGAGAATGGAAAGATGGGAAAAAACAAGGTCAGGGGAAACATACTGAAGCTGATGGCTCAAAGTATCTAGGCGAATTTGTGGAGGGCAAAAGAAATGGATATGGCACTTTCACTTCATCTGCCGGTTCAAATTATGTAGGGAAATGGAAAGATGGAGAAAAAAACGGTCAGGGGATCTTAACTTTAGCAGGCGGTTCAAAGTATGTAGGCGAATTCCTGGATGGCAAAAGAAATGGTCATGGAACCTTTACCTGGCCTGATGGTGGAAAATATGAAGGAGAATGGAATGATGGGCTATTTCATGGTCGGGGAACAGTCACTTTAGCTGATGGAGAGAAGTATGAAGGAGAATGGAATAGTGGTGAAAAACATGGTCAGGGGACATACTCTTTTCTTGATGGGAGCAAGTACATGGGCGAGTTCCAGGGGAATGAACCCTGGAATGTAACGTTTTACGACAAAGATCTTAATATCATCTGGAAGATGGTGAATGGAAAACAGGTTGATGATGTTTATATAGAAAAAAGTTTAAAAAATTTATTGAGCACAAATAATGGTGTAATGAAAAGTTGTTGGGGAATGGATTTGTTAAAATCTGATCAGACTTTATTCATCAAGCTGGATAAAAACAAAAAAGTGATTGGAGGTTATGTATTTGAGATATTGAAAAAATATGAAAATGTTACCGGCATTAAAATTAAATTTAAAATGGAAGAAAAATTTAAACATTGTCTGAAGAAAATGAAAAATGGTACAAATGATGTGATGGCAGGACTGCTTGAAAAAGGAGATAGAAATACTTATATGGATTATTATTACTGGGATGACGAAAATGAAGATCAATTTAAACAAATTGTAATCTCGAAAAAAAGCCCATTTGCCAAAAATAGACATGAACTGAAAACATCATTGTATTTCATGAAGAATTAAACACCCCTGCTGCATTCTGATTCCCATTCCTCGGTGGTTCTGATCACTCTCTATATAATGATTTTCTTGACTTAGTGACTTTTTAATTTCTGATTTGAAGGAAATTACTAAAATACATCCATCCGTGATTACGAATTATGAGTGAATAATGAGCACGGGATTTCTAGAGCAGTTTGCCGAATGGGCAGCAAATAACCGGCTGAGCTGTCCATCAAAAGCTATAGAAGAAGCCCGACTTGCTTACATAGATACAATTGCCTGTATCATTGCAGGACAAGACCAGCCGCTTTCCACAAAAATACATCAATTAAACCAGTCGCTGCATTCTGAAAGTTCTGTGATGGGAACAGCAATGCTGTATGCCTGTCAGGCGGGAATCCTCGATTATGATGATTACGAGTCCGCTGGTTCTTCGCACCCCTCTGCTCCCATTATTGCCGCTGTGTTGGCATTTCTTGAGCAAAAAAAATTCACTGTTCAACAAGTATTAGAGGCATGGATTGCCGGCTATGAAATCATAGTCAGAATGGGACAGTCACTGGGATACGATCACTATGAAAAAGGCTGGCATTCAACATCAACATTGGGCTCAATTGCGGCATCGGTTGCCATCGGACGCCTTATTAACTTATCTCCTCAAGAAATGCTCCGTGCAATGTCGCTGGCATCAAGTTCCTCAGCAGGCATGAAATTGCAGTTTGGCACAGAAGCAAAAGTTGTACATGAAGGACTCGCGGCGCAAGCAGGCATACAGGCAGCGCTGTTGGCACATCAGCGCGTCAGGGCTTATCCTGATTTTTATGATGGCCCTGATGGATTTCGAATCCTGTATGGAACAAAAAACAGCAAACCGTTAAATCAATTAATCTCATCCATCACATTGGGGCATGGGAGCATTGACTTCCAGGCTATCCGTAAACCCTGGCCAGCATGTGCTTACACACAAAGAATTATAGAAGCAGGAGAAAAACTGCATCATCAGATTTCTTCATTAGCAGAGATTGCTCATGTGATTATTAATATCCCGGAGCCGTGGATGAAGGTTGTTCGTTTTCATCGTCCCACCAGTGATGGCGAGGCCAGGTTCTCCAGCACATATTGTGTAATGATGGCCATTCGTTCCGGAGCACTCGGCCCTGCAGATTTTACCAATGAAATTTTTCTCGATCCTGAGCGTCTGAAGCTGACCGATCTTGCCAGGGTGGAATCATTCCCTGTTACAAAAGGCTTTACTGAAATGAGCCCAGCTTTTCCTGATACGGTCACAATAGTGTTGAAAAATGGAGAAACAATCAGCGAAAATATTGGCCATGTAATGGGGGGAAAAGAGCGCCCCATGACCGCAGATGATTTAAAGCTAAAGTTTGAAAAATGCTCTAAAAACCTGAGTATGTTCGATCAAATATTGAATGCTGATTTATCTTCTGATGCGCAAAGTGTTTTGAGTTTTTAAGAATCTCATCCCATGTTATTGATAGCAGGTTTTCCAGCAAGTAAGGACAGGAATAAATGGATACCGATCCCATCTTAACTATTGATAAAAAATTCTATATCGACAGCCAGCTCTACGAAAAGGAGAAGGAAGCGATAATGATGAAAACCTGGCAATTTGCCGGTCATAGTTCAAAGCTGTCCGAACCTGGAGACTACTTTACTTTTGAAATTGCGGGGCAGCCGCTGTTTTGTATTAAAGGTACTGATAATGAGATCAGCTGTTTCTATAATGTCTGCCGACACCGCGCCCATGAACTGCTGAAAGGCGAAGGCAATTGCAAGAGAGCATCTAATTTAATTGTCTGCCCTTATCATGGCTGGTCCTATAATTTTGATGGCACATTTAAGTCAGGCCCTAACTTTAAAGTGGTTCCCAATCCGGATTTAGATAAATTGTGTTTGACTAAGGTGCGGCTGGAGAACTTCCTGGGATTTCTCTTTGTTAATCTTGATACTGATTCTAAACCAATGGATGAATGGTTTCCTCAAGTGCGTGAAGAGCTTAGTGATTTTGTTCCGTTTATTAATCAACTCAAACCAATTAAATGGGTGGAAACCCCCGAGAAATGTAACTGGAAAGTTTCGGTGGAAAATTATTCGGAGTGCTACCATTGCTCTATTATTCATAAAACTTTTTCTAAAGGCATCATAAAACCGGCTACTTATAACATTATGCCTCAAGGAAATTGCCTTCGTCACACCACGGAATGCCAGAACCTGGAACGGATGAGCTATCCGATTGATTTAGAGTCAAACTCTCATGCCGGGGAATATTCTTCCTGGTATTTATGGCCATTATTTTCCTTTCAGGTTTACCCCGGTAATGTCCTTAATACCTATCATTGGAGGGTGATAGACGTTGAAAACATCACAGTGTGGCGCGGCTGGTACACCATTGACGGTCAACCCTCCGAAATCATTGAGAAACTTGCCGTTCAGGACAGAGAAACCACCGTGGAAGAAGATATAGGATTAGTGGAGTCTGTGCAGCGTGGCTTAAAGAGCAAAGGATATGATCAGGGGATATTGGTTGTTGATCCGGATTATGGGGTTAGCTCAGAACACTCCATACAAAAACTCCAGCAATGGTACAGTGAGTATTTCAGGGGCTGATGACTGTTTATCAAAATTATATTAATGGCAGATTTGTTGATGGCTCTTCAACAATTGATATCCATAATCCTGCAACAGGAAAGGTCTTTGCTCAGCATGCACTGGCAGACAGCACACAAGTAGATCAGGCAGTACAGGCTGCTCGTCAGTGTCATCAGTCAAGCGGGTTTAAAGATCTGCGTCCGGTAGAGCGCGGCCGCATGGTGCGTAGGATGGGTGACTATCTTCTTCAGAATTGTGAAGAAATTGCTGATCTGCTGACCCGGGAAGCAGGCAAGCCATTGTGGGAGTCGAAGATTGAAGTGGAAGGGGCAGCACGTTACTTTGAGTATTACGGCAATCAGGCAGAATCACTTGAGGGGAAGTCTATTCCTTTGGGATCAAACTATTACGACTTTACTGTTTACGAACCCTATGGTGTAACAGCGCACATCATTCCCTGGAACTATCCCCTTGAAATGACAGCACGCTCAGTTTCCGCGGCGCTTACTACCGGGAATACTTGTGTCATCAAAACTCCGGAGTTGGATCCTATTACAAATCGCTATATTGCCCTGGCGGCAGAGCATGTAGGAATGCCTGAAGGTTTGGTTAATATCATCTGTGGATTAGGTCATGAGGCAGGTGAGGCCTTGTCTTCTCACAAAGACATTAATCAAATTGTGTTTACGGGATCAGTCGAAACCGGCATCAAAGTCGCCTCGAATGCTGCGAAAAATGTAGTTCCATGTGTGCTGGAATTGGGAGGAAAGTCCGGGGCAATAGTTCTTCCTGATGCTGATAAGCAAAACCTTATTGACTCAGTACGCTGGGGAATTTTCTTTGGGGCAGGTCAGGTCTGTTCTGCCATGTCACGACTGATTGTTCATGACAGTATTCACGATGAAGTGGTGGATCAGGCAGTGGCGCTTGCAGAAAGAATAACTACGGGACCTGGCTCAGAGTTTCCGGAGTTTGGTGACAGTATGGGGGCTATGATCTCAGAACAGCAGCGTGACCGTGCAGCGGGTTTGTGTAAGCAGGCTCAGGAAGAAGGAGCTGTGATTGCTGCAGGCGGATATAAAAAAAATGTTCCGGGATTCTTTCTGGAGCCAACAGTTTTTACCAATGTGAAACCATCCATGACTATTGCCCAGGAAGAAGTTTTTGGGCCGGTGATTTCTGTAATGAAATTTTCAACTGAGGAGGAAGCGCTGTCTATAATTAACGGGACTCAATACGGATTAGTGGGAGGAGTGTTTACAAAAGATTTGAATAAAGCACATGGTCTTGCACAAAATATCAGAGCCGGACAGATATACATTAATGAATGGTTTGCCGGTGGAGTGGAAACCCCATTCGGGGGATATGGCAAATCTGGATATGGACGTGAGAAAGGTAATGAGGCATTGCTGAACTATGTCCAGACAAAAAACATTGCTTCAAAATTATCGTCATTAAAATAACATCTATCACCGTCCATTAAGTTCCCCTCTCTTGGAACATCCTTTCCATAAATTTTAACGTAAGAGTGAATTAGTTCAGCGTGAATTGGAATTTTCCATGTATTGAGATAGTCTTAATCTGACAACTCAAACACCAGATTCGATTATAACTCCGCAACTAAAATTAGTTAGTTAATTTAAGGTATTAGTACCAGCAGTCGATTCTGTCCTTTTATTAGACAAAAAGTTAGTAATTAATTAGCATATTAAGGCATATCTGAATATTGATTAATTCAGCATTATGGCTTATTTTTCCAGGATTCAACAAAAGGGAATGGTTTGAGTATTGAATTTTTTATCACTTCACTGATTGTGGTTCTGATGCCTGGTGCAGGATCTATTTACACCATTTCCACAGGCCTTTTCAGAGGGTGGAGAAGCAGTATTGTCGCGGCATTTGGTTGTACTGCCGGAATCATTCCTCATCTGCTGTTCAGCATATTGGTTCTTTCGTCTGTATATGAGTACAGTAGAGAGGCTTTTCAGGTTATAAAATACATTGGAGCAGTGTATCTTCTTTATCTGGCCTATTCAATGTGGAGGGAGTCGGGAGTGTCTCAGTTTTTAGAAAATTCTGATCAAAAAAAAGATAAGCTAAAAATTATACTTAATGCGGTTTTCATAAATCTTTTTAATCCTAAGCTGTCTATTTTTTTCCTGGCCTTTTTGCCTCTATTTGTGTCACTTGAATCTGAATTTCCTGTGGTTCAGTTTATTTTCTTAAGCATTATATTTATGCTCATGACCTTGATAGTTTTCATAATATATGGTTTGTTCGCGCACAATGTCAGCAAATATTTCAGAAAGTCAGGTGTTCTATATATCTGGACACAACGGGCTTTTGCAATTATTTTTGTTATCCTGGGAGCAAAACTGTTAATAATGGAAATCTAATTAGTATAGGTTTCCAGACATATGATTTTGTTTAGTAGTCTTTGTCTGTCATAATCTTTGACTACATATTCATATTCATTTTTTATATCTTCTTTTATATAATCAACCTGTTTTATATATCTTATTGCAAAATATCACTAGTGTCCCAAGAAAAAACGAAATATATTTCTAAGTATTTGATAACACATTAATAATCATATATTTTTCCAGTTACCGACTTGAGCATTCTTCTGGAATACAGTCATGCTACTCATTTTCATACGAAAAAGGAGCAGCATGTTTACCGGCGAATACATATTTTCCCAGGTGATGGATCACCTGCCTCAACACACCTTCAGAAAATGTGTCGAACGATATAGAGGCAACCGTTATGTAAAATCCTTCAACTGTTTCGATCAATTTCTTTGCATGGCCTTTGGTCAACTCACACATAGAGAAAGTTTACGTGATATTGAGATTTGCCTTCGAGCTCATAAGTCCAAACTCTACCATCTTGGTATCAGAGGAGGAATATCTCGCAACACATTCTCAAATGCTAACAAGACGCGTGATTGGCGCATCTATGCAGATTTTGCACATGCTTTGATTAAAATAGCCCGTCCTCTTTATTCCAGAGAGGATTTAGGTTTAGAAATGAGAAATACCGTTTACGCCTTGGATACTTCGACCATTGATCTTTGCATGTCTGTATTTCCATGGGCATTGTTTCGTTCAACCAAATCAGCAGTAAAACTGCATACTCTTTTGGACTTGCGAGGTAATATACCAATTTTTATGTACATCTCAGATGGTAAAATGCATGATGTAAATGCGCTCGATCTCCTTATGCCTGAAACAGGTGCCTTTTATATTATGGATCGAGGTTATTTGGATTTTGCACGCCTATACAGATGGCATACTGCCGGTGCATTTTTTGTGATCAGGGCCAAATCCAATACTAAATTTAAACGACGGTATTCGCGTCTCACAGAGTTGAATAATGGTGTACAATGTGATCAAACAGTCCTACTGACAGGATTGAACAGCTCAGTTGCATATCCAAATACGCTGCGCCGAATACACTACTATGACCCTGAGAAGAAAAAACATTTTAATTTTCTGACAAATAACTTTGTCTTTCCTGCTCGGACCATTGCAGACCTCTACCGTTACCGATGGCAAATTGAACTGTTTTTTAAATGGATTAAACAACATTTGCCTATAAAATCCTTTTACGGAACATCTGAAAACGCAGTCAAAACTCAAATCTGGATTGCAGTTTCTGTTTATGTACTTGTGGCTATTATCAAAAAACGACTGAAAATTGATGCTTCGCTCTACAATATTCTACAGGTTTTGAGTCTAACTCTATTTGAAAAAATACCATTAATTCAGTTACTTGATAAACCAGATGACAATCCTACTTTCATTGAAAACTCTATCCAACTGAATTTGTTCGATAACTTAATGGGACACTAGTGTCATCTCCTATGAAATCCCTTGGAACTCTGCCCAGCGGATGATGAAGATTCGTTTGTTGTCCCATATTCATTCCTTTGGAGGGAGAGTGAAACGGAATGACTCAATTCTAACGAATAAATCTGATTTGGAAATACCAAGTCATTGGTATCTGATTAGCGGTCAATTCATCACGGAAAAGGCGAATAGGTCTAAGGTTGAAGTCTATTAACCAACCAATCCTAATTGAGACATCATTGGCACCATATCCAATCTTCAAACCTCATCAAATCTATGTTTGGAATAGTATGCAACTTCATCAATGGCTAATTCCTGTGAAGAATTTCCGCTCCGTACATAGAATTTTTTCTGATTCAGTCCTCCATGTTGGATTGATTAATAATCTCAGCTACGCCGCAACTGCGGTGGCAACTCGACACCGAATTGATCCGCTAGTAGTTCCATGTCGCAAAAATCCTTCTCCACTGGAATGTAACCATACGTATGACATAGCACCTGCGTTGTCGGTGACAGGCATTTAACGTTCATTCCTCTGATGACACCCCGCCCACTGAATCCCTCCGCTGGGTAAATCCAATCCTCTCCGTTTTGCATTCGGTACACTCCATTGCCATCGTCGTCGAAGTTAACGGTGTGTACATCGACCTCGAGCCCTATGCCATTCGCAAGGACAAAAGAGTTTGGCGGTTTGCCCTCCTGGACTGAGAGCCCCTTCATCCCTAAGAGTTCTTGGAGCTTCGGAACGTCCAAGGCGGATACGACAATATCAACGTCTTTGTGTGCACGAGTCTGTGTCCGGAGAAGAGCATCAACACCCCACCCACCATCAATCCATACTAGTATCGCGTTACTCTCGAGCAACTGTAGCAATCCGACCAGCGAAGAGGATACCATCTCTGGTTTCGTTTCTTTTTGGTTCATTCTGTTGCAATTCTTGTTAGCCGTTTGTGTGTACTCATTCTTCCACCTCCCTACTTAAATCGAATCCTCGTGAGTTTGCCATTGTTGTTATTCTCAATCTATCAATTGTACAAGAGTTTTAACTTAGAGGTGATTTAATCTTTTAAGAGGTCGTAAAAATCGCGATTATACTTGCCAAAGCTAAAGTTTAAGGAGCAAGCAATGATCACCACACTCGACTATGAGAGTTCGATATGTGTCATAGACGTTTTCCGGAATTGTCGAAAAAGAAAAGTTGTTCAGGGTTAACTCCCCAATCCACTTCTGTTCCCGAAGAGAGAGGAGATACATTAGCGGATTGGATCGAACGCAGGAGGCTGCCATCTTTCAAACGAATATCATAAAGATTTTCACGCCCCTGTATTTCCACAAACGAAACGGTTCCGGAAATTTTGTAAGGATTTCCCGGCTGGTAGAATTCCGGTCTGATGCCAACGCTAATATGGGAACCATCCGGAAGTTTTTCAATATTTTCTGGACATGGAAATTCAATATTCCCACTGCTGATTTTTACATTTCCAGCAGAAATGATTCCATCCAGAAACGCAATCGGTGGATTACCCAAAAACCCGGCGATAAAATCATTTTCCGGACGTTGATACATCTCATCCGGAGATGCCACTTGTAAAATTTTTCCGTCCTTCATAATGGCAATTCGATCGCTCATGCTCATGGCTTCCACTTGATCATGAGTCACTAACACAGCCGAAATACCGGTTTCCAATTGAACACGTCGTATTTCAGAACGCATTTCCAAACGAAGTTTTGCGTCAAGGTTGGCCAACGGTTCGTCCATCAACAAAGCACCAGGCTTCCGGATTAGAGCACGGGCCAGGGCTACCCGCTGCTGTTGTCCTCCTGAAAGTTGTTCCGGACGGCGTTCCAACAGTTCTTCAATGTGAACCAATTCAGCCATTTCACCCACATTTTTTTTGATCGTGAGTTTGTCTTCTTTGCGAACAGTCAATGGGAAAGCAATGTTCTGGAAAACCGTCATGTGCGGGTAGAGAGCAAAAGACTGAAAAACGACACCAATATTACGTTGCTGGGTGGGCATGAGAGTTACATCCTGACCGTCGAAATAAACACTTCCCCCATTAAGCTTTTGAATACCGCAAATCGCAAAAAGGGTTGTTGACTTACCGCATCCGGAAGGACCCAGTAAGGCCATCATTTCTCCTTCATTGATCTTCAAGTTCATATTTTCTATGACCGTCAGTTCACCAAAACGCTTCGTAAAATTTTCTAAAACGATTTCCATTAACCTTTCGTCCCTCCTCCATAAATGTTCATAAGCTTGTCTTGAAAGAACAAGTAAAATATGATCACAGGAGTGGCGTAAAACAACCCCACCGACTTGAACAGGTTGAAGTCGAAATGTTGATCGTCCTGAATCAATTGGGCCAGAAAAACCGACAATACTTGAACATCATTCGCCGGAGCTAAAACGGTTGGCAAGATGTATTCACTCCAGCCTTCCAAAAATGAAAAAAGACCGAGCGCAAAGAATCCCGGACGAACTTGCGGCAGAACCAAGCGATACCAAACCGTGAAACGGCTGGCTCCGTCCTGTATTCCAGCCATTTCAATCTCCCATGGTACAGAGTCATAAAACCCCTTCATGATCCAGATCCCAAGTGGCAGTTGCAGAGAAGCCTTAACCAAAATCACTCCAATCAGCGTGTTGTAAAGACCAACCATCTGCAAGATCAAAAAAATCGCAATAATCAATGTGATGGACGGAAAGGCATGTAACAACAGAACTCCCACCAGAAACTGCCTGCGAAAGGGGAGATTGAGTCGCGAGAGCGCATAGGACGAGGTTGAGGAAACCGATAGCACGATCAGTGTTACTGAACCGGCAAAAATCAGCGTATTAAGCATCGCCAGCCAAACACTCGCTTTCCCTTCAATATTTTCCCACAAAAAACGCCAGTGAACCAAAGTGAACCGGTTGGGAATCATTTCCCCAGGAAGCGTGTCTGTGAACGTATCAACAAACAGATATAAGTACATGAGCATGATTGGAATTGTGGCAAGTATGAGTCCGACAACGATTGGCCAATTTTTTAAATTATGCGACATCTCGTACTCCTATTGCTCAATTCGTGGAAGTTTAACCAGTTCCTTGAACCGAAATAAACGAAGATATAAAAGTGACATAATGACTCCAACCACGACTAATACCAAAGCAAGAGAAGCTCCATAACCATATTGCAAATTGCCCCAATAATTATCCAAAGCATTGTGATAAGCGGACAGCGCCCAAACTTCAGTAGAAGAGCCAGGACCTCCGTCGGTGGAAAGGAATATCTGCTCAAAAGAGGTCAGCAACGACAAGGTTTGATAAACTGTTACAAAAAGGATCGGCCATTTTATCTGGGGTAAAATGATATGTCGGATTTGTTGCCAACGGTTTGCACCATCAACTTCGCTGGCATAAAGCATCTGCTTGGGAATGGCGGTCATGGCACTGGAAAATATAATCATGCCCATGGATGCACCAATGAAACCATTGATCAGAATCACAGTCACCCATGCGTTGGCAGCCGTATCAAGCATCCAGTTACGTGGTGTGACTCCGAAATTGGCCACTACCGCATTAATAAATCCGGTGTCCCAAGTCAGCCATTTCCACAACAAAACATACAGAACCGAAGGCGTAATTCTGGGCAGAAACCAGAGTGCCCGGAAAATAGCGGCTTGCCCCTTCGGCAAGTAAAATGTGGTAATGGCCAAAACTAAGGCAAAACCGACATTAAATAGCAAGAGGGTTGAAGCTACATAAAATCCGGTATTAAGCAGGATTTGCCTGGTTTCCGGAAGCAAAAACATCTTGCGAAAATTTTCCAAAGTCCATATCCAACCGGTATAACTCGCACGGACCAATTGATCTGTTTGCTCCCGACTCAGGTCCAAACCCAGCTCTTTTAGTGCTCGGCGAAACTCATCCTCTCCATTGAACCGTTCATTGATCAGTGATTTACGAAAGTACGGGGACGTGGTCTTCAGGGCGCGGGTACTACGAGGTCGATTGTCCAGAGTTTTCAAGAAACGTTCAAAAAGACGTCGGCTTGCAAAGGTTTCCCCAAGGTATCTTTCGCGCAATTCCTCTACAAGCTCTGTTTTTGTCCCGGCTTTTGCAGCGGCTTGGAGTCCTCTTTCGCTGACCAGATAACTTTCTGTGCCAATATGTTTCAGGGTACTTCGGTCAAATCCCTGATCTGCAAGGCTACGCAGGATGGAGGGTGTGGTTTGATACGAACCACCGGTAATTCCGGTCGACGTACTCATATTGGTCAAAGAAAAAACGCCCGTCAGGATAACGGGCGCCAAAAAGAAATAAATTACGAGGACGAGAGCAGGAGCAATGAAAATGTATCCAAGTTTAGCTGACACGTGATCTCCTCTGTCCTGTGATTCGTCGATCTGTCAGCAGTTTGTCAGGTATGCCCGACAGTTGTGCTTAAATTCTTCAGCGAATGATAATGTCATTGCCCAAATTGGCCCGCAGTTCAGCTTCAACATCAGCAACCGCTTTTTCAGGAGATTTTTGCCCCGTCCAAGAAGCTTCCAGACCTTTCCACATGGCATCAAAATAAGGAGAGAAACCGGTGTGGTTAGGTTGTGCACTGGCATGTGGTAACAAAAGTTTAGTCGCTTCGTTTGCCCAACGGTTGTTAGCGTAGAGCGGAACATTCTGCTGAGACTTTGTAATGCCCAAGTGAGCGGACTTAATCGCGTGCAAGGTATTGATACGAGGCTCAGTAGCAATGGCCACGAGTTGGGCAGCAATCTGAGCATCATCTTCACTTCCACGATTAGTCACCAAATAAACCAATGGATGGGTGATGGTATTCGCTCGTCCGTTTTTGTCTCCGGCAGGAATCAAGCCGAACACGATGTTGCCAAAGAAATCCTTCAAACCTTCTTTTCCGGTATAGCGGGAATAGTGCCAGGTTCCGCCGTGCCAAAGCCCTGCTTTTCCGGAAGCGACCTCAGAATACCATTGATCCCAGGGAGTTCCAATATGGTTTTTGCGTGTGACTCCCATTTCAACCGCTTTAGCGAAAAAAGCATAGAAGTTTTTCATGGCACTGCGGTCAAAAACCAGTTTGCCTGATTTTGAATCCAGCATTTCTCCACCAAAGGAAAGGTAGAACTGCCAGTAATCTCCGCCTTTAGAGACACGGGGATAAAAACCATAACCAGGTTTGACGAGACCTGCATCTTGAACTTTCTTGGCATCATCCAACACATTGTAGAGGGTATATTTACCGCTTTGGATTTTGCCGGGCAGTGCGCGGATATCGGCATTGCTGTATCCTATACCTTTCAAGTGAGGAATCCAGGCAAAGAATGGGCGAGATTCCGCATCTTGCGGCACACCGTAAATCGTCCCCTCAAAAGATGAAATTTCAACCAGGTTTTCAAACAGATCACTCAACGGCCATGTGTCGAAATCGACATAATTTTCAATGGGCCGAATCAATCCGGACTGTGACCATGGGGCAATATCTTCATGTCCGGTCACAACAATATGTGGTGCTTTGTTTGCTTCCGCTGCCAAAGTTACCGCTTGCTTGAATCCTCCCCAGCCGTCGAAATCATACTTTGTTTCAACAGTAATATTGAGATCCTCACCGAGAATTGCGGCTTCTTTTTCCAAGATATCGGCAGCCATCGAAATAGCATCAACCCGATATGAGTCATTAACATTTGAGCCACCGGCCCAAACTTGAATGGTGATGTCCTTGGCCATGACGGTAGTCAGGGACAAGCTGATGGACAACACAACTGCGATTATTCCGAAAGCGAAATGTTTCATAAGTGTGTGAAATAATGACATATTTATCTCCTTTGTTTAATTAAATAATTATTAGCATCCTTTGAACCACTCTCAGGAAACTATAAATGAAAAATTTATTCATTTATTAATTCCTTTTTATACTCGCAATATAATAAAATGTAAAGTTTTTTAAATTATTTTTTGTAAATAAAACGCCATACAGTAAGTTGAGTGGAAGTGACAGTTGTGAAAACTTCAGGCAAAACCATTGCCAGAAGATCATAAAATTATAGCAAACCTGGCTGACATACGCTGCAATGTATTAAATCGGTGTGGTGCAATAGGGGGGGCGGATTTTTCCTTGTTCCAATCCTGAATTTATTCAGAATATAAGCTGGTTCAAAAGGGGTAGAATGGTTT
>LUQO01000014.1 GCA_001627865.1 SAR324 cluster bacterium REDSEA-S27_B3
GCATTCCGATTTGTCTTTCAGGTGATGCGGATACATTGAAAACCCCAGCATTCCTCCGCTTTCCGCTAGCGCTTTCAAAATGTCATCTGATTTGTTACGTAGAGCATCAAACCAGAATGACGGGTTGGCATGAGTAATGGCAATAGGACGTTCAGAAATTTCTATTGCCTCAAGAGTGGAGCGTCGCGCGGAGTGACTCATATCCACCACCAGTCCAACCCTGTTCATTTCCCTGATTACCTGACGTCCCATCCTGGTTATCCCGGGGTCATCTTCTTCGTAACAGCCTGCAGCCAACAAACTTTGATTGTTGTAGGAAAGCTGCATGAATCTCACTCCCAGTTGATGGCAAACTTCAACCAGGCCAATGTTATCTTCTATTGGAGAACAATTCTGAAAGCCGAAGAAAATTGCGGTGCGTCCTTCATCATGTGCTTTGGAAACATCCTCCGCGAATCGTCCGTGAAATATCAGCTCTGAATATTGTTCAAATCTACGGTTCCAGGCAATCACATTCTCAACCATTTCCTGAAAATCCTCATGGTAGCAAATGGTTACATGAACCGATGAAACTCCGCCTTCATTCATCTGACGAAAAATCTTTTCTGACCAGCTGCTGTATTGAAGCGCGTCAATAAAAATCATTGTTGCTTAAAAATATCCTTATGAAATTACAGAATAAATTTGAATTTAGAAAAATAATTTAAAAATGCCAACTTAAACTAATAGACAAGAATAATCTCGATAAATAAGAAAAGTAAACCGTTCTTATCCATCAGTCAAGAAAGTTTTGAGAGTATTTTTGATTTGTGGCAATTACTGAAAAATCTGAATGGTATTTTCTCAGGAAGGAGTAACACCCCGAAGACGCTCAGTACGTCGGCGCAACAGTTCCACAGTGGTCAACAGCAGGATGGAGATGATCACAAGTATGGTAGCCGCTGAAAGAATGGTCGGACTGATTTCCTGGCGTATTCCAGACCACATTTGTCGTGGCAGAGTTACCTGTTCAGGTCCACCGACAAAAAGCACAATCACAACTTCGTCAAAAGAAGTAATGAACGCGAAAAGAGCTCCGGAGATAACTCCCGGTAAAATCAGCGGCATCTGGATTTTGAAAAAATTACGCAGAGGTCCTCCTCCAAGACTGGCTCCAGCCCTGGTTAAATTTTGATCAAATCCAACCAGAGTGGCTGTGACCGTGATTACCACAAAGGGGAGGCCCAGCACGGTATGCGCAAAAATTAAACCGGCGTAAGTCGCCACCAGGTTGAGTTTCGCGAAAAAGAAAAACACCCCTGATGCAGTGATAATAAGCGGTACAATCAATGGTGAAATCATGACAGCCATGATAGCCTTGCGATATGGCATGTGAGGTCGGCTGAGTCCCAGAGAAGCCATGATTCCAAGTGTTGTTGCCAGAAATGTGGCAATAATACCGATAAACAAACTGTTCTGGGCTCCGATAATCCATCTGTCAGTGCAAACAGTTGTTATCCCGGGATCTGAGCAATCTCCGATAAGAATCCTGTACCAACGCAAAGAAAAAGCTTCTGGATCGAATGCCAGCATTCCAGGAGTAAATTCAAGAAAAGGTGAAGATGAAAATGAAATCGGAATCACTGCAATCAGCGGCATCACCAAAAAGAATAGTACAAACGCACAAATCGCCAGATAAGTAAAATGCCATAGACGTTGAAGCGGAGTCGCGTAAATCGGTAATGCCATAAGTCAAGCCAGTTTCATATTATCAATACCAACAATTTTGTCATAAACCCAGTACAAAATCAGAATCGCGCCAAGCAGAACTGTGCCCATAGCCGCAGCCAATCCCCAATTAAGTGATTTCTGCATATGATAAGCCACCATGTTGCCGATCAGTTTACCATCTTTTCCTCCAACCAGTTCGGGAGTAATGTAATATCCAATCGCGACAATAAACACCAGGATCACACCTGCGCCGATTCCCGGAAGGGTCTGAGGCATGTACACCTTCAAAAAGGCCAAAGATGGTGTCGCTCCAAGATTCTGTGCTGCTCTCATATAACTTGGAGGAATCCCCTTCATTACACTGTAAATAGGCAGGATCATAAATGGCAACAGAATCTGAATCATCACAATCACTGTACCGGTAAAGTTATACATCATCGGCAGCCTGTTTTCATCTGAAAGAATACCACCGGAAACCAGTACATCGTTGATTACCCCCTCCTGCTGGAGCATCACCATCCAGGCCACAATTCTGACGAGCAGTGAAGTCCAGAAAGGCATCAGCACACAGATCATTAACAGATTTGAATACTTGAGCGGCAGGGTCGCCAAAAGATGCGCGGTGGGATAGGCCAGAAGAAGGCAGCCTATTGTGACAATTAAACTCAAAAGAAGTGTTCGCCACCAGAGCATCACATAAACCTGACGTTCCTCCGGTTGCATAATCACATTACTGTCTACGTCGTATTTACGATCAAAAGCATTCAAGTAATACCCGCTTGTAAAGGGGTCTTTCATGGCAACCAGAGATTGCCAGACATTTACATCTCCCCAACGTTTTTCAATCTTTATCATTGCCTCCTTGTAAGGAGGATTTTTGATTTTATTAAAACCACGTCTTGATTTATTGACCAGGCTTTTCCAGCCCGGTTTTTCGTAATTCATACGGGTGCTGGACTTACCGGTCAAAAATTTATGAGCGGAACTGAGGTCTTTGTAGAGGGCTTTGTAAAATTTTTCGTCAGGAAGACTTTGTTGATCCCAGTTTTTAAGTACTTTAAATAACCTGCTGCAGGCGGCATTAGTCAGCGGTGTCAAGTAGGAACAAATGTCAAATTGCGCTCGTTTTTCAACATTACGTTTTTCTTTTTTTGAACCTTCATACTCCAAAGAATTATGCACAATCCTGCTCAAAGGCATCCATGTTTCAACTTCACCCCAAAGAGGATTAATTTTCAGAATCGGTTCTTTATATGGACCTCTTTTTGGTATTATAACACGCCATCCGGGGTCATCCGGATTCACTTCTCTTCCCGTATTATTTGTAATCAGAAATTTATTGATAGTACCCAGATCATAATAAACAGCTTCAAATAATTCCTCGTCAGGTAATGTCTGGCTATCCCATTTCTCTATTATACTAAAAGTTAAGGGCATCTGGTAGTTGATCAGCCGATCATCCACACTACGGGTAAGCAAGTTCCCGATGGGGATAATAAATAACAACATAAGGAACAATAATGGCGGAAGCACAAGCCCGATTGCTCGCAGCTTGCTGCGCCGCATTGAACGTTTGAGGCTGACTTTCAGCGGAGTTCCATCCGCAGTCAGTAGAGGCTGGGAAACAGTGGAAGCATTACTGGCCATAAAGCTTACGGCAAAATTTCAAACCGTTAAAAAGAAACGGGGAGCGGTCGTTGCCGACTGATCCCCGTTGTAACTAAATGGAAAAGCAAAATTACTTACCCATCCAGGCAGTGAAACGCTCGGAAATAGAATCACCGTTATCCGCCCACCAGGCTGGATTAGCAAACACCGCGTTCTTCATGTGCTCATCGGTGTTGGGCATGTGCTCCATGATGTTCACACCGGTGTGGAACCACGGCTCATTTGACTTGATGATATCCAACGCAGATTTACGCATAGGACCGTAGTTGATATACTTGCCTTGTCCTGCCTGCTGATAAGGCGCGGAAGCGTGAATCATGAATCTAAGGGCTTCGTCATAGTTCGGTGTACCCTTTACCATAACCAGCCATTCCTCTTCCAGCACCTGACCATCCCAAACAGGCACAAATGGCGCGCCTTCCGAGAGGATGGCAGCACCGACACGACCATTATAGGCCAGCGCCATCGAGGCTTCTCCGCTGGATACAAACTCCAGCGGTTTTGCGCCGGACGACCAGAAGACAACGTGATCTTTGATGGTGTCCAATTTGGCAAAAGCGCGATCAATTCCAGCCTTTGTGTCCATTACTTTGTACACATCACCGGCTGCAACACCGTCTGCCATCAGCGCCATTTCAATCAGCGCGTTGGCCCAGGTATGAATTCCACGCTTGCCCGGGAACTTCTTGACGTCAAAGAAATCGCCAATTGTACTGGGCTGCGCGCCTGAGAAGGTGCCCTTCTTGTAGAAAGCCATGTAGGACCAGAATATTTGTGGAGCGACACAGTCATTTGGAACCGGGACCATAATGTCCTCATCCATAGAAGTTCCGTCCGGAGCCTTTGCAAAGACATCACGGGGCAGCTCTTCAAACAGGCCTTCATCACAGCCAACACGTGCCTCATGAGGCAGCACATCGACGATGTCCCACTTGATTGTTCCTGATTCAACTTGAGTTCGGACTTCGCCCAAACCGCCGTTGTAGTTGATGAAGTTCGCCTTACCTCCGACAAGCGGGGAGTTCGAAAACGTGTCGGCATAAGCCTTTTGCTGGCTCATGGTGTAGGCACCGCCCCAGGAAGCAACGGTCACTTCCGCAACCGCCTGGCCTACAAAACCGATCATTGCCATTACAGCCGCAGCCGTAATGGTTCGTATGAAATTTTTCATACTATCTCCTTTTTTTAATTAAGTCCATAATGGACTGTTGATTTGCCCCAATATCGGGACTTTTTAACCAAACCTGAAACGAGTTCAAAAATATGTAGGCTCAGGCCCGTCGTTATCAGGATGAAACAGGCACATCAAGCGCCCGCGAGTCTTCCGCCAACCAGCCAACCTGAACCGTTTCACCTGGTTTAAGTTGTGCGTGTTGCGCGGAGTTTGGGATTTTGACGATAAAATCGTCGTGTCCACAAACATTCATACGGGAGCGGATATGATCTCCCAGATATATCAGTTCTTCTACAATTGCCGTAAGACTGTTTGGATAATCTGAATCCGGATTAACAACAACACGTTCAGGCCGCAAGGAAATCATGGTTTCGCTGCCAACTCCTTCAATATTAACCGCAAGGGCTTTCAGAGTTTCTCCGCTCTCAAGATTAACCGTACAGATTTCTCCATCATCTTCAATCACTTTACCAAACAGTGTATTGTTTTCTCCTATGAATTGTGCCACAAAAGCATTTTCCGGAGCTTCATACAAAATATCCGGAGCAGCCAGTTGTTGTATTTCCCCATCATCAAATACCGCAATTCGATTGGACATCGTCAAAGCTTCGCTTTGATCGTGTGTCACATAGACTACTGTCACCTCAAGATTTTCGTGTATATGCTTGATTTCATACTGCATTTGTTCCCGTAGTTGTTTATCCAGCGCACCCAGAGGTTCATCCATCAACACCAGCTTCGGTTCAAAAACCAGTGCTCTTGCCACGGCAACACGCTGCTGTTGACCTCCTGAAAGCTGCATCGGCCGGCGTGATCCAAAAGCTCCAAGCTGCACCATTTCCAGTACCTTCTTCACTCGATCTTCAATATCACTTTTTTGAAATTTGCGTACCTGTAGAGGGAAAGCCAAATTTTCATTAACAGTCATGTGAGGGAATAAAGCATAGTTCTGGAACACCATGCCGATGTTTCGTTTATGAGGCGGAACATTGTTGATCGGGACACCATCCAGAATGATTTCCCCGTGAGTAGCAGTTTCAAAACCGGCAAGCATCATCAAACACGTAGTTTTGCCGGAACCGGAAGGACCAAGCATCGTCAGAAATTCACCTCGTTCTGTGTCCAGATTTAAATTCTTGATAACGAGTGTTTCTCCATCATAACTCTTTTGGACACTCTGAAAACTGACGTAAGAGTCGCCTTTACTCATTTGTTGCAATAATTGTTTTTCAGTAAAATTTCACTTTTGGTCGGACAATTATACATATCACCAAAAAAAATGCAAATAATTTCTGATTTTCTTTATTTCAGTTCCTTTGTATAAGGATAGAATCCAGCTGTCAAGTTTCAAAACATTATTCTGAAATTAATCACTTTATTCATTGCTTACAACTTAAAATAGGAAACTTACAAAGAATTTCACATCATGCTGAGGAAAATTCTGGAAACATTTGCAAAAATCCAATACTTGATTTAGATTGAAAATGCTGATGTAAATTATCATAGCTCTCAAGTAACAAGATGGAATGTTGTTATAACACAAAAAACTGACGATGAATGAAATACAAACGGAGTAAAACAATGAGCATACAAACTGAAAACACAACATACACTGTTGACGGCAAGGAATTTAAGGGATATCTGGCCTGGGATGATTCTTCCGGAGAAATACGTCCTGGGGTGCTGGTTTTTCCGGAATGGTGGGGATTGAATGATTACATCCGGAGAAGAACCGAACAAATTGCGGAACTGGGTTACGTTGCAATGGGTGTGGACATGTACGGTGAAGGCAAAACAGCTGATAATCCTGATCAAGCAGGATCACTTATGAATGCTGTACTGGATGATAAACAAATCGTCAAAGCTCGTGTTGAGGGGGCATACGATGTCCTGAAGTCGCATTCGCTGTCTAATCCTGGAAGACTTGGAGCGATTGGCTATTGTTTTGGCGGAGCAATGGTACTGAATATGGCACGCATGGGAATTGATCTCAGGGCAGTGGTAAGCTTTCATGGCGCACTGGATTCATTTTTTACACCTGCGCCTGGTGATGTAAAAGCAAAGGTGCTGGTTTGCCACGGAGCAGCGGACGAGTTTATTCCTCAGGAAGCCATAGAACAGTTCAAATCCGAGATGGATGCCGCAAGGGCTGATTATGAATTCATAGCCTACGAAGGGGCATATCACGGTTTTTCAAACACTGCTGCTACTGAACGTGGGAAACAATATAACCTGCCGCTTGCCTATAATGAAAATGCTGACAGGGATTCATGGGATGCAATGAAGAACATGTTTGAACAAAATTTGTGAAATGGGGGAAAGAATTTATTTCTATCTGATTGCTGCTTAATAAAGTAATACAAGCTATTTCATAAACTGCAGTTCCCGGGGTTTAATCAGTCAAACGTGAGTGGCTCATTTGTGTATCTAAAGATAAAATCCTCATCCGGCATAGCGCTTCAGGATTGAAATCACCTGTCCGTAGTAACCTTTTCCAAACAAGTTAAGATGGTTCAGCAAGTGATACAGCTGATAAAGAGGTTCACGATCAGCGTATCCCGGTACAAGCGGGAATACGGAATTATATGCTGAATAGAAAGCATTTGAAAAACCGCCAAAAAGTGAGGTCATCGCCAAATCCGCTTCACGATGCCCGTAGTAAACAGCAGGATCGATCAGCCAGGGAATTCCCTCCACATCAATCAAATAGTTTCCGCTCCACAAATCTCCATGCAGCAGGGATGGATCTTCCTCAGTTCCGTAGAGCAAATCCGGAATATTTTCTATAAGACGATCCATTAAATTCAGCAATTCCGGAGTCGCGTAACCGTTTTTCTCTGCCAGCCGTGTTTGAATACCAAGTCGGTTTTCCACGTAAAAAACAGGCCAGTTTTCACTGCCTTCCATTGAAGGTGTATTTGACTGCAGTGAATCGCCCAACAAGTTGTCTTCGGAAAAACCAAACTTTTTACCACGGTATTGATGCAGTTCCGCGAATTGCCTTCCCAGCATTTCCATGCTGGAACTCCTACCGGACTGCCCTGCTTCAATCCATTCCAGCAGCAGGAAATCCGGGCCTTTGGCTGCTACTTCCGGAACATTAACTGTGCCTGATTTTCGCAGTTCAGCAAGACCTTGCGCTTCAGCATCAAATACCCCGGAACTGCTGCCTCTTGTCTGTTTAAGAAAAAATACTTTTCCGGAAGCAAGCTGTAATTTGCGGGAATCGGCAATACATCCTCCGGAAACGGATGTGGTTGATTCAATTTGTTCAGAGAGAATTTTTTCCAGGCGGGACTTTAAATCAGCATTCATTGCTTATTTTGACTTTAAAAACCTCAGCAATCCACCGCATGCATCTTCGAGAATATCAAGTACTGTTTCAAAACCCTGACTTCCTCCGTAATAAGGGTCAGGAACAGCTGTAATTTTATGTGTTTCACAAAAATCAGTCATTCTCCTTATTTTATAATTATAATTATCCCATTGATCTAGCATCTTGATTTGACTGTAATTGTTTTCATCCATTGTAATAATCCAGTCAAAATTTTCAAAATCCTGCTGCATAAATTTTCGGGAGATACTGTTCAGCTCATAACCACGCAAACTCGCATGCTCACGCATTCTTGCGTCAGCAGGATCACCTTCGTGATAACTAATTGTTCCTGCTGAATCACATTCTATCTTATTTCCCAGCCCTTTTTGCTTAATCAAGGAATTCATAACACCTTCCGCGCATGGTGAGCGACAAATATTTCCCATGCAGACAAATAAGATTCGTATCATATAATCTGTATGAATTAATGTTTTTTACGCTTGATTACCGCCTGACTTCACGATTTCGCGGCAAAGTAAACTTTTTACGTTTTCATAAAGTTTAGTAAATAAATTTATTTTTAAATACATTTTTTTGGAAATTTACTTGTAATTCTCCGAAAACATGTTATCAATGATCATGCTTGTATTGACGGGACAGGACATCAAACTTGAAAATCCTTTCATTATTGTGTCCTTCTTTAGTCTTGCTGGAGAATGGACTCCGGCAGATTTCAATACTGAATTAGCTATTATTGATGAGGAGAAGTATGAATAAAAAAAGTATCTTGAAAAAATTGACGCTTGTGGCTGTCGGAGCAATGATTCTTCCCGCTTTTGCTGCTGCTGAAGTCAAAATGGGAATAATTTTAGGCTTTACCGGCCCAATTGAATCCCTGACCCCGGATATGGGCAAATCAGCAGAACTGGCTTTTAAGGAAGCATCGGATTCAGGCCAGTTGCTGGGAGGACAGAAGGTCAGCGTCGTCCGTGGCGATTCAACATGCATTGACGCCGCGGCTGCAACTGCGGCAGCAGAAAGACTGATCACATCAGATAAAGTGGCCGGAATCATGGGAGCAGACTGCTCCGGAGTGACCACTGCAATTGCAAATAATGTTGCAATACCAAACGGTGTTACCATGATTTCCCCCTCGGCAACTTCACCTGCCTTGAGCACAATCGCGGACAATGGCTATTTCTTCCGTACCGCGCCTTCTGACGCCCGTCAGGGACAGGTGCTGGCACAAATCACTATTGAGCGTGGTATCAACAATGTTGCTGTCACTTTCATTAACAATGATTACGGCAAAGGCTTGTCTGACTCATTTATTAATGCATACAAGGGCCTGGGCGGAAAAGTCAGCGCCGTTGTTCCCCACGAAGCCGACAAAGCTGATTTCTCTGCTGAGGTGGCTACATTGGATGCTTCCGGAGCAGACGTTCTTGCAGTCTTCGGTTACGTCGACCAGGGTGGAAATCACATAATCCAGGGATCACTTGATGCTGGTTCTTTTGACAAGTTTATTTTAGCTGACGGAATGTATGGTGAATCTTTGCTGAAAAACATGGAAGGAAATCTTACAGGCACATTCGGAACAGTGCCTGGAACTGATTCAAAAGGGTCAGAGACCTTTAAGGGAATGGCACAATCGGCGGGTATTACCGTTGGCGGTCCATTTACGGGCGAGTCCTATGACGCAGCAGCCCTGCTGATGCTTGCCATGCAGTCGGCAGGTTCCACAGACCGTGCAGCTATCGCCTCAAATGTTCTGGCGGTTGCCAACACACCCGGAGTAAAAATTATGCCTGGTGAACTGGCAAAAGGCTTGAGAATCCTGGCCAACGGCGGTGCTGTGGATTATGTAGGCGCCTCCAATGTTGAGTTGGTTGGCGGAGGAGAAGCTTCAGGTTCCTATCAGGAATTTGAAGTTAAAGGAAAAGCTTTCTCTACAGTACGTTTCCGCTAAGTCTTACCTAATTATTTCCCGGTGCTGGAGTCTTTTCAGTGCCGGGATAACTATGGCAAATAAAGTTCGAAACCAATCACACCTTCCGATTCTTCTGAAAACAGAATAATCATTCCTCCCATTTTTTCCATACTATCCCGAATTCGAGAAAGAGCAGGTGCAGACTCTAGCATTGTTAGGGTTGTGTTTTTGGCTGAATTCCGAACATCTTTTATGCTGATTTGAAAGCTATATTTTTTTTCAGCATTAATTTCCGGCAATACAACATTGGACTTATTTGCCGGAACAGCCCCCTCCTTTAGTTGTAAATCATTTTCCGGTGCTGTTAAGGCCAGTAAATCCAAGGCTGACATCAGAATCTCCAGCAAATACAACGGTGCAGACCGTATTGAATCGATTTCTGGATCCCGGATAAATTCCAATTTGCGTCCGGAATGCTGTAAATTAAACATCTTATCCAGCAAAGAACAAATCCGATCCAGAGAGCATTCATCTGTCTGTGACAAACCAGTAAAATACTGCAAATCGTCAGAAAGAACTCTTGATTGCTGGCGCCATTTCCGGAATTCTTTCTGTATCTCTCCGGAAAGGGCTTCTTCTACATTTTCAGTTAAATCCAAAGTGTCTTTCAGCCACTTACTCAATGTGTTAAGCATCCAATTAACGCCTGACAATGTTGCGGCTGTATACTGAGAATCTGGTGGAATCTGCCCGCTGTACAGCGCCATTTCCACAGTTGCCAGTAATTCACGACGCTTAAACGGCTTAACAATATAACCTGAAGGGGTGGTTTCTTTTGCTCGTTCAATAATGGATTCATTGGTAAATGAGGTTAGATACACAACGGGGAGTTGGAACCGTTTCCGGAGTTGAAGTGCGGTTTCGATTCCGTCCATTTCTCCTGCCAGCAGGATATCTACAAGTACTAAATCCACCAACTGTTTTTCCAGTGCCTTCAATGCCTCTTCTCCTGAAGAACAAACCAGCGGAACTTCATGTCCTGCTTCACGGAGACAGAAAAGAATATCATCTGCTACAATTGCTTCATCCTCAATGATCAGGATTCTTCCTTTGACCATTTTACTCCTTAAATTTCAGTTCAAAATAAGTTCCGTTGTCACTTTTGAGACTGTACTCACCTTTCAGCTGCTGAGAGAGGATTTGTATCAGCCTCATTCCTGTACTGTGAGGATCCTGTAAATTCTGATTTGGAGGCAGACCTGGTCCATCATCAGCAACTGAAAGAAAAATACGATTTCCAGGTAAAATTTTCAATTTAATGCTAAGCTTTCCTTTCCGCCCTACAGTAAAAGCATATTTCAATGAATTGGTAATTAATTCATTGATAATCAGGCCGCAGGAAATTGTGTGATTGACATCCAATGTCATCGGCTCCAGGTCCAAATCCAGAACGACCTGATCAGCATTAATTCCTAAAGAAGTAAGCAACTCTTTGCTCAAGTGTGAAATAAAATCAGGTAAATCTATGTTAGACAATGAAGTGGATTGATACAATTTTTCATGAACCATCGACATGGTTTGAATACGCTGCTGCAAATCACGCATCATGATCTCTAATTGCTCATCATGAATATGTCTGAATTGTAAGCGCAACATGCTTGAAATGATCTGCATGTTGTTCTTTACACGATGATGCACCTCCTGCAGAAGCACTTCTTTTTCCTGTAAAGATGATTTCAGCCATGTTTCCGCTTTAGTGCGTTCCCTGTTTTCATCCTGCAGTTTTTTATTAGCTGAACGCAATTCATCCGTTCGTTCAAGCACTTGTTCTTCAAGCGTGTTTTTGTAACCCAGTAATTCTTTCTCTGCGCTTGTACGCCGAATGAGCTCTGAATTGAGTTGGTGATAGTAATCCTGCAGCTTTTTACGCATTCGATTGAAAGCCACTACCACTTCATTCAATTCATCCTTTCGCCGATGTCGATGCAATTCTAAAGGTGAATCCAGTTTTTCAGGTGTAATTTCATGGGCATACCGAGCCATTGTGCCCAAGTGACGAGTAATCAAAAACTGAACTAATACAATAATGAATCCGGAAATCAAAAAGGTTTTGATCCCCTGAGTAAGCAGGATGATCAGAAGCTTATCCCAAAGCCTGGCATAAACCTCATTGAGAGAAGCCAATAACCGCAATTCTCCTAATTCAAATAACTCCGATTGATGCGTGTAACGTAATGGGAATCGATACTCTAAAAACTGTTCTTCAATTACTTCCCCTTGTACCAATAAAACCCCTTCAGGAGATTGAATCTCAGCATATTCCATATCCGGCAACTGCACCACGCCTTCAAGCAGCACCTCAGCTTGTCGTAAATCTGTCATCCAAAGACTGTTTACTATCCCCCCCAGGTAACTGCTTTGAATTTGGGACATTCGCTCCTCAATCAGGTCAACATCACGTCGATAATCTGTATATAGCTGATAACCTGTCCCCAGTAAAGTAATCAGGGAACTTGCCAAAAGGATATACACTATTAATCGTCTGCTGATAGATTCAAAGTCAAACAGTCTTTGAGAGGTTAAACTGATTATTTTATTCATAGTTCATTTCTGTGAAGAAAAATATCGCAAGTCTCGATAAAAATAAGTATGCTTTGCATTGATTATATCACGGCTACATCGTAAAAAGACCTAAATCCTTGTCATTTTAACTAAAGCGGGAAATCCTGCAATAGCTACTGCGTAATATCATTAAGATTTATCCACTCAACCTACAAGACCCCCGCACCTAAATAGCCAGAAACTCATTGGGTGCGGGGTGTGGTTAAGATATTTTACTAATTCATCAAACAAAGCAAACCATGAAAAACGATGCATTCAGCTTTCCGCAGGAGGAATTTCATCGTGAATTGCAAGTAAGCCGTAATAAAGTTCAAATCATGGAATCAACACTTTCAGATTTCCTTGAAGAGTTGAGTTTTGTACACAAACAATCATTGCAGCTGAATGGCCCTCGTGGTGAAGTCATTTCCGGAGCACTTGCAGATTTGCTGGAGGAACTGCGTTTTACCAACAAACAACTGGCCTCATTGCAAGGAAATCTGGATGATGCCATTCAAACTGCATTTGAGCAGGATGCCGGTCAGCGCCTGAGAGAAATGCTGGTCCAGCTGATGACACTTTCCCTCCTGCATTGGGAAGAAACCACGGGAACCACAAAAATCGAACTTGCCGAACAAAGCGGAATATGGAAAGTCCACCTGGACAAAGGCTACTTTCGATTAAGAACATTTGACCGCTATCTCAGTGTTCCCAGTGTTCCCAAGAAACCCCGCTGGAAAGATGTAACCCGAACAGCACGTTATGTTCTTGCCTCCGGAGAATCTTCGGTTTCCGATAAGCTGCGGTTGACCCTGAAAGAGTTTCAAAAACATCTTTTACAAGCTGCCCATTGAACCACACTTTATTTCTTTTTCCTGCCTTTCCTCTCTCCTTGATCTGAAATCAACAAATTAATACTTTTTTTATGCCATCTAACTCTTTGATAATATTGGTTTAGTTAAATGTTTTTACCGATTTTTCCAGAAAAATATCTTGTTCGAATTAAATAAATGCAGTTAGATGGTGTTGAAAAATCGGAACAGTGTTCCCTTACTGTTAATACCTTTGATGTGGAGGATCTGGCAAATTAAAATTTCATACATATTCTGCTTATCCTCCCTGCTGTTTTTGTGCTTGATATGCACATCAGCAGCATTTGCTGTATCAACTTCATCATCGGGCAAGTTACATAGTTTGGCCTTTTTTGCACCACGTGGTGAAGGTGATCCGTTTTGGGGTCTGTTCATCAATTATATGCAAAAAGCAGCGGACGATCTGAATACGGAATTAAGGCTCCATTATGCAGAGGGTAACCGTGAAAGGATGCGAGAACAAATTGCAAAAGAGGCAAAATCTGAAAACCGAGCAGATGTTTTGGTATTTCCTAATTTCAAAAAAGGTGGTGAAACTTTTTTGAAAATTATAGAAGAAAATCAAGTGCCGGCCTTTGTAGTCAATTCTGGATTCACGGAGGACGAACAAGTTGGACAGCCCCGGGGGAAATTCAAATACTGGATAGGCGAATTGCTTCCGGATGAGCAGGAAGTGGGGGCACAGCTGGCAAAAATACTGATTGATGAAGGATTGCGAAGCAAATCAGGAGGAAACGACCCATCCCTGGAAATGGTCGGTATTACAGGAATTATCTCTGATTATGCGGCAATACAGCGTACTAAGGGTTTACAGCTCATAGCGAATAATTATCCTGAAATACGTTTACGACAAATTGTTCCTGCAAATTGGAGCGAGAATGATGCCGCAACAAGCTTTTCGATGTTAAAACGGCGTTATCCTAATGTGACACTGGTCTGGAGCGCAAGTGATGTTATGGCACAAGGGGTTATACGCAGCGCGAAAAAACTCGGTCTCGTTTCCGGTGAAGACTTTTTAGTCGGGGGAATTGATTGGGCTAATGCGGGATTGCAGTCAGTAAGTACAGGAGATCAGCATGTTAGCATTGGCGGACATTTTTTGGAAGGCGGATGGGCAGTCGTGATGATCTATGATTACTTGCAGGGTAATGATTTTGAAAAATTAAATCTTCGCTGGCGCTCAAGCATGAGCAGTGTAACTGCTCCGGAATGGAATACACAAAAGAAACTAAGAGAAAGAATACAACCTGAATTAATTGATTTTAAGCGCTATTCTCGTTTTTTGAATCCAGAAAAATCTTCTTACGATTTCAAACTGGAATCACTGTTTGTTGAAAATTAGGATAGTGCCGGGAACTTGCGGCTGCTTATCAGCCGGAAGCTGCAGATGTCGATGGTCGGCATCTGTTGTTAAAGTGGGAACCATCAGTGATGGCGGTTTCCTTGTAATATAACTTGTTATGGAGATAAACAATGTTAAAACAAGTTTTAATATCCACAGCAGGCTTTCTTTTTGCCACGGCTGTATCACTGAGTCCGGCAATGGCTGGGGGTGAAGCGGAAGTTCTGCACTGGTGGACGTCCGGTGGTGAAGCCGCGGCATTAAAAGTCCTTAAAGATGATTTTGCCGGAAATGGCGGAACATGGAAAGACATGCCTGTTGCAGGCGGTGGAGGTGATGCCGCCATGCAGACCTTGAAGGCAAGAGTAGTTGCTGGTGATCCCCCAACTGCGGCACAGATCAAGGGCCCAAGTATTCAGGAATGGGATGATGAAGGTGTTGTAGGACCTCCTTACCACGTGGATGCTGTAGCAAAGGCTCAGAACTGGGATTCTCTGCTCAGCGCGCAGGTGGCGAATCACATGAAGTGTGACGGATTCACCAAGTACTGCGCCGCTCCGGTAAACATTCACCGTATTGACTGGTTCTGGGCAAACAAAAAAGTTCTGGACGCACATGGACTGACAATGCCAACTTCCTGGGATGAATTCAATGCCGCGGCAAGTAAACTTCAAGCCGCAGGAATTATTCCACTGGCACACGGAAGCCAACCCTGGCAGGACGCTACAGTATTTGAAGCGGTTGCTCTGGGAGTAGGTGGAAATGAGTTCTACCAGAAGGCCATTGTTGAACTGAACATGGACGCACTAAGCGGGGCTACGATGGTTAAGGTTTTCGACCAGATGAGAACCCTTCAGGGATTCACTGATGAGGGAGCACCTGGACGTGACTGGAATGTCGCCACAGGCATGGTAATGGAAGGCAAAGCTGCTTTCCAGATAATGGGTGACTGGGCCAAAGGTGAATTCACAAATGCCGGTCTAAAGCCGGGCATAGACTACTATTGTCTGCCTACACCTTCAGACCATGGTTATTTGTATAATGTTGACAGCTTCATTTTCTATTCCATGGATGGGAAGAGTAAAATTGAAGGTCAGAAACTGCTTGGCAGCCTGATGATGGGGAAGAACTTCCAGAAAGTCTTTAACCTTTACAAAGGCTCTATACCCGCACGTCTCGACGTTCCTATGGATGAGTTCGACATGTGTGCCAAGGGGTCCGCGGCAGATCTGAATTACTCAGCAATGACCGGAGGTCTGCAGCCAAGTTTTGCTCACGGAATGGCACTGCGTCTTGCGCAAAAAGGTGCAATACAAGACGTTGTTACAGAGCATTTCAACTCTAACATGTCTTCCCATGAAGCAACAAGAAGACTTGCTCAAGCTGTGAAAGCATCCTTATAATATCCGATTCCCGCTCACTTTCTTCTAAGGGAATCATTATAACGCACCCTCCCAGATCTTTTGATTGATCCTCCTGGAGGGTGCGTTTATTATAATCATTTAAACAAATAATCATCACAGAATCCATGTTCTACTGGCTGCAGAAAAACCTTCCAAGAATAGTTATCTCACCGTCTTTTGCTGTCATACTGTGGTTTGTCTATGGATTCATCATCTGGACTTTTTACGTCTCATTCACAAAGTCCAAGATGCTGCCGCGCTACGATTTCTGGGGAATACAACAGCATTTCCGCTTGTGGTCGAATATGCGCTGGTACACAGCGGTGGAAAATCTGCTGATATTCACCGTCCTTTTTGTCGTACTCTGTATCCTGATCGGAATTTTACTTGCAATTTTGCTTGACCAGAAAATCAGGACAGAAGGATTTTTGAGGACAATTTATCTTTACCCGATGGCCCTCTCATTCATTGTCACAGGAACCGCGTGGAAATGGATACTTAACCCAACTTTGGGAATTCAAAAACTTTTTAGAGACCTGGGCTTTACAGACTTTACTTTTGACTGGCTTGTTAACAGAGAAATGTCGATTTATACCATTGTGATTGCTGCAGTCTGGCAGTCCTCTGGATTTGTCATGGCCCTGTTCCTGGCAGGATTGCGTTCAGTGGATGATGAAATTATCAAAGCAGCCAAAATTGACGGAGCCGGTCTGTACAGTATTTACATTACCATCATTCTGCCGATGCTGCGGCCTGTCTTCATGAGTTCCATCGTGATCCTGATACATATATCTATTAAGAGTTATGACCTGGTGATCGCACTGACAGCAGGTGGACCGGGAACATCTTCAGACATGCCTGCGGTATTCATGACACAAATGGCTTTTCACCGCAGCGAAATCGGAATGGCATCTGCCAGCGCTGTAATGATGTTTCTCACTGTATTGGCAATCATTGTACCCTACCTTTATTCTGAATTAAGGAGGCAGGATGCAAGCCGCTGATCCCCAGTTGCAGGCCCTTGAACGTTCGACTTCTCACAAACGGACATTCTACCGCTGGCTGCTGTTTCTGATACTCGGAGTGTTCGGCATCTATTACCTGACGCCGATGTACGTGATGATTATCACATCGCTTAAAAGCATGGAAGAAATCAGGCAAGGCAACCTGATGACACTTCCCAAAGAGATCATTTTTGATGCCTGGAAAATAGCCTGGAGCGGACGTGGATATGATGCTGGAGATGTTTTTCTGAGACCGTTCTTCTGGAATTCAACAAAAATGGTCATTCCAGCGGTTTTTCTCTCAACCTTTTTGGGCGCTCTTAACGGTTATGCTTTAACCAAATGGCGTTTTAAGGGAGACAACATGGTATTCCTGCTTTTTCTGTTCGGCTGTTTCATTCCTTATCAGGCAATCCTCCTGCCGATGGCCAGAACATTAGGTATGTTGGGAATTTCAAATTCAATCACCGGACTTGTAGTAGTTCATACAGTCTATGGTTTAAGTTTCACAACCCTGTTCTTCCGCAATTACTACGTTTCAATTTCTGATGAAATCATCAAATCTGCCCGGATTGACGGCGCTGGGTTTTTTAAGATCTTTTTCAAGGTGCTGCTGCCGATATCATCACCGATCATTGTTGTTACAGTAATCTGGCAGTTTACTAATATCTGGAACGATTTTCTTTTCGGTTCTTCTTTTTCCTTCGGCGAAGCCGCCCCAATCCAGGTTGCGCTTAACAACATGGTTCTAACCAGTACAAGTGTAAAACAATATAATGTGGATATGGCCGCGGCTTTCATTGCAGGATTTCCTACTCTGATTGTTTACATATTAGCAGGAAAATACTTCATTCGTGGACTTACAGCAGGATCAGTAAAAGGATAACTATGGCAACACTAAAAGTCAGCAATCTCAGTAAAAACTTTGGCAGCACACAAGTACTAAGGCAGATTAACCTTGAAGTCAGCGATGGCGAATTTCTTGTACTGCTTGGACCATCGGGATGCGGTAAATCAACGCTGCTCAACATAATCGCCGGACTGGAAACACTTGATGACGGAGAGATCAGCATTGATGACTATGTGGTCAACAAGATGGAGCCCAAAGACCGTAACATAGCCATGGTTTTCCAATCTTATGCGCTTTATCCCGCAATGACTGTAAGGGACAATATCACTTTTGGATTGAAACAGCGTAAGGTTTCAAAGGAGCAAACTGAAAAGTCACTCAACCACTTTTCAAAAATGCTTAAAGTCGATCAACTGCTGGAGCGAAAACCCGCACAGCTTTCCGGAGGGCAGCGTCAGCGGGTTGCTATGGGACGTGCACTGGTTCGTGATCCAAAAATATTTCTTTTTGATGAACCTCTTTCCAACCTTGATGCTAAGCTGAGGGTGGATATGAGAGCAGAAATCAAAAAACTCCACCATCGCCTTGGAACAACGATTATTTATGTCACCCACGACCAAATTGAAGCAATGACTCTTGGAAACCGTATTGCTGTGATGAAAGAGGGTGACATAGTTCAGTTGGGAACCCCCAGGGAAGTTTACTCTGAACCGGTCAACCGCTATGTCGCAGAATTTATCGGCTCCCCTTCAATGAACTTCATTCCTGTCACAGTGGAAGCGCGAAGTGGTAAAAAAGTATTAACTCTTACCCCTAAGGGGCAATCGTCTGTTGAAGTTCCTGCCCCGAATTTCTTGAACGGACATGAGGGAAGAGAAGTAACACTGGGATTGCGTCCCGAGCAAATCACTAACCTGCCGCAGTGGAAGGATGCGATTGATGTACATTCAATCAAAATCGAAGTGGAAGTAACTGAGCCAACCGGTCCCGATACTCTCGTTTTCACTGAAATTAACGGTGCTTCCGTAATTTCCCGCTGCCATCCGGAAAATATGCCAGAAGACGGTGCTGTCATGTCCCTTAGCCTCAGCATGTCTAATGGCGTGTTTTTCAATCCGGACAATGGCGAACGCTTCCAATAAACTTACTTTTTATGGGCATCGATACTGCTAACATTCCTGAGCAGATTTGCCTGTTAAAGCACAGGATAAGCAGGCAATGTCCTGATTTGGAAGAACGCTTCCGTGAAATAGAGTCCAGGGTTTCTGAAGATATAAGAAAAATTGAAGAATTCAAAGAACAGGGAAAGTGCGCAATTCCTGAAATAACATTTACCGAAATTGCAGAAAACAGCGTAAATAAAAAAACCATTGAGACTGTCAAACGTCACGGTGCAGTAATTGTTCGTAATGTTTTTTCACCGGAACAAGTCAAAGATTGGTTTCTGGAACTCAATAGATATCTTGATCAAAATGGATATTATGAACAGGATGATCCTGGATTGGACAACTATTTCAGTGACCTCAAAGCAGACAAGCCTCAAATCTGCGCGGTTTACTGGTCAAAACCGCAAATCCAGGCAAGACAGAGTTCTGAGCTGGCCCAGGTAAGAACTTTCCTTAACAGCCTCTGGATTTATCAAAATAACGGCAGACTGCATTTTCATCCCGACAGGGAATGCACTTATGCAGACCGTGTGCGCATGAGAATGCCTGGTGATACCTCTCTGGGACTGTCGCCTCATGTTGACGGAGGATCCGTTGAACGCTGGCTTGGAGGAAATTACCAGCAGGTTTACAGCTCATTATTCGGCAGCAATTGGCAGGATTACGACCCTTTCAACGGGGCTTTTCGCACAGAGGTTGAAGGTATTGATTCCCCTGCTGTTTGCCGTGCATTCAGAACATGGCAGGGCTGGACTGCGCTAACTTCACAGGGAGCAGGAGACGGGACATTACAGCTGATTCCAACAACCATGGGTATTGCTTATATACTTCTGCGTCCGTTTCTACAGGATGTTCCAGAAGAGGTACTCTGCGGTGCTGTTGAAGGACGTGCACAGGCCATCACAGAAGAGTGGCACTCGCTGCTGCTTCGTGGACTGGTTACTATTCCGAAGGTCGAACCGGGAGACACTGTGTGGTGGCATCCAGACGTTGTACACGCTGTGGAGCATGAACACCAGGGCTGTGATGTAAGCAGTGTGATGTATATTGGCTCTGCTCCATTGTGTGAGAGAAACACGCGTTACCTTGATCGTCAAAAGCAGCCCTTCCTTGACGGAAGAAGCGCCCCGGATTTTGCCCCAGAGGACTTTGAGAAAAACTTTCCTGACCGGGCTACCATTGATGACCTGAGTCAACTCGGCAAAATGCAAATGGGTTTTGATCAGTGGGACTAAGACTTGTTCCCGAAAACAAAAGCATTTACAATTAATTCATTTCTCACTTCAGTTTGAATTACCAGTATTTTCAAATTTTAAATTACCAACCTAACATTCTTAAATATCTGAAAAAATGACTAATTTCAACTTTCCGCAATATTCGGATTTAAATAATAAAACTGTGCTGATTACCGGAGGAGGCTCCGGTATTGGGGCATCTTTAGTGGAAGCTTTTGTCAGTCAGGGAAGTAATGTGGCATTCATTGACATCCAGGAAGAAGCTTCAAAAGAACTTGTCAGCAAACTGACTTCAGACAGCTCAGCTCCGATGTTCATCAATTGCGACCTTACAGTCGTCTCTGCCTTAATAAAAGCTGTTAAACAGGTTGAGAATAAACTGGGAGCAGTGCGTGTTCTGGTCAACAATGCCGCAAATGATCAGCGTCATGAACCGGAGGACGTAACCCCTGAATACTGGGAAGAGAGACTGAAATTAAATCTGAATCATCAGTTCTTTGCAGCGCAGGCAGTTCAGCCTGAAATGACAAAGGCCGGAGGGGGAGCAATAATCAATATGGGATCCATCAGCTGGCAAATGGCTTTAGAATTTATGCCGGGATACACCACTTCTAAGGCTGCAATTGAAGGCCTGACCCAAACTCTGGCAAGAGCATACGGCAAACACCACATCAGAGTGAATTGCATTATTCCCGGACAGGTTTGGACCCCCAGACAAATAAGGGATCACCTGACTCCGGAATATGAACAGTTCATGAACGAGAAACAGTGCCTGCCCGGCAGGATTCTTCCGGAAGACATTGCACAGCTGGCTCTATTTCTTGGATCAGATGCGGGGCGCATGTGTACCCGTAGAAATTATTACATGGACGCGGGAATAGGAGCGTAATTATGAACAAGATTGATCTTAACGGCCGCAATGCAGTAGTAACAGGAGGAGCCCAGGGGATAGGTCTGGCAATTGCCGAACGGCTGCTTTCTTCAGGTGCGTCTATTTCAATTTGGGACTGTGATGAATCACTGCTCTTGGAAACTGCTGACGCACTTGCCTCAAAAGGTTCCGTGAAACCGGTTGTGATGGATGTTACTGATTTAAACTCTGTCAGGGAGGCTGCAGAAAAAACAAAAAAATTATTGGGAAGCATCGATATCCTTGTATGTAATGCCGGTATTGCCGGACCTACAGTAAAAATTTGGGAATATCCTCCGGAGGAATGGCAGAAAGTAATTGATATTGATTTAACAGGAGTATTCAACTGCCTGCATGTTGTTTCTCCACTGATGATTGCCCAGAACTACGGGCGCATAGTTAACATTGCTTCTGTAGCCGGCAAGGACGGCAACCCAAATGCGGCCCCATACAGTGCCGCCAAAGCCGGAGTTATTGCCTTGACAAAATCTCTTGGAAAAGAACTTGCCGCTTATGATATCGCGGTAAACTGCATTACACCTGCGGCGGCCAAAACACGAATTTTTGATCAAATTAGTGAAGAACATATTCAATACATGCTAAGTAAAATTCCCCGCAATCGATTTTTAAAGGTGGAAGAAGCTGCTTCCATGGTGTCCTGGCTCTGTTCTGAAGAAAATTCTTTCACAACTGGAGGGGTTTTTGATCTCAGCGGTGGCCGTTCAACTTATTGATTTTTGTATTCAGACACCCCTTATAATCTGACATTATTAAAACATTTGGATCATACTTGACAAGGCAACTTCACCAGCAAAGTATTATGTCAGCAAAAAAAAGATCAAGACTGAGAAGCCGGGAATGGTTCGACATCCCGGGTGATCCGAGCGCCACAGCTCTGCACCTCGAGCGTTATACCAATTTTGGAATCAAGGTTGAAGAACTCCGTTCCGGCAAACCGATCATCGGCATCGCACAGACAGGCAGCGATCTTGTTCCATGCAACAGGATTCATCTTAACCTGGCCCAGCGTGTACGAGACGGCATCCGGGAAGCCGGTGGCATTGCAATTGAGTTCCCTGTCCATCCTGTCCAGGAAAGCGGTAAGCGCCCCACAGCTGCTCTTGACCGAAATCTTCAGTACCTGAGCCTGGTTGAGATACTTTTCGGCTATCCGCTGGATGGGGTGGTACTGACCATCGGCTGTGATAAAACTACTCCCGCCCTGCTGATGGCAGCAGCCACAGTGGATATCCCCTCAATCTGCCTTTCTTCCGGACCAATGATGAATGGTTACTGGAGAGGAGAACGCTGGGGTTCCGGCACCATCGTCTGGAAAGCCAGAAAACTACTGGCTGCAGGTGAAATCGATGAGGAAGAATTCATTCAGCTTGTTGTTGATACCACTACTTCACCAGGTTACTGCAACACGATGGGCACAGCCACAACCATGAATTCTCTCACCGAGGGGCTTGGTATGTCGCTGCCCGGCTGCGCGGCCATTCCGGCCACCCTCAGCGAAAGAGCAGAAATGGCTTACCAGACAGGATTGTGCATTGTGGAGATGGTTGAGGAAGATATGACGCCGTCCAGAATTATGACCCGTGAAGCTTTTGAAAATGCTGTGGTTCTTAATTCAGCATTGGGCGGATCAACCAACGCACCTATTCATATCAATGCTATTGCCCGCCATGTTGGAGTCGAACTGAAGATAGAGGACTGGCAAAAGATTGGTTTTGAAATACCGCTGCTGGCAAACATGCAGCCAGGTGGCAAGTATCTTGGAGAAGACTTCCACCGCGCGGGCGGAGTTCCTGCTGTGATGAATTCACTGCTTGCTGCAGGCAAACTCAATAATTCAGCAGTCACCGTAAATGGGAAAACCGTGAGTGAAAATTATGCGAAAACTCCAACATTGGATTCAGATGTAATCAAAACCTGTGCTGATCCAATCCTTGAAAATGCCGGTTTTATCATTCTTAAGGGAAATATCTGCGACGCCGCCGTGATGAAAACATCTGTAATCAGCGAAAACTTTCGCACACAGTATCTTGAAAAACCAGGCAGCAGAAATGTCTTTGAAGTACGTGCAGTTGTATTTGATGGTCCGGAAGACTATCATGCCCGCATCAACAGTCCGGAACTGAACATCGATGTGGACTGCATCCTGGTAATACGAGGCTGCGGACCGGTGGGCTATCCCGGATCAGCAGAGGTGGTCAACATGCAGCCTCCGGACAGCCTGATCCAAGCAGGGATCCTTGAACTGCCTACATTGGGAGACGGTCGCCAGAGCGGGACCTCCGGAAGTCCGTCCATACTTAATGTTTCACCTGAATCCGCCGTGGGTGGAGGACTGGCTTTGCTGCAGACCGGCGACATGCTGAGAATTGACCTCAATCAGTGTACAATCGATGTACTGCTGAACCATACTGAACTTCAGAAAAGACGTGATCAATTGCAGCAGCATGTGCCTGAGAACCAGACTCCGTGGCAGGAAATATACCGTGACACCGTGGGTCAGTTATCCAGCGGAGGAATAATAGAACTTGCTGAAAAATACAAGAAAATCAGAGAGATCATTCCTCGTCACTCTCACTGAAGAATCACTGTCCAAAATACACAGTTTATCTTTCCCACTCCCATGATATTGGACCGCCTCTTCGATTTGGAGGTGCAGTCATGAATTCGCCCATTCCTGCTAAAATTCCCTGAATAGTTTCATTTGCTGCAACTGCACTTTCCTCATTGTCATACCGTGCAATGAACACAGACTGTCCTTTATCTACATCGATTACGTGTACTAATTGGAGCCCATCCACCGCCTTAAGCTGATCTCTCAGGCCGTCAGCATAAGCATAAAATTCATCTTCTCTTTCCGGATCAAAATTTACGTCTGTTACTCTGTAACTCATAATTGACTCCTGCTTGAAATGGTTTACTTAATTTCTGTACTTAACACAAAATGACACCTTTTTAAAAACCGTACTTGCTGAAATCAAGTGTTAGTCAGCGTGAAGTTACAAAGTGAAGATTTTTTAAAGAAAAGTCAAGAACAATTCATTTGGCATACTTTTACTCTATTGTAAGGGGAACATTTGAGGAAATTTTCTGTAAGGGAATTTTTTATTTTATGCCGTCATTCTGTATGTGTCAGAGTGCCTGCCGAAGTCTCCAGACTGTATATGCCACAAATCGGCATAAGTACCTTCAAGTGAAACAAGGTCATCATGATGCCCTTCTTCCGCAACCTTGCCGTCACGCATCACCAGAATCCTGTCTGCATGCCTGATTGTGGAAAGCCTGTGTGCAATTACCAGCGCAGTTTTACCTTTGGTAATGCGTGCAAGATTGGCCTGTATTTCGCGCTCAGTTTCAGTATCAACCGAACTTGTTGCTTCATCAAATATCATAACCGGAGAGTTCTTAAGAATTGCGCGCGCTATGCTTAGCCGCTGACGCTGACCTCCTGAAAGCCGTATGCCCCTTTCCCCGACAATTGTCTGATATCCTTCCGGAAGAGTCATTACAAATTCATGAAGCTGTGCCGACTGAGAAGCATCTTTTATTCTCTGCATATCCAGATCATCAGGTCCGTAAGCGATATTTTCCGCGATCGTACCATGAAAAAGGTATACATCCTGACTAACCAGTGAAATTTGTTTGCGTATCTCGCTTAATCTCAATTCTCTCAGATCAATTCCATCCAGCAGCACCTGTCCCTCAGTGGGATCATAAAATCTAAGCAACAGCTTGATTAAAGTTGATTTACCCGCGCCGGTGACACCGGCAATTCCAATCATTTCACCCTGGTTAACACTCATATTAAGCCCCTTCAGGACTTCAACTCCACGCTGATAATTAAAACAGACATTATTCAATTCAATTCTGCCCTGAACCGGCTGAACAAGTGATTTCGGCGCTGACGGACTGACTATTTTACTGGGCGCTTCCAGCAGTCCGAATGTTCGGCGGGCACTGGCCTTGGCACGTTCATATTCGTCAAGAGTGACACCCATTCTTGTCAAAGGCCAGAGAAGCCGCTGTATCATCATTGAAAAAAAGACCAGTTCCCCCACTGTAATTATCCCTTTGTCTTCAAGTACCCAGTAACTGCCCAGCAAAAGCACGCCGCCAAATCCCAAAGCAATAGCCATTCGTATAAGCGGCACATAAACCGCGCTGAGCTTTATTGCATGAAAATTTGCGTGTTGATATTCTCTTGAGGCTGCTGCCACACGAGCAGATTCAAACTTTTCCGCGGTAAAACTTTTGATCACAAGTATTCCGGCAATATTATTCTCAAGGCGGCTGCTGAGCGCGCCCACTGCTTCACGTACTTTTTTGTAACGCGGAGAAATAAGATTCTGGTACAGTAGACTTCCCCAAAGTACAATCGGCAGCGGAAGCAGTCCCACAAGAGCAAGCTCCCATGAAATACCAAACATCACTCCGCCCGCAAAAATGAAAAGCACAAATAACTGAAGAATTTCGTTAAATCCAATATTGAGAAAGCGTTCAATCTGGTTTACATCGTCATTTAGCATCGCCATGGTCTCCCCCATGCGATGGTTCTCAAAAAATTCAATTTCGCGTGTCTGCAAGTGATTATACGCATCAGTACGCAGCTTGTGCTGTACGCTTTGAGCAAGGTTCATGAATCCGTGCTGATATGCCCACTGGAAGAGACTTTCAAAAACAAAAATAACTACTCCCAGTACTGCCAGAAATATGGCAATGTACCACAGGTCATCTGTTCCAATAACAATTGAAATCCATTCCGGAGGATCACGTCTTACTGAATCAATAACCCACCCCACCAGCACAGGCGGCATCAAATCCAGTATCTTGTTCAAAATGCTGGAAAAACATGACCAGCTGAAAAATTTCCAGTGCGGACGCAGATAGCGGAACAGTTTCCACATAGGTCTGGAAGACAGGCTAGTTTCAATAATTGTCTGTGACATGAATTGGGTTATTAGATTTTCCGCAAGTATGAGTTTTTAAGAAATATTGTTTTAGCTTCCGTCACGAATAACTCTGCATCCGGCAATGTCCATTGTAGCTTTACCAATATTCAAATTATTTTTGTCACGAAAAGTTGAGGCAAATGATAAAAATCGGTAAACATCAGCAAAATTTGAAGCAATTCCAAGCGAGATTCTGATTGCACCGGCACTCTTATTTTCGCGGTGCTGAATTATTTGCAGAAAACGAGGAAGATTGATTTCATCTCCTTCTTTGAAGGCTGCATGCATATCTTCCGCAGTAAGCTCCTCTGCTGCTTCCCCTGCGCCAGGATTGCAGAAACATCCTGTACGAAGAGATATTCCTTTTTCGTTGGCTAATTCTTCTATTCGTCGATAATCCAGCAAATGGCCATCTGGTGAATATATATTCAGCGAAATTGTAGCTCCACGCTGCTCTGTGTTTGCCGGTCCATAAAGCCGAATCATAGATCTGCCGTTGCTGTGCTGGAGGGTGTATAAATGTTTCAGCAGCCAGTCAGTCAGGGCTGTGATCCTGACACTGATTGATTCAATTCCGGCTTTTTCAAGGTGCTGCAGTCCTGTTTTTATCGCGGGTATATTCAGATAGTTGACTGTACCATCTTCAAACGCGGCCTCATTCTGCGCCAGAACATGAGCATTTCCCTGAACACTTGCAAAATTAACTGTACCTCCTGAAAACCAGGGACGAATGAGTTTTTTGCATACATCTTTCCTGATCAGCAACGCGCCAATTCCAGTGGGATATCCAAACATTTTGTAAAAAGAGATGCAGACAAAATCCGGATTATATACGTTCAGGTCCAGTTTGTTTGCCGGAACAAAAGCCGCAGCATCTAAAAGAACATCCCAGCCTTTGTTTTGTGCAGTTTTAATCCAATCAAGCGAGTGTTTATCTCCGGAAAAATTTGACTGCGCCGGATAAGCAAAAAGGTTGTGGCTAGTACGGTCTGCTGTGTCCAGTACTGAAAACAGACTTTGCTGCTGAAGACGTAAATCAGGAATATCAACCGGAATGTATTTTATTCGTGCACCTTTTTTACGGGCATATTCTCTAATACCATTGACTGAATTATGATTATCAAATGTCAACGCGTACTGAGTTCCGGAGTTAAAAGGATATGATTCCCCAACCAGTTTCAAGGCACCACTGGCATTAGCAGTAAATACAGCAATGTATTTGTCAGAATCGGTATTGAAGTACTTCAGAACATAGTTCCTAGCATCTTCAACCATATCTGTCATTGCCTGTGAAGTAGGATTTGCTGAGTGTGGATTGCCCAGGACTTTATGCTCAAGCAGGCTCAGATGCTGCTTAAGCTGGCTCGAAGCGTAGAGTCCACCTCCGGTGTAATCCAGATAAATCTGCTGATTTTCATCAAGCCGCTTGTACTCCGTTTCCCGCCATTTGCTCAGCAAACAGGATTTTTTGTATTCCGCATGATTCTGTAGAAAGTCCTCGTAAGCTGATTCAAAATTATCCTCAGGATATGTACTTTGGTAATTGAATTTTTCTTGCTTTACGGAAGTCATTTCAGCTTAATCTGAACTGATAGAGAATTTTGATAAGCGTTTACAAGCACGTTTTCAGAACATCCAGGGTGAGATCAATTTCCTCAACAGTATTGTAATGCACAGGTCCTATCCGTACAACTCCACCGGAATCTTCGAGTTTCATCAGTTGTATTGCCTCCAGGGCGTAATTGTGTCCGTGCCAGACAAAAATGTTTTCATCTGCAAGTTTCTGGGCAATTGTTTGCGGATTTTTATTCTTGACAGTAAATGAAACAGTAGGCACACGACGCGAAAGGTCATCCTGCATGCTTATTCCCCGTATTTCCACACCATCCAGCTTTTGCAGTCCTTCTATTAGTCTGCTGCTGAGAAACTGTTCATACTGCTGAATGGCAGACATTGCTGCATGCAGTTTTTTTCTGCGGCCGCTGCATTCAGGGAAATTACCCTGAAAATCAGTTCCCATCGTGTCGCCAACCCACTCCAGGTATTCTATAACACCCAGTGTTCCCGCCTGTCCTTCATGTGATTGTGTTCCAGTCTCAAATTTTCCTGGAGAAACATTGTCCGCGGGACGTACCTTATACGCCTCAAGTTTTCCCAGCAGCTCTGATTTTCCCCACAAAACCCCTTGATGCGGACCAAAAAATTTGTAGGGCGAACATACCAGCAAGTCACAACCAAGATCCTGCACATCAGTTGGTCCATGAGGCACGTACTGCACTGCGTCCACAAAAACCATAGCTTCTGACCGGTGAGCCATTTCTGTTATAGATTTTACATCATTGATTGTTCCAGTACAATTGCTCGCGTAATTGATAGCAGCCAGTTTTATATCATTTTCACTGAGCAACGACGCGGCTTCGTTCAAATCATATTCGTATGTTTCTGTATTAAATTTCAACCACTTGACATCAAGACCTAAATCCTCAGCCAGATGCAGCCATGGTCCGATGTTGCCGTCATGGTCCATTTGAGTAAGCAAAATACTATCACCACGATTCAGAAGCCTGCCTATTGAACGGGAAACAGCAAATGTCAGGGTTGTCATATTGGCCCCAAACACTATTTCATCAGCAGTTTTTGCGTTCAGCAAATCCGCCATTCCCTGGTGTGCTTCTTCCAGCACTTTATCTGATTCAACAGAAGTCCGGAACATACCCGCGTGATTGGCATTGGTATTAATCAAATAATTTTCCATGCGCCTCAAAACATGACGAGGAACCTGGGTGCCTCCGGGGTTATCCAGATATATCCTCTGTTTCCCTTCATCCTTGAGGGAAAGCGCCGGAAAGTGCTCTCGTATTGTATTTACTTCAAATGACATGATTTTATTTTAAAGATATAATTTTCTATTTAATTGAATTTACAGGTATATTTATTGGTTACGAATATACTTAAAACAAAATGTATTTTCTGTATCACCTGTAGTAATGGTAAATGATATTTCAATTTGTAAAAGATCAGAAAGTATTACAATAAATCAAAACTATCCCCCAACAGATCAGGTTTTGATGAAAGAAAGTAAGATGAAAAACAGAATTTGTAACCGGTGTTTTCTAAGGAATGCTGATTCGAAAATCAATAATGTTCTGGTGCTTTTTCCGGCAAAATACCCTTCGGAGTGAATCTAAGTACAAGTACAAGAATCAATCCCATCAGCACCATTCTAATGTGTGGAGCAACTTCCTGCAAATGCACCCTCAGCGGATTTGTTTCCGCGAGCAAAACATTTACATGACTAACAAGCCAAAGCGACGCCGGTTCAGCTTCAATCCATACAAACCATGTTATGAACGCCCCAATGATGGCCCCCAGGTTATTGCCGCTTCCTCCGATGATAACCATTACCCAGATCAGAAAAGTAAAACGCAATGGTATGTAGCTTCCGGGAGTAAACTGACCATCCAGAGTAGTCAGCATCGCACCAGCAATACCGATGACCGCGGAGCCGATGATAAAAACCTGCCGATGACGGCTTGTTACATCCTTACCCATTGCTGATGCCGCTGTTTCATTATCACGTATGGCTCTCATCATCCGTCCCCAGGGTGAATTTAGGGCACGCGTTGCAAACCATAATATAATCAGCACAACTGCGAGAAACAGCCCGGAATAACAGATTTTAACAAAGACTCCGGCACTCAGCTGAATAGTTTCCCGCAGAATATCCGCACTGACAGGGCTGCCATCATCAGCCGTACCATGAAACCGTGTCACAAGATTTATAAACCACTCACTCTGCTGTAAATCAACTTCATAAGGTACAGGACGATCAAGTCCTGTCACGTTTTTTACTCCTCGTGACAGCCAATCCTCATTTTTGAGGATTGAAATCATAATTTCTGAAATGCCTAAAGTAGCGATTGCAAAATAATCTGAACGAAGACCAAGAGAAATTCTGCCAACAATCCAGGCCAGACCTGCCGCGGCCAACCCTCCGGCAATCCATGAGAATATTATCGGCAGTCCTAATCCGCCTAGAAAACCTGTTTTAGCAGGTTCAATTGCTTCTATCGCAAGGGTTGCCTCATCGTAATAGATGCGCATGAACACATAACCTGTAAGTACAACAGCAGTCATGCATAATGATCGAAAAAATCCTTTTTTGATTTTTTTCCAGACCAGCAGTCCAAATGCTATTGTAATCAGCAGTGCTGTGAAAGCTGCAGTCAGAGGAGTCCCTCCTGCGGACCATGCTTTCATAACAGGAGAATAGGAAACCAGTACAGCAGTAAGACCGCCTATCGCAGTGGAAGCCATTACTCCGGCATTAAACAGCCCCGCGTAACCCCACTGCATGTTGAGTCCCATTGACATAACAGCTGATATCAGACACATGTTAAAAATTGCCAATGCAACATTCCAGGACTGACCATAACCTACAGTTAACAACAGCAGGGCCATGATGGAAAAACTGAGGACTACGCGGTTTTTATTATTCATAACACCCTCCCGCGCAATATTCCCGTCGGACGCACAAGCAGTACTATGACCAGAATTATAAATGAAACCGCGAATTTGTATTCTGTTGACAATAACTGTCCAAGACCTTCAGGCGCAAAATTGTCCGGAGCAAGATAGGTAATGAATTTTTTAAAGGCATAAGTTGCTGTGATTTCAGAAAAAGCCACAATGTATCCTCCTATGATTGCCCCCACAGGCTGTCCGATTCCACCAACAATTGCCGAAGCAAAAATTGGCAGCAGCAAATGAAAATACACGATCGGCTTGAAGCTTTTGTCAAGCCCGTATAATACACCGGCTAATGTAGCCAGGCTTGCGGCGACTATCCAGGTCACCATCACAACACGCTCGGGATTAATTCCGGAAAGCAGCGCCAGGTCCTCATTATCAGAAAAAGCCCGCATTGCTTTTCCGGTGCGTGTACGCTGTAAAAACCAGAAAAGCAAAAACACCGCTATGATGGCAAGTACAACAGTCAATACCTGAGTCTGCTTCAGAGCAAGACCTTCGCTCAGTCCGGTCATTTTCTTGAAGGCTCCGGCCTTGATTAAGAATTTCTGCCCATCACGAAAAATTATTTCATCGGTTCCTACCAGGATTCGCACCAGTCCATTGAGCATGAACATCACTCCAACAGAAGCTACTACAAAAGTAACAGGTCGGCTTTTGTTTCTTCGATAAAAGCGAAAAACAGAGCGGTCAATCACAGCCACAAGCAGTACCGTAAGCAGCACCGCGAAAGGCATCGCCAGAAGCGCAGTAGGGAAAAAACTGTGTGTAATGCCCATGGATTGGAACCACCAGGTGAAAAAAATTGTGGCCATACAGCCAAATGCCATCAATTCTCCATGCGCAAAATTGGCGAAACGCAGAATTCCGAAAACCAGCGTTACACCGACTGCGCCAAGAGCAAGCTGTGATCCATAGGACAATGAAGGAATCAGCACATAATTTGAAATCAGCGCCAACGCGTTCAGCAGGTCAATAGAATTTTCCAACTGTTATCCTCCCAAAAATGATTTCCGGACTTCCTCATTTGCCAGCAGAGCTTCTCCGGTATCAGTAAAACGGTTCTCGCCCGTGACAAGTACAAAACCTCTGTCAGCAATATTCAAAGCCTGCCGGGCATTTTGTTCAACCATCAGGATCGCGATTCCTGTTCGTTTCACTTCAATAATGCGGTCAAAAAGCTCGTCCATCACAATAGGTGAAACTCCTGCGGTCGGTTCATCCAGCATCAGCACAGAAGGTCTGGTCATCAAAGCACGACCTACTGCAACCTGCTGCCGCTGTCCTCCGGAAAGCTCACCGGCAATTTGCTTGCGTTTCTCTTTCAACACCGGAAACAGTTCAAAAACCTGGTTCATTGTTTCCGTAATGTTGTCTCTGCGCAGATAGGCACCCATTTCAAGATTTTCCTGAACAGTCATGGTAACAAACACGTTTTGATTCTGTGGCACAAAAGCCATACCCTGACTGACTCTCTGCTGTGGAGACATGCCGGATATATCCTGTCCATCGAGAAATACATGACCTTTATGCAAATTAAGCATTCCCAGCAAAGCTTTCATCGCCGTTGATTTACCGGCACCGTTCGGCCCCACTACAACTGCAATCTCACCTTTATCAACAAAGATATTGCAATCCCTGATGATATCCGCACCTCCATAACCTCCGGTCAAATATTCACCACTTAAGTAATTCATCCCGGAAGTACCTCCCCCTTGTTTTTCAGACCTGTACCCAAATAAGCTTCTATCACGTCCTCATTGGCTTTAATTTCATCCACACTGCCCTGAGCCAGTATTTTCCCTTCCGCCATCACCACCACAGGATCACAAAGTCTGTTGATGAAATCCATATCATGTTCGATCATACAAAAGGTGTAACCGTGTTCGCGGTTCATTCTTATTATTGCATCCCCAATTTCTTTCAGCAGTGTCCTGTTTACCCCTGCCCCGACCTCATCCAGAATCACAACTTTAGGATCAACCATCAAAGTCCTTCCTAATTCCAGCAGTTTCTTTTGACCTCCGGAAAGGGTTCCTGCCAGTTCATTTGCCATGTGCCCCATGTTCAAAAAAGAAATGACCTCTTCTGCTTTGCCTCTGTTTTCTGCTTCCTGCCGAACAACTTTTTCTCTTTTGAACCATGCTCCCAGCAGCGATTCTCCGATTTGCATGGATGGAACCATCATCAGGTTATCAAGTACACTCAGTGTTGGAAATTCGTGGGCAACCTGGAAAGTTCTGAGCAGCCCCTTTGAAAACAGTTCATGCGGTTTGAGACCCGTCACATCTTCCCCATTCAAAAAAATGCTCCCGGAACCAGGAGTCAGCTTTCCTGCTATCAAATTGAAAAGAGTGGTTTTACCTGCTCCATTGGGACCAATCAGGCCTGTGATGGTTCCACTCTCAATTTCCATGCTCACGCCATCAACAGCTGCCAGTCCTCCAAAATGTTTAACTACATCCTTTACTAAAATCATGATTCAATTTGAATTGTTCTTTTTTTACAAACCCTAAAGATACTGCTGAGTTAGGGTAATAAAGTCAAATTTAAACAGCTATTTAAAATGAACTTCCTGAACATGAAGAGCAGAATGTACTAGTCTTTCAGAATAGGGCCTGTTCATAGGATGATTCGCGTTATTACAAATAGTTATAACAGGATATGAAAACATAAAATAATTTTTTCTATTGACATCATTCAGAAAAGGCGGGATTATCTTTTGGACTTGGAAAAAACAGGTTTAAACTATGTCTGAATTTGAAGCTTCAAAAATCCGGAACTTTGCTCTTGTTGGGCATGGTTCTTCCGGAAAAACCATCCTTGCTGAATCGATGCTTGCCTGCAGCGGAGCAATCAGCAGACTTGGTACAATTGTGGACGGAAACACGGTGTCAGACTACCATGAAGATGAACAGCAGCATCAGATTTCCATTCACACAACACCGATGTTTACTAAATGGAAATCCTGCAAACTTAACATCCTGGACGCTCCCGGATATGCTGATTTCATTGGAGAAACACTGTCCGCTTTAAGAGTGACAGATTTTGTTGTACTAACAGTTCATGGAGCACATGGAATAGAACTGGGCACAGAACAAATCTGGGAGCGAATCAATGACATGGGCATACCACCAATTGTGGTGATCAACGTTCTTGATTCAGAATATGTCAAGTTCGACCAGATTGTAAATAATCTGTCAGAAAGTTTCGACAAACGTTTTTTACCAATCACGTTACCGGCAAATCCCGGTCCCGAATTTGACGGGGTGATTGATGTACTAAACCGCAAGCTTCACCGCTACCAGACCGACGGCAAAGGCAGCTTCAAAAGTGAAGAACTTCCCTCAGAATGGCAGGATCGTGTGGACGAGCTTTTTCAGCAGCTGATGGAAAACGTTGCTGAATCAGATGACCAGCTGCTGGAAAAATTCTTCGAAGAAGGTGAGCTGAGCAACGACGAAATTTTGGATGGTCTCAATGGAGCAATGCAACAGCAGACCTTCGTTCCTGTATTTGCCGCTGCCTCAGCAATTTCCGTTGGAGTACCGCAGCTAATGGATTTCATTGCCGGATATACACCTTCCCCCCTTGATGTTGGAAAATCAGAGGCCATACGCAGTGATGATACAAAAGTCGAAATTTCAATCGAAGAATCATCTCCGCTGTTAAGTGTATTTAAAACACTCAGTGAAGCCCATGTGGGGGATCTTTCATTTTTCAGGGTATTCAGCGGCAGCATTGAAACTGGTATGGATTTACAAAATACCAACAGAAATCAGCAGGAGCGTGTAGGGCAGATTTTTCAGATGAACGGCAAGGAGCGGAATCAGGTCAAGTCCATTGGTCCCGGAGATATTGCGGCATTTGTAAAACTCAAGAACACACATACAGGCGACACACTTTCTGATCCGAAAACCAATCTGAAGCTTCCGGGAATCGACTTTCCCGCGCCTAATCTCAGCGGAGCCCTGAAGCTTAATTCCAAAGGAGAAGAGGAGAAAATGTCCACGGGTCTTTACACTCTTCATGAAGAAGATCCAACTTTCATTTTCCAGGGCGATCCTGAACTGCACCAGACCCTGATATTCGGACAGGGCGAACTGCATCTTAAAATTATTTCTGAACGTCTTAAAGATCGGTTTCATGTGGAAGTAGATCTGGTACAGCCCCGTATTCCTTACAGGGAAACCATCCGACGCAACGGTGAGTCCAAATACCGTCATAAGAAACAGAGCGGTGGCGCTGGACAATTTGCCGAAGTCTGGATGCGGCTGGAACCTGCCCCGCGTGACAGCGGTATTGACTTTCAGCAGTCACTTGTAGGACAGAATGTTGATCGTGTTTTCGTCCCTTCAGTTGAAAAAGGGGTAACTGCGGCAACTTCAGAAGGTGTTGTAGCCGGATACAGGGTAGTTGATGTTAAAGTGGACTTTTACGACGGCAAGCAGCATCCTGTTGATTCCAAGGATGTTGCCTTTCAGATCGCCGGCAAGCAGGCTTTCCGTCAGGGAATACTTGAATGTGATCCCTGCCTGCTGGAGCCGGTTTACAATCTTGAGATCAAAGTGCCGGAAGATTACATGGGTGACGTGATGGGTGACATTTCCGGACGCAGAGGCAAGATTCTCGGAATGGACGCGGTCGGGAAAAAACAGGTCATCCGTGCCCAGGTACCTCAACGTGAACTTTACGGCTACGCGACTACTTTGCGCTCAATTACCGGAGGACGGGGATGGCATCAGGAAACTTTCAACCATTACGAGGAAATGCCCAGGGACCTGGAAAAGAAAGTTATCGATGACAGCAAGTCGGAAGACTGGCATTGAATAAACAGACCCCAGCGTCGGGTTCCTTTAACTTGCGGCCGGAAAACCTTTATTATGCTGTGCTGTAATTTTGACCACACAACCAAACTATTTCTGCCGGATGTTCATCGGCAGTATTTGCCAACTATAAAATCAGGAGAGAGGTTATGACTGACCCGGACAGCAGCCAGGAGCCGACAGCCGATGAGGTAAACACCAGGCTTGAAGAGATATATGCGGAATTGAAAACTCTCAAACCACATCTTCCTTTTCAGCAGATCAAGCGTGTTCTTGCTGAATTGAAGTGGATCATCTCCATGAGAGAGGACAGCAAAGCTTAGTTCCCTGTCAATTCAGGACAATTTGATTATTCGAGGCTCACCTTTAATTATGAAGAGGTGCATGTATAAAAGTACTTCATTATTACAGGAGAGATGCTCTGGTTGCTTGTGTCTTATGTGGCTCTACCCCCTCACCCCAACCCTCTCCCTGTGGGAGAGAGGGACCGCTTGCGGTGGGTGAGGGTCAATAATGCAAAGAATCAAATCTTTATTAGTAACCACTACTGTAGAAAATAATTATTCGAACTATAACAATCATTTTCATTATGCTGTTTAAGCTTCTAAATTCGAATGAAAATTTCCTATTGCAAACAAAATGATTTAGTCAATCTATCTAAACCGTAATACTGAAATGATTAAAAGTTTTTTTATAAGTGTATTATTCCTGGTCCTCGCAACAAATCATGTATCTGCCGAACCATCGGTCGAAAGAGGCGAATACCTTGTACGCGGCCCGGCGGCCTGTGGTGGCTGCCATACTCCAATGGGTCCTTTGACTGACAACAAACACGACAAACGGATAGGGCCGATCCCAGGGATGGAAATGGCGGGACATGTGGGTGGGGACCCATTCGGTCAAGTCTCGTATACTAACCTCACTCCAGCCGGTCCAATTGCAGAATGGAGCGACAAGGAAGTGATCAGGGCCATCCGGGAAGGTGTACGTCCGGATGGAAGTGTTGTTGGGCCCCCAATGCTAATGCCAATGTACAAGCATTTGTCGGACAATGACGCAAAATCTATTGTGATGTACCTGCGTACCCTGCCCGCAGTCAAAAACGATCTGCCTCCTTCCAAATACAACATGCCGCTGCCGCCGTCCTATGGTCCACCTGTTGGTCATGTAGCAGACATACCCAGGGAAAACAAGGTGGAGTATGGAGCTTACCTTTTTGGTCCGGTCGCACACTGCATAATTTGCCACAGTGACTGGGGGGAGGAAGGAGAAGGCATAATGGAGTTCTTCATAAATTCGCCTGATTTTAAGGGACTCATGTCACTCCCCGGTCTTGGCCATGGAGGAATGGTAATGGAAGGGCCCTGGGGCAAAGCAGTTGCGGCCAACCTCACCAGTGACCCCACTGCGCTTGGACGATATACAGACGATGAGATCAAGAAGATGATCACTCATGGCGTCCATCCCAGCGGGATGAAACTGATGCCACCTATGCCTTATGAAAACTACGCGCTGATGACAGATGAGGACCTGGATGCTCTCATTACCTACATGCGCACTATACCTCCTCACCCTGTAAGTGACTAATATAAGGTTTTTAATTAAGAATTATGCACTCATTCTATCCCCCTCACCCCAACCCTCTCACAGTGGGAGAGGAGGGACCGTAAGCGGTGGGTGAGGGTCAAGAAATAAAAAAATCAAATTTCGATTAGGAATCAATACATAAGAAAATAATCATGCGAATAATAACCATCATACTCATTCTGCTGTTTTTGCCACTTTATCTAAATGCTGGGGATACCCCTTCTCCGGAAGGCGCAAAAGCTTATTTCATTGATCTCAAGGATGGTGATACAGTCAAGTCACCTTTGCTTATCCGTTTTGGACTGACTGAACAAATGGGCATTGCACCAGCTTTAGCTGACTGGCCGGACACAGGTCACTTCCACCTGCTGATTAACACCAAATCTCCCAACCCCAACAAACCAATTTCCAACAAACACCTTCATTTGCACAAAGGTCAGACTGAGGCAACAGTGGAACTCAAGCAAGGCCAAAATACTCTCCAGATCGTAATGGGCGACTACTCTCACATTCCACACGATCCTCCTGTGATGTCAGAACGTATCACTGTCACAGTAGAGTAACATAATTACTGCAATGGAATATTAAATTCACAGCTTCGAGAAAACTCAATTCATTGTCAATTGAAAAAAAGGAATGGATTACTTTCTTATTTTTCTTGAAACTTGTTGAATTTGCTGGCACAATTCACTAATTGTCCAAACTTAAATCACGAAATCGTGATTTTTCAACCAAAACTGCATTCCATATTTAATCACATGACATCAGCAGCAATTCAAGAATTTCAGATTCCGGAAAGAATGCAAGCCTGGGTGCTTGGTGAACCGGATGAGATAATTCTCACTGAAAAAAATGTGCCTGAACCCGGCCAGGCGGAAGTTCTTGTTAGAATTGACGCCATTGCGGTTTGTGCCACAGACCTTGAGATCATCAGCCATGGACTGCCGGCCATCATCAACGGTGGTGATCCGTTCAACAAGAATTTTACCCCGGGGCATGAATACATGGGAACTGTTGTGAAACTTGGTCCAAACGTTGATGAATTCAGGCCTGGAGACCGTGTAACAGTTGAAATACACGCCGGCTGCGGACGATGCCCCCGTTGCAGAGAGGGTATGTATACTTCATGCCTGAATTACGGTCATCCTGAAAAAGGACATCGGGCAAACGGATTTACCACAGACGGAGGATTTACACATTATGCTATCAATAATATCAATACTCTGGTGCATGTGTCGGACAAAATGAGTGATGAAGAAGCAACACTGGTGGTAACTGCCGGCACGGCCATGTATGGCTTGGATGTGATGGGGGGACTTATTGCCGGAGAAGGTGTGGTGGTGACAGGTCCCGGCCCAATCGGTTTAATGGGTGTGGCGGTAGCAAAGGCCATGGGAGCGCAGCCGGTGATACTTACCGGAACAAGGAACAGCCGCCTGGAGATGGGCACAAAGCTTGGTGCGAATAATGTTGTCAATATCCGTAAAGAAGATCCGGTTGAAGCTGTAATGAAAATTACTGAAGGAAGAGGAGTACATTATGTACTGGAATGTTCCGGAGCTGCTGATGCTGTTAACGAAGCTGCCCTTATGGTTAACCGAGGCGGCCGCATCTGCATGGCGGCTTTCCCTCAAAATCCTGTTCCGGTGGATCTGGCACATCTTGTCCGGAACAACATTTATTTATTCGGAATCCGTGGAGAAGGAAAGAGCGGAACTCACAGGGCAGCAGCATTTATGGAGCAGGGGCGGTTTGACGCAACCATGATTCACACCCATACTTTCCCATTTGAAGAAGTCCCGACTGCGCTTAAGTATGCACGTGAACGCATAGAAGACGCCATTAAGGTGGTGGTAAAAATGAATCATTAAGTATCGGGCCGGTATGCTTTACTGTGATCATTATCATGTCCCGCAAACACTTGATGAGGCATTCGACCTGATTCAGATAAACCACGACAGGCACAAAGTGCTTGCAGGCGCAACAGACTTGTTGCCTTGGGCTCGTGAAGGCCGTGCAGGTGACGTAAACTTCGAAGCAGTTATTGACATCACCAAAATTGCTGATTTGAGCAAATGGGAGCTCCATGGAAGCAGAGTTAGTCTTGGGGCAAATGTGACAATGTCACAATTATTGAACAACCCGTTTCTCAGAAAACATATACCGATAATGGCCAAAAGTGCGATCTGGTTTGCTGATGACCAGATCAGGGAACAGGCGACATTGGCGGGAAACCTTATAAATGCATCACCAGCCGCTGACTCTACTCCACCGATGCTGGCAATGAACGCCGAAATTATACTGGATCGTAAACTCAATGGAAAATTCATGCAGCGTAAAATGTCGCTGGATGAGTTCGTAACAGGTCCGGGAAAAACAAAACTGGAAGAAGGTGAATTGCTAACACGGGTAATATGTGATTCAATGCCTGAATATGGATCAGCATTTGAGAAGGTTGGACACAGAAGATCGCTAGTTATTTCAACGGTGTGCCTGGCTGCTTTAATACGGTTAACTGAGGATGGTACGAAGTTTAAAGATGTCAGGTTAGCGTTGGGTGGTACAGGCCCGGTGCCTGTCCGTCTACATGAATCAGAAGCCTGCCTTATAAATCAGACAGTAGAAACAGAATTAATCAATAAATCAGCAAATTTAGCAATCAAACATGTAAACTCAAGGACCAGACAGGATTACCGTCGTGAAGTGGTATTTAATTTTGTGAAACGTGGTATAATGGAAGCAATCAAAGATTTCAACAAAGCCTGTACTGAAATCAAAAATGATATCCAACCAGGGATTGACCATGGCTAGTTTCGAGATACAAATGACGGTTAATGGACGTGAGGTCAGGCAGCCTGTCTCTCCGCACCTGAGACTGCTGGATTTTCTGCGGGAAGAACTGCACTGGACCGGCAGCAAGGAAGGATGTGGTGCAGGGGAATGCGGCAGCTGTTCCGTTTTTGTTGATGGCGTGCTTATGAAAAGCTGTCTGATGCCTGTTGCAAAAGCACAGCACACGGAAATTGAAACCATTGAAGGTCTTGAGGAACAGGGGAAGCTGAGTGTTCTCCAGCAGGCTTTTCAGAAAATGGGTGCAAGTCAGTGCGGCTACTGCATTCCCGGCATGATGATGGCCGCGACTGCCGCACTGAAGACAAACCCCCATGCAGACCGTGAGGAAATCAAGGAAAGGCTTGGTGGCAACATCTGCCGCTGCACAGGTTATCAGAAAATATTTGATGCTACGGAACTGGCTCGTGATGTTATGAATGACAAACTCCCGACTAAGACACTGGAGGAAGAAACAGAACAGGAATCATACATCGGCAGCAGCTCATTCAGGCTGGATACATCAGGCAAAGTCACAGGCGCATTGAAATATGCCGGAGACATGGTCATGCCTCAGATGCTGCACATGCAGGTTCTGCGCAGCCCCTTCCCACATGCAGAAATACTTGAAATTGACACATCAGACGCAGAAGCCATGTCCGGGGTTGAAGCAGTGGTTACCTGCATTGATGTTCCTGGAATTGACGGATTTGGAGTTTTCAAAGACGACCAGCCGGTTCTTGCAAGAGATAAAGTACGCTATGTGGGTGAAGCAGTTGCTGCTGTAGCCGCAGAAGATCTTATAACAGCAAAGGACGCACTCAAAAGAATAAAGGTTCAGTATAAACAGCTGCCTGTACTCACAAAACCTGAAGAGGCAATTAAAACAGGTGCAGCAATTGTTCATGATGATGTTCCGGACAACATTGTGATGCACATCCCGATTCGCAAGGGCAATGTGGAAAAGGCAATGATAGAATCTGATTATGTGATAGAAGAAAGCTATTATACGCAGCCTGTTGAACATGCCTACCTTGAACCTGAAGCAGGACTGGCATATCTGGACTCGGATGGAACCCTGGTTATTCAATCTCCAAGTCAGAACATTACTCACCATCGTCATAAGCTGGCAAAAATCCTGGATATGCCTGTAAACAAAGTCAGGATGATCATGTCCGCTGTTGGAGGTGGTTTCGGCGGCAAAGAGGACATGCATTACCAGGGGATCCTTGCACTGGCGGTACTGAAATGCAGAAGACCTGTGCGCTATGTTTTCACAAGAGAAGAATCAATAATTGCTTCAGCGAAACGCCATCCTTTCAGTATCAATTATCAGCTGGGACTGAATCGGGACGGACTCATCCAGGCATCAAGAATACACATGCTGTCTGATGCCGGAGCATACAACTGTTCAACGGAAGGAGTGATGCGCAAGGCGGCAATTCTGGGTGCCGGGCCATACGCCATCGAAAACCTGATGGTTGACGCCATTGGCGTCTACACAAACAACACTCCAAACGGTGCCATGAGAACATTTGGCGCAATGCAGTCTCAGTTTGCCACAGAATGCCACCTCGACCTTTGTGCTGAGACACTAAAAATGGATCCGGTTGAACTGCGTCGTATAAATTTCCTCAGGCAAGGAGATGAAACACATACTCGCCAGAAACTGGAATCGGTCAGTATGCTCGAGGTTTTCGATTCAGCTTTGGATATCTCACAATGGGAGTCTGGAATCTCCAATTCCCGTGGTGCTACACGCTCTGACCTGGGTCTGTCAGGGAATCGCCCACCCTGTACCCTTGGTGCACGGCAATTCCAGCATGAAACAGTTTCAGCAGGACAGTCAGCATGAATGCGCCACTGCGTAAATATTCCAGGCATAAGAGAGGCCGCGGCGTGGCGGCCGCATGGTATGGCATTGCCAGGACTGCAACCATTGACCGTGCAGGGGCCTGGGCGGAACTGGATGATGGCGGTACAGCCAAAATTATTACAGGCGTAACTGAAATTGGTGAAGGAATCCTGACTGTGCTGGCTCAAATTGCAGCAGATGAACTGGGAATTCGACCGCAGGATGTAACCATTGGAGACAACGACACGGCACGTTCCCCGGAAGCCGCTCACGCGGGGGCAACCAGACAGACATACATGATTGGCAATGCTGTTGCCCTGGCATGCAGGGAAGCACGTAAAAGACTTGTAAAGGAACTGGCCCATGAATGGGAGATTGCTGAGGATGATATCAACTGCTCCAACAGAATGGTCAGTACAGTGGACAAAAGCCGCTGTATTACTATGTCTGAGGCTGTTGATATCTGCAAAAACAAAGGAGTGGTTCCGGTTGGCAGCGGATCATTCACCGCAAATCACACAGGTCTTGATCCGGAAGACGGCAGTGGAAGTCCCTGGCAGGCATATGTTTATGGTGCACAGGTGGCTGAAGTAGAAGTTGATACTGAAACAGGAGAAGTCCAGGTTCTTGGCGTATGGGCTTCGCATGATGTTGGCAGGGCCGTCAACCCCCAAGGTGTAGAAGGTCAGATCGAGGGTGGTGTTGTGATGGCCGTGGGTCAAACATTGATGGAAGATTATAAACAGGCGGATGGCTATCCTTCCACTATGAACCTCGCAAAATATATACTGCCTACCAGCCTTGATGTTCCCCAGGTTACTTCAGCCATTGTTGAAGATCCTGATCCTTTGAGTCCGCTTGGGGTCAAGGGAATTGGCGAACCATCCATGATCCCCACTGCTCCGGCTATCATAAATGCAATTTATGATGCCGTGGGAGTGAGGATTCATTCACTTCCGGCAACGCCGGAAAAAGTGCTTGCTGCACTACGGGATAAGCAAAAAAGTGCGGATTCAGAAGAAATGCAGGCACAATCGTTTTAATCAGTAATAAGGAGAAAATATGAGCACACTAAAGAAAATGTTAAGCCATGCTATGGCTTATATGTATCTTATCGTTTTTGCCGCAACAGCAACAGCAGGATTTCCTGACCGTCCGATTGAATTCATAATACCATTCGGTGCAGGAGGAGGCGCAGATATCGAAGGAAGACTGCTGGCAAAGGAAATGAGCAGCATCCTTGGTGTGCCACTGACTCCAATCAACAAGCCTGGAGCCGGAGGCGCAATTACATACACATACATTGTCAATTCAAAACCGAACGGTTACACAATAGGCTGGAATTCAACTTCTGTCCTGACAACAACTAACCTGGGAAACACTGATTTTGATTATGATGCCATGGACCACATTGGTCGGGTTGAATACCAGCCCCAACCGTTTGTTGTCAAAGCTGACTCATCCTGGAAAAGCTTTAATGATTTTGTAAACGACTGTAGAAAAAATCCTGATACTTACAAAATCGCCAATTCCGGTACAGGGAGCTCCACCCATACTGCCGCAATTGCAATCATGAATGCCATCAACTGCAAGGTGATTCACCTTCCAAAAGGCATTAAAGGCCGAAATGCTTCTGTTTTAAGCGGTGAAGCTGATGCCATGGTTGCGCCTTTGACTGGAGCAATCAGGCTTTCAAAAGCAGGGAAACTCCGGATTCTTGCCGTTCCAAGTTCAAAACGCAACGCTGTGATTCCGGATGTACCGACTATGGGGGAACTTGGTTATAATGCAGACTTGGATCTGTTCCGTGGACTTTCTGTTGCTCCCGGAACACCTCAATCCATCAAGGACAAGCTGTTTGAGGCAATGAGCAGTGCTGCTAATTCCAAGGCATTTAAGGGACTTGCCAAAAAGAAGGGTTTCACAATTGATCCAATGGGTCCGGCAGCTTTTACAACATTCCTAAGCAGCGAGGACAAAAAAGTTAAAAATATCTTCAAAGGGGCCAATCTCTACAAGTCAAAATAACTAACCTCATCCCACTAATAGGGCGGTCATGAGTCAGAATGACCGCCTTCCCCTTTTATGTCAAAGCAATCACAAATGAGTTCCAGGAATGTAACGGCTGCGTTAGTACTTCTGGCATTTACCGCAGTTTATGCTTATATGACTGCGCATCTTCCTGAACGAACACTTCCGAACACTCCTGACCCATCTTTCTTTCCCTGGATAAATACTGCACTTGCCTTGGTTTTAGCAAGCGCGCTTCTTTTCCAGGGACTATTTATTAAGAAAAACGACCACACACAACTTGAAGACAGCAATAACGGATTAGCTCTGCCGGCTTTAGCTGTGTTCCTTGCTTTTCTGATCAGTCTGCCCTATTTAGGCTTCATTTTAGCTACAATTCCATTTACTGCAGTGTTCATGTGGTTTTATGGAGAACGGCGAAAAATTGTGCTGATAATCGGAGCAGTTGTAATTCCTGCTATTCTATATGTGCTGTTCAGGCACGGCTTTGGGGTTATGCTTCCTCGGGGTTTACTTTCAGGCCTGATCACATGAATCCTGAAATATTTGACGGATTCCTGCAGGCAAGCCTGCCTATCAGCTTGCTGTCCACAGGCGTGGGCTCACTACTCGGATTAGTAGTGGGCATGATACCTGGCATGACAATCAGTACCGGAATCATTATTGTACTTCCGGTGACATTTGTTTTAGATCCGGTTATCTCAGTCTCACTGCTTTTAGGGCTTTATGTTGGTGGAATGATGGGGGGGAGTTTTGCTGCAGTGCTGCTTAACATTCCCGGAACACCATCTGCTTCAGCAACAGCTCTTGACGGTTATCCAATGTCAGTCAGGGGTGAGGCAGGACGCGCGCTTGGTACGGCAATTGTGGCAAGTTTCATAGGCGGGCTGTTCAGTTTCCTCTGTCTTTATTTTATTGCTCCCCTGTTGGCTGAAGTTGCCCTTCAATTCAGGGCTCCGGATCTTTTCAGCCTGGTTTTTTTCGGTTTGACAATCATTTGCAGTTTTGCCGCAAAGTCACTGGTGAAAGGACTGCTTTCCGCAGTAATTGGTCTGATGCTGGTGACTGTTGGACAGGACCCTGTGATGGGCACCGCACGCTTCACCTTTGGGGACGTTAACCTGATGGCAGGAGTACATTTTCTGACTGCAATGATCGGATTATTTGCAGTCCCACAGTTGGTGGAAAACCTTATAGGCCGCCAGCATGGACAGTCCCAAACACGTACTCAATCCGGAATCACCTCGCTTTTGCCGGACCTGAAGCAGCTTAAAAGGATGATAAAACCGGTAAGTATAGGTTCTGCTACAGGTTCTTTCCTTGGTATACTTCCTGGTGTGGGCGGACCTATTGCCGCGTTCATCAGTTATGATTACACAAAGAAGCTTAGTAAAAATCAGCAGGATTTTGGCAAAGGCTGTGTTGAAGGCATTGCCGCTCCCGAGTCAGCAAATAATGCTGTCACAGGAGGCGCATTGATTCCTATGATGACACTGGGAATTCCGGGTGATCCAGTTACAGCAATCCTGATAGGAGCGCTGATGATACATGGTCTTTCGCCAGGCCCACTGCTGTTTATGGAGCGGGGAGATTTCGCATACAGTATAATCTTTGCTTTTTTCTGGGCCAATATCTTCAATCTTATCATTGCCCTGTCTGCACTCAGACTGCTTGTGAAACTGCTTGCCACTCCAAAAACACTGCTTATGCCGACTATCGCCATTTTATGTGTGGTGGGCAGCTACTCGCTCCGCAACAATTTTTTTGATGTGTACATAATGTTCTTTTTCGGTCTGCTTGGACTTGCCATGCGCTGGCTTAACATGCCGGTAGTTCCTCTTCTCTTAGCGCTGGTTCTGGGCGGACAGCTTGAAGAACATCTGCGAGTTGCCCTCACAGGTGCAAGAGGAGACATTAGCATTTTCTTTACCTCACCGGTAAGCCTGCTTTTCCTGATTCTTTCAGTGGTTTCGGTATTCTGGTCGTTCTACGCTACACGAATTGGCAAAAAGGCTGGTTAAAATCAGCAAAGCCGGTAAATATTAAATCGATGAAAATGAAACAGGAAAAAGAATACAATATATCAAATTCGATGCGTGAAAGGGCAGAAGCAATTGCTGAAGCGGGAAGTCTGCAAAAAGCCATTAGTTCCGGAATTATTCCACGGTTGATAGAATGCAGCCTTTCAGAGGGGCTTGTGCTTGGCCTGCTTAAACAGGGAGTCAATAAGTACCTTGCCATATTCGGCCATGGTTCCACTGACATTGGAGAGGTGCTGCGTGTCTATCATGAAGCAGGATTAATCCAGACTTTCAATTTCCGTAATGAAATCGCCATGGCACACGCCGCAACGACGCTGAGCTGGCAGTATGGTGAAATACCGGCTCTGGTCACATCAATCGGACCAGGTGCCATGCAGGCACTTGCTGGATCACTGGCAAGCACTTCAAATGGAATTGGACTTTATCATATCTATGGTGACGAAACTACACATGGAGAGGGTTACAACATGCAGCAGATCCCCAAAACTGAACAGGAGCTGTTTGGCAGGATTACTGCTCTGTTCGGTGAATCCTATGTACTGCATACTCCGCAGGCCCTGAGAGATGCTTTACGCAGAGGGGGAGTCAGGGTCAATCATCCCTGGAAAGCAGGACCTTTTTACCTTATGCTGCCGATCAACACTCAGCCTGAGCTGATAAGGCCGCTCAACCTGGATGGTCTGCCTGAGCATCCGGACTTTCCCCTGACCAGTGTTTCGGATAAAGAACAGCTTGAAAAAGCCGCAGATTTGATTCGCAAGTCTTCAAAAATGATTATGAAGACAGGCGGAGGTAGCTGTGCTTTTGCGGAGCGCGTTCAAAAACTAGCTGAAATCTGCGGAATACCTGTCGTTCTCTCACCCGGATCAACAGGTGTGCTGCCTGACGGACATCCGTTGAATATGCATGTGGGTGGCAGCAAAGGTTCGATCAGCGGTAATTTTGCCATGGCAAACGCGGAATTGCTTGTTGTGATTGGATCCAGAGCTGTCTGTCAGTCCGACTGTTCCGGAATCGGATATGAAAAGGTTACGGATGTAATCAACCTGAACGGTGACCTGAGTGATGTCTCACACTACAATCGCACCATCATGCTTCCAGGTGATATTGGAGCAACATTGGATGATCTGCTGCAGATTCTTGAACAAGCCCCCATTGCTAGGAATGATGAAAAACTGCAATGGCTGGACAAGTGTGCTGCCAGCAAAAAAGAATGGTCTGATTTCAAACAGGAACGATTTAATGCTGCTGCTATTATGGATCAAGCATGGGGACGTCCTGTTTTGACTCAGCCCGCAGCAATCAAGGTTGTTGCTGACTTTGCAAAGAAGATCAATGCCGTCAAATATTTCGACGCAGGCGACGTTCAGGCTAACGGTTTTCAGATAGTTGAGGACGACAGCCCATTTGAGACCTTCACGGAATCCGGAGCCTCTTACATGGGCTTTGCGCCAAGCGCTCTTGCTGCTTCCGCACTTGCCGACCATCCGCAATACGGAATCTGTTTTAGCGGGGACGGATCATTTATGATGAACCCGCAGATTCTGATAGACTCAGTAGAACTGGGAGTAAAGGGCATGATTGTAATTTTCGACAATCGCAGGATGGGAGCAATTACCGGACTTCAGGAGGCACAATACAGAGCAGGTTTTAAGACAAGTGATTCTGTGGAAGTAGACTATGTCAGCATGGGAGAAGCAGTAAACGGCGTGAAAGCGTTTTACGGCGGTGAAAGTACCTCAGAACTGAAAGCGGCACTTGAATATGCATATGCTCACCAGGGATTATCTGTGATTCATGTTCCGGTTTACTATGGAACGGATCCACTTGGAGGGATGGGAGCATATGGCTCATGGAATGTAGGAAACTGGTGTGAGTCCGTGCAGGAAAAATATCATTCCCAGAACCTTTAAATCTCTTTTTCAAGTTAGTTTTTATGCCACAAGGCTTAAAGAGAGGACTTACACATTACGGTGATGCTGATTTTTCACGATATCTGCGTTATTCCTTTGCCCGTTCAATGGGCTACTCCGGAAAAATGCTTTCGCGTCCGGTTGTCGGGATAGCCTATCCCCCCAGCGGTTTCAACAACTGTCATCGCCATTTCCCTGATCTGTTGGAAGCAGTCAAGAGAGGAGTCTTTGCTGCGGGGGGACTGCCTCTGGAATTTCCTACTATTTCCCTGGGTGAAGCCTTCATAAATCCCACCAGCCTGATGTTCCGTAACCTGATGTCTATGGATGTCGAGGAAATGATCCGTGCACAGCCGATGGACTCGGTAGTTTTGATAGGTGGATGCGACAAAACACTTCCTGCGCAGCTGATGGGAGCAGCCTCTGCTGGTCTTCCCGCTATTCAACTGGCAGCTGGCCCAATGATGACCGGATCTCACGAGGGAGAACAGCTAGGTGCCTGTACTGACTGCAGAAGATTCTGGGCTCAGTTTCGTGCAGGAGAAAAGTCAGAAGCTGAAATCAACAGGATTGAAAGCCGGCTTGCTACAACCGCGGGGACATGTCCTGTTATGGGCACTGCCAGTACTATGGCTTGTATCGTTGAAACCCTGGGCTTCATGATTCCCGGTACTGCGGCAATTCCAGCCGTTCACGCGGACCGTCTGAGGGCATCAGAAGCAACAGGAGAACTGGCGGTAAGACTTGCCAGTGATGGTCTTACACCGGATCAGCTGCTGACTGATGAATCTATTGAAAATACTCTGAGGGTTCTGCTGGCAATCGGAGGCTCCACAAACGCGATAATTCACCTTACTGCCATTGCCGGACGAGCCGGAAAAGAAGTCTCCCTGAAAACACTTAACCAGCTAAGTGATACGACTCCTCTGCTGGTAAATCTAAAACCAAGTGGTATACATTACATGGAGCACTTTTTTGCCGCAGGAGGATTGGGTGCTGTTCTCAGGGAACTGAAACCACTGCTTCACCTCAATTGCCTTGACATCAGCGGACAAACACTGGGAGAGAGACTGGAACGCGAAGATGCTTATGTTGATCACCAGGTAATACGTCCATTTACTGAGCCCGTTGAGCCCAATGGCGGACTTGTTGCTCTTTTTGGCTCCCTTGCTCCACAGGGGGCAATACTCAAACGTTCAGCAGCAGATTCGTCCCTTTTTGAGAAAAAAAGCAGGGCTTTTGTCTTTAATTCACTTGAAGACCTGTCAAGCCGCATCGATGATCCTGAACTTGATGTACGGCCTGATGATTTCCTGGTATTGCAGAATGCCGGTCCCCGCAGCGGTACAGGCATGCCTGAGTCAGGATACCTTCCTATTCCGGTAAAACTCTCTAGAGCAGGGGTAAAGGATATGGTGCGCATCTCTGATGCCAGGATGAGCGGAACTGCTTTTGGTACAATAATCCTTCATGTGACTCCGGAAGCAGCTGTGGGAGGACCTTTGGGACTGGTACGTACCGGTGACATGATTGAATTGAGTGTTTCAGAACGACGTCTTGATCTGCATGTTCCGGAAAATGAACTGCAAAAAAGACGGAATGAAATCAAGGATTTCCCGGAATTAAAGGAAAAAAATTCTGAACGTGGTTATGCCTGGCTTTATCAAAACCATGTTCTGCAGGCAAATCAGGGTTGTGACTTTGATTTTTTGAAAGCGAAATAAAACAAATGCTAAATTTATAAAACATAATTTTTATTACACCGAAAGAAATCATTAATAAAAGTTATCTCCATTCATAGCCTTCCTCAGAAACAGAACTCAAAGCGTAGAATTAAAGTTCTCCCATGTTTATCATTTATCTCAATTAGCTGATTTTACTTATAATTGTTTAATAGAAATTCTCTCTAAAAAAAATTGTTCAGTCCTTAATGATTTTTTTCTTGACAAAACCTGAATTTCCTTTACCTTAATCCCTGTCTATAAACAGAAACAGCACATGGAGGCTATTATGAAGAAAGAAGACATCATAGAGCAGTTGGCAACCGGACAGATGAGCCGCAGACAATTCAACAAGAATCTGATGGCTTTGGGGGCAACAATGGTAATGATGCCATTGGGCTCACACATGACCCAGGCTGCCAGCACTGATCACCCCACGGTATTTACCTGGGAAGGATGGGAAATTCCTGAATTACATAAAGCTTATATTGATAAGCACGGTTCATCGCCTAATATTGCGATTTTTGCAGACGAAGAAGAGGCCTTTGCTAAAATGCGTGCAGGCTTCAAAGTCGACCTGACACAGCCCTGCACCTATAAGGTACCAATCTGGTATGATGCCGGTATCATTTTACCAATTGATACAAGCCGTCTCAGCAACTGGCCGGATATTATCACCAGCCTCAAAACAATTCCCGGAACAGTCATCAATGGGCAGCAGTATTTTGTACCAACTGACTGGGGTCAGACTTCTGTAGTTTACAGGGCAGATCTTGCTCCGGAATATGTTAACAACGAAACCTGGGGCATTCTCTGGGATCCTAAATACAGAGGCCGCCTGGCGATGGCTGACAGCCTGATTGATGGAGTAATGGTGGCCGCAATTTATATTGGTGCAAAAAATCCATTTAACATGACTGATGATGAAGTAGCAAAAACCCGTGCCGCGCTTAAGGAACAGCTGCCGCTGCTGCGCTTCTACTGGGGAAGTTCTTCAGAGATGGAGCAGGCAGTTGCTGCAGGCGAAGTTGTGGCAGCCACATCATGGAATGATGGCTACACAAAACTTAAGAGTGAAGGAATCGACGTTAAATACATGAATCCCAAAGAGGGAGCCATGACGTGGGTCTGTGGTTTCTGTCTGATGAAAGATCATGATCCTGCAAAACTCGACAAGATCTATGACTACCTTGATGCCTACATGAGTGTAGAAAGCGGTGTTTACGAAATTGTTGAATACGGATACGGCCATGGAAACGCCAAAGCCTTTGAGGCAGTCAGTCCTGATAAACTCAAGGCCCTGGGTTTCTCCACAAATGCGGAAGAAATGCTTGCATCAGGTATTTTTCAGGCACCAATTGAAAATGAACCGGCACTGCAGGCCATGTTTGAAGAGGTCAAAGCAGGACTTTGATTCCATCATTAAGAATGAGGGTCTAAACAGGCCCTCACTCTCTGCTTATTTTCCTGCCGTGTAAACAAAAGTTGGTTTTTTTCAAGTAAAATTTCGCATCAAACCTCATTCTGACCGGCAAGGCACTTGACAAGTACTACCCAAACAACTTCTCTCTCATTCAGCAGCGGCTTCCGTCTGCGACAATTATTCATGAAAAGCGAGTCCCTGCGCGGATATTCGCTGCTTTCACCGACACTGCTTGCCATGGTATTGGGACTGGCCATGCCCTTGGTTGTGCTGATAACACTCAGCTTCTGGATCCAGGATTACCTGGACTTCATCCGTACTTTTTCCTTAAAGAACTATACTGATTTTTTCCAGAAACCGATTTACATAAAAATTCTTTTCAAGTCCATCCGCATGTCCGGACTGGTGACAATAGCAACAGTTCTGCTGGCATACCCCATGGCCTATTTCATTGCCTTTCGGGTGAAGCACAACAAGCTGGTCTGGCTGATTCTGATTACTGTACCATTCTGGACAAGTTACCTGCTGCGTGTCTTTGCCTGGAAGATCATGCTGGGCTACAACGGAGTAATCAACTCAGGACTTTTATCCCTTGGAATCTTAAGTGAACCACTGGAATTTCTGCTTTACAACCCTACTTCGGTGGTCATTACCCTGGCACATGCCTGGGCAGCTTTTGCAATTCTGCCTATTTATGTTTCATTGGAAAAAATTGACCGCTCGCTTCTTGAGGCATCACGTGATCTTGGTGAGAATGTTTTCATGACCTTCATGAGGGTCACCCTGCCGCTTTCACTTCCGGGAGTTATTGCGGCAAGCCTGCTGGTGTTTATCCCCACAGTTGGAGATTATGTTACACCTGCACTTGTAGGAGGGCCAAGAGGGATCATGATAGGAAATATCATTCAGTCGATGTTCGGGAAAGCGCTCAACTGGCCATTGGGAGCAGCAATCTCGGTAATGTCAATGATCACCGTAACATTGATGGTGTGCCTGTTTATCTGGGGTACCCATAACTTTCGTAAGAGAGTCGCATGAAAAACAGCCCCAGTTTTTTCAAGCCGGACGGATTATTAGTTTACGCGGTATTATACCTGACTTTTATCTACCTTCCGGTTTTGTTTCTGCCGCTTTTTTCATTTAACGACTCTACATATATCACCTTCCCTCTTAAGGATTTTACATTGAAGTGGTATGATAAAATGATCAACAGTCCGGACATGCACGAAGCACTGTTTAACAGCATAAAGGTCGGACTGACAGTGGCCATTCTAAGCACCATCCTGGGCCTGCTGGCAGCCAAAGCTGTAACCCGCTACCGTCTGCGAGGCAGGGGCCCATTAGTCAGTTTTATTATGATCCCGCTTGTTATTCCTGAAATCATCCTGGCAATATCGCTGTTGATCCTGATCAGTCAGGCAGAAATACCACTCTCACTATGGACAGTTGGTTTTTCACATCTTCTGCTTTGTATCCCGTTCTCGATGCTGATATTGATCTCCCGTATGGAAGGTTTCGACAGAAGCCTGGAAGAAGCAGCAATGGATCTTGGAGAGAATGCCTGGATGACATTCTGGAGGGTTACCTTCCCCATTGTTTTACCCGGAATTGTAGCAAGCCTGCTGCTCACATTTACAATTTCATTTGACGAATTTGTACTTGCTTTCTTCCTTTCCAGTACTGATCCCACTCTGCCGATATATATCTGGAGTTCTTTACGATTTCCGACAAAGATACCGGCAATACTTGCACTGGGTGCCAGTATTTTTATTATATCGTTTTTTGTGGTCTCATTTTCAGAATGGGTGCGCCGGCGCGGAGTCAAACTAGAACCAACTTCAAGAATATGACATGAGTCAGGACCCAATCATTTCATTTCAGAACGTCAGCAAGTCTTTTGGCGAGGTAAAGGCCGTAGATGGTGCCAACTTTGAAATAAACCGTGGTGAATTTTTTGCGCTGCTTGGCCCATCCGGATGCGGTAAAACTACGCTGCTTAGAATGGTTGCAGGTTTTGAAACACCGAATTCGGGTGAAGTTTATATCGATGGTCAGCCAATGTCTGCCACTCCGCCCAATCACAGGCCGGTAAACATGGTGTTTCAGAATTATGCCATTTTTCCGCACATGGATGTACGAGGCAACATTGCTTTTGGCATGCGCAAATCCGGTCTCTCAAAATCAGAACTGGACAAGCGTATTGACGAAACCCTTGAATTGATTAAGCTCCAGGGCTATGGTAAGCGCGGAGCAGATGAACTCTCCGGTGGTCAACGCCAGCGGGTGGCGCTGGCCAGGGCACTGATCAAACATCCTAAGGTTTTGCTGCTGGACGAACCATTGGGTGCTCTGGACAAGAAGCTGCGTGAACAAATGCAGATCGAATTGCGCCAGTTGCAGCAGCAGGTGGGCATCACCTTTCTATTTGTTACCCATGATCAGGAAGAAGCACTTACCCTTTCTGACCGCATCGCTGTCATGACAGAGGGACATGTGAAAGAAATCGCTTCTCCCGCACAGCTTTACGAAAATCCCAAATCACGATTCGTGGCCGACTTTATCGGCAGTATGAATTTCTTTCAAGGAGAAGTAATTGATTTAAACAACAAACAACTTAGCATCTCAACAGATGTATTGGGAGAAATCAGCGTTCCCGCCTCAGATTCTGATTATGCTTCCAAAAGTCCGGTATGGGTTGCCATCCGTCCGGAAAAGCTGCAGCCGGTATTCTCTGCTCCGGATGATTCATCTAATGTAATAGAGGGAGAAATTGGTCCCTCAGCATATCTAGGTGACCGCAGTCATTTTTATGTTCATATTGAGAAACGTGAAGAGCCAGTTCTTGTTGCGCTGCAGAATCTGGAACGTTCCAGCGATCTGCATCGAAACCCATTCCAGAAAGTGTGGCTTAAGTGGTCGAATGCATCACTGGTGGTCCTGCCGCGCAATTAACTCAATCTGACGATAAACCCCTGCTGAGTTGAAGAACTGTGAGGGTAGGTACTTTCCTGAAAAAATTTCTGCAGTTACTAGGTATATTTCTTTTTTTAGTTGCACAATCCGCTGCTGCTGAAATTACAGGGAAAGCCGAGACCATGCCTGAGATGGGCTTAATACGTTTGCAGGAAAAAGTATTCTCACTTCAGGGAATCCAAATCATCCCGCATGATGCGGTATGTCAGGATAACTCAGGACAATGGCCCTGCGGAAAAACAGCGTGGCAAACATTTCAATACAAATTGGAATCAGGGCCTGTTCAATGTACACTAATTACAAACCTTCCTCAGAGTGAAGGAGTTCCTGATGAAGCAGAATGCCTGCAGAAAACTAAAAACCTCAATATCTGGCTGGTTAGTCAAGGCTGGGCTCTTACCGGGAAAGGCTCAGAGTCCCTTTTTTCAAGTCAGGAAAAACTGGCAAGGAACAATGGAAACGGGCTCTGGCGGGACGGTTTCATTCCACCTGATGACTGGCGTCCGAAATTTGAAAATGAAACTAAACACTGTAATGTCTGCAGTTTGAGACGTAAAAGTTTCCTGAAAAAATCTGAATACAAAAAATAATACAGTTGTGAAATCTAAAAAAACCATGTTATTTGTGTATGAAGCTGTTGCTAAGCTCAACTACATGATAGAAATTCGAACAGGCATTAATTGAATTGGCTGAGGAAAAACAATGAGCAACCATGATCACCAGACTGAGCCTCCTTCAGAAGTAGAATTGAAAGTCAAAGCACTTGAGTCGCTGCTTGTTGAAAAAGGACTGGTTGATCCTGCGGCCTTAGACGAGCTGATTGACAGATACGAAAACCGAGTTGGGCCGCGAAATGGCGCCCAGGTTGTGGCACGGGCCTGGGTTGATCCGAAATTCAAAGCCTGGCTGAATGAGGATGCCACTGCTGCTATCGCCTCTTTGGGATTTACCGGTCGTCAGGGAGAGCACATGAAAGTTGTGGAGAATACTCCACACATCCATAACCTGGTGGTGTGTACTCTGTGCTCCTGTTATCCGTGGCCTGTGCTGGGCCTGCCTCCGGTCTGGTATAAGTCCGCACCTTACCGTGCCCGTGCAGTGATGGATCCACGTACTGTGCTGGAAGAGTTCGGTACCAAGCTTGGGGCAGATGTAGAGATCAAGGTCTGGGATTCAACATCAGAAATGCGTTATCTGGTGCTTCCGGAACAACCGCCCAGAACTGAGGGATGGTCAGCGGAAGAACTGGAACCGCTTGTCACAAGAAACTCTATGATTGGTGTGGAAAAAGCCTTAACACCAGATAATACCTGAACTATGAACGGCGGACATGATCTTGGTGGAATGCATGGACTGGGGCCAATAAACCCTGAACCAGAACAGCAGGAACCTGTTTTCCATCATGAATGGGAAAGACGGGTGTTTGCTTTGACACTGGCATCAGGGTCTCTTCGGCAGTGGAACCTGGATCAATCCCGCCATTCCAGAGAACGCCAGCACCCCGCTGATTATTTGCGTAACAGCTATTATGAAAACTGGTATCAGGGACTTCTCAAGCTGCTTTTTGAAAAGGGTCTCATCTCACAATCTGAACAGGACAGCGGTAAAGCTGTTCCCATGGAAACTCACTTAACCGACAATGTTTTAGCGGCTTCCAAAGTTACGGATGCAATGCTCAAAGGCGGCCCTGTAAATATGGACATCGAACCTCCCCCACTGTTCAAAAGAGGTGATACAGTGCGTGTCCGGAATATAAACCCCGAGGGACATACACGCTTGCCGAGGTACGCGCGTGGCAGACAGGGTGTGGTTGATATTCATCATGGCGCCCACGTATTTCCGGACAGTAACGCTCAAGGTATCAGGGAAGGTCAGCACCTTTACGGAGTACAATTCACTTCCTCTGAACTTTGGGGATCTGAAGCTCGAAATGATTTCCAGGTCTGCATTGATCTGTGGGAACCGTACCTTCAAGAAGTATGAATTCTACCATTACGACATCAAAGCAGAATACGCTATCAAGCTCTCAGGAACCCGTATTTGCTGAACCATGGGAAGCACAGGCCTTTGCGCTCGCGGTTAAATTGTCGGAACAGGGCCTGTTCACTTGGTCTGAATGGACAACCGCACTTGCAGCAGAAATCAGTCTTGCAAAGGATCAGGAAGAGCCTGATTTTGGAGACACATATTATCATTACTGGCTTTCAGCGCTGGAGAAGCTGCTGCTTGAAAAGTCGATTCTGGACAGCACCGATATAAAAGCCAGGACTGAACAGTGGAGCCGTGCTTACCAAACAACTCCACATGGCCAGCCGATCGAACTCTCCACTGGAATAAAGCAACAAATAATTTGAACTAAAATACAGACCTGAGTTTTCCGGATTTGCCTCAAATTATTAAAATCAAGCCTTCTGTTTTTACCGGTTTTATTTTAAAAAACAAAACTAAGTAACTGAAAAAAAAGAACTTGACACATTTTGATTATTCTATACAATCCACATTTCTCTCACCATTAAACAGGAATTTTTGCTTTCCTGTATATATTTTTTAATCTCAAATTGGAGACTGCATATGAGTAATTGGAGTGTAAAAGGCACATATTTGGAAGCATGCAACTGTGAAGCACTTTGTACCTGCATATTCTTCTCACCGCCTACTGAGGGTCACTGTATTGTAATGCTTGGCTGGAAAATTGACGAAGGCAGTTTTGACGGTGCCGATCTTGGCGGATTAAATGCGGCTATACTTGGTACTGCACCGGGTAATATGAAAGATGGTGGTTGGAAAGTGGCACTGTACACTGATTCCAGAGCTGATGAAGACCAGAATAATGCCTTAATGGGTATTTTCTCTGGAGAGGCTGGTGGTCATATGGCAAATTTAGGACCACTGATTGCTGAGGTTATGGGTGCCCGACAGGCAGATATAAACTTTGATATTGATGGGGAAAAAATGAGTTTGACCGTGGATGGGCTGGGTGAGACTGAAATAGAGCCTATCTTGGGTCAAAACGACGGTCCTGTCACTATTTCAGGACATCCGCTGGCTGCCTCTCCTGGTTTTCCAGCAAGAGTCGGACGCGCAAATAAGCTGCAACTCGATGACTATGGCATCCAGCTAAATTTAAGCGGAAAAGCCGGAATGTCCGCGCCTTTTGCTTATCAAAATGACTGACCGGGATTCCGGTTTTCTCAGTCTGGCAAAGACTGAATCAGCTACACTGAACCTGCTGGTACTGGTATCACTGGCAGGCTGGATCTTCCTTGCATGGGCAGCATTGGACATGGCAAATCCCCTCGCCATGCTGATGATGCCCATGACTTCAGCATGGTCAGCAGCAAATGTTATTGCCGTTTTCATCATGTGGTCATTAATGATGATGGCCATGATGCTGCCTTCCGCCGCGCCGATGATTTTGCTTGTTGCTAATTTAAACCGTAAAAAAGGCACAAAACTCCACACACTTTCCTTTACAGGCGCATATCTGGTCATCTGGTTTTTTTTCAGTACTGCCGCAGTCTTCGTCCAATGGATGCTGCAGCATAACGGTCTTATGTCAGCAAAAATGGTCAGCAGTTCCGCATTATTATCAGGCATTCTGCTGATAACAGTTGGTGTACTTCAGTTTTCACCCCTGAAAAGCGCCTGCTTGAAGCATTGCCGCAGCCCGATTGGATTTTTAATGACCGATTGGCGAAAAGGCACCAAAGGCGCCTGGGTTATGGGATTCAGGCACGGGGCGTACTGTCTGGGCTGCTGTTATGCACTGATGCTCTTGCTGTTTGTTGGCGGGGTAATGAATTTAGCCTGGGTAGCAGCGCTTACTCTTGCTGTTGCGGTTGAGAAAATTTTTCCCCAGGGAGAACGTGTGGCTCAATTTCTCGGCGGCGGCTTGATTTTAGCCGGACTGCTGAAAATTGTCTTGAATTAATGGAATATTAAGTCCGGCGAAGGCTGAAAACTGAAGATAAAAGCAAAGACAATCCCTCAAATATCAATAAATCTCCTACCCGCCAAAAGCCGGTGATGCTTCACCTTCGGTCTGTGTTTGTACTCGAAACAATGCGCCTGCAAGCGGGAATTCATTCATGTCGAGGTTGCGTGCGGCGGTTGTGATATAAAGCGTGCTCATATCCGGTCCGCCAAAACAACAGCTTGTTACCTGCGGTACCGGAAGATTTACCCGGCCGATACGCTCTCCTTCCGGACTGAAACAGGTGATTCTGGCCCCGCCCCAATGCGCGAGCCATACCCTGTTTTCAACATCCACAGTCAGGCCATCCGGAAAACCTTCTGTTTGCTGATCAAGGCGCGCAAACTCCCTGCGGTTTGAAAGTGTACCGTCACTGTGCTTATCAAAGGCCCAGACAGAGGCGCTGAAGGTGTCTACATGATAAAGCATTTTATCATCCGGACTGATTGCCGGTCCATTCGGACAGATGTATGGACCGTCCCACCTTGTGAAGCTCAGGTCCGGATCAATGCAGTAAAGCCAGCCTGTGGCATCAGTCTCAGGATCATGAGACCGCCCTGCCCAGATTCTGCCGTCACGGTCACACTTTGCATCATTAAAGCGGTTCTCCTTTTCTTCCGGATCAGGAACCATTGCAAATTCGGTTTTTCCGGAAATGGGATCAAGGAAATACATTCCCGTTTCACAGCCTGCTGCAAAACCTCTCTTATTACTGCGCGGCAGAATCCAGCCAGTTTTTTCTTCAAGAGACCAACTTTGGCTTGAACTGTTTTTTTCTCGAAAACAATGTAGATTTTGTCCGTCAATATCCACGAAATACAATGACTGTTCGGACTCAACCCATACCGGACCTTCGCCGCAAGTAGCCTGTATCTCCCAGACACACTCCAGTTCTCCCACTAAGTCAAAATTATTCATCTAAACCCGTATTCGTTACAGATAAATCCCATGATTTTACAACATACTCTACTGAAATCATGGGTTACCCGAATTATTTAAAACAAAAAACAATGCTGAAACTTTTAACTTCATTTCGGCATAAACTGTTCAAACTCAACTACTAAAACAAATTTCTAACTCTCAGAAACAGCAACCAGAACTTTTCTATCATAGAGTTTTATGAAATGACAAAAACTTTTCAAATGTCTTGATTCCGGAATGCATGTCCTTCAAATATTTTTGAGCCGGGAATTAGGGAATTAGTAATTAATTTAATACTGTATACCCGCTTTCGAGTAAAGAAATACGTTGCTTTACATTTGATTTTTGAGTAATCTTCAATGTATTATAAAATAACTGAATTTTTGCTTAAAATCACTAGTGTTTGATTTCCTCTCACTACTTAAACATTTTCATATGCAAACAATTCACAGAATTTTTCTGGTTTTCTTTTTTATTTCCACTGCTTCGTCTGCTTCAGCATGCCATGAGGGAGATTTCGAAAGCGTCTATAAAGGACATCACATATGGGGAAAGAATGCTGGATTATTTCAATTTACGGAAAATTCAACTATCTCAGTTTCGACTTCAAGTTCCTGCGATATGTATACAGCATTTCTAGAAAGTGAGTATAATTTTATTCAGGAACAGGTGGCTTATGGAGATGGACCTCATCTCGATGCCCTAGCAATGATAACTGGTTGTAAACCCAAAGTAAGATCTGAGTTTTCTCAGACATTGCGTACAAATTATACAAATTTATTCAGCGAACCAAGAAATTCGCATGAATTAAGGGATAGAATTGTAAAGTTGATTAAGTCAAATAAAGTACTCAAAACATCTTGTATAAGAGCTTAGGGAATGAAGAATATGAAAAAAATATGTTTTTTTTCACTTGCTACCATTCTTGCCTTATTTTTTGGCAGTGAAAATTTAATGGCCTGTCACGAGGAAGCCTCCGGGGGAGATAGGGGAATATGGCCGACTCTTAGAGGACACAATCCAACTTCACGCCTAAGCGGTATTCTGGTAACCTTCGAAAGCACAACTGCCAGCATCTCTACTACTACTAATTGCGACGCATATACTCGCTTTATAGAACTGAATTATGATCAAATTGCTAATAACGCGGCTCAGGGACAGGGGCCATATCTTGATGCACTGGCTTCTCTTCGAGGATGCTCTGATGACAGCAGATTTATATTCGGTAAAGTAATCCATTCAAACTTCAGCAAACTGTTTAAAAACAGTGAACTAAAAGTAGAAATACTTAATCACAGTCTGGACATTATCCTAAATCACGAACCTTTGTTACTCGATAAGTGCCAAATTCCTCCAAAATCAGCCTTTTCATAACGGCTGATCCTTCCTGAATGCTCAAAAACATTGGAAAATTTATTTTTCAAGGATTTAAAATTTGTTAACTTTTTTTAATCCCGGATGGATAACGAGCAGAATTCTTCTGGGCTACTTTCTGCTTGCCTCTAACATTGCAGTTGAAAAATGGCTTCTTGAGACATACAGCCTTTATGAAATCAACTTCATAACTGCTGCGCTTTTCATGATTTTAACTGCCCTGCAGGAACTGCTTAATCGAGGGTCACTTAAAAGAATCAAACCTGTTTCCTGGAAGATCCTGCTTCTGATCAGTCTGTTTACGCTTGGTGCCTGGCACTGCTTCCTGAGCGCACTTTCAGGTTTAAGTGTTTTTGAATTTGGTGCCATGAGCCTGCTTTCCCCTGTGGTTATGGCAGCCCTTGCCATGCTTATTTTGAGGGAAAATCCATCAACATGGATCTGGCCTGCAATTGGATTTGGAATGGCCGGTGGATGGTTGATGATGCAGCCTGATTGGCAGGGGCTGAGTAGCAGTCATTACCATGCATATATGCTTGGAGCGCTGATATTTTCTTCGATGCGTTGGATCACAGTAAAGTATGCAGGTGAGAACGTTCCAGCTTCGACTATGATTTTCTGGGAACCAGTTCTGGTATTGGTGGCGATGATATTTTTTATAGATTTCGCTTACTTGTGGAACAATATCACACCCATGCTCTTAAGTTCTGGGGTATTGCTGTTTTTTTCACGTCAGTGCCTTGTCCGTTCTTATCAGGCCCCAGTTACTTCTGCTACTTCAATTGCCGCCCTTATATACACTAAACTTGGCTGGACCTTGCTCTTTGGCTACTTGTTTTGGGGTACTCTCCCTGAACCACTTGAGTGGTTCGGTGTATTTCTAATCGTCCTCAGTAGCTGGATAATAGTTTTTCGTACTACACAATCTTCAAGATTAGTAAGCATGGACCAAACTAATAACAGATGAAGAAAATTATGATTGATGAAAAATATGTTGAACTGATTTTTAATAGAAAATATCAGATTATTTAGAAAAAACTCAAAATCCTATCCCGCCTTATGTATTCATTCTGTAAGATGACAATTCAGTTGGTTATATCCTGTAATTCTTGATACTAACTCTCTTTTAATATCAATAATTTAACACTGAATAATGGATACATACGGACATTTCGAAGAAAAACAGAACACACTGAAGATTTAGATACTTCTTTTAGCTGTAAGTCATACTAAGTATCAAAATGCGTGATTTTGGTACTACTTTTGAAACTATGTCTTATTAGAGATTGAAGACAATTTTCAAAAAAGGAGTTATATGATTACAAAACAAGTATTCTTTGAAGACAACCTCACAGAAACAGAAAATATTCAGGGGAAAGAGTGGACAACAGAAGAAGATCACTTCAGAAGTTTTCTCAATGGATTTGATAAAGCCGGGGTTTGAGAAATGATTAAATTAATTCGAATCTTCGGAAAACCTGAGTCCAGGGAAGATAAACTGCGTGAAATGTGGACCAGAATTTATGAGGCCGACCAGCGTCGGAAACAGGATGAGGAATTCAAGGAACAGGGTCTTGAATAGGTGCTTAAAAGTACTCGTCCCACCTTCTTAGACTACAATACCCGCTTTGTAAAAAGCTTTTATCTCCTGATTCCTAATCCGTGGCATAAAAATTTATCTTTAATACGCCACTCTACCCACATCAGAAGACAACTTTAAGCGTCTTAATTAATCAATTTCGATTATACCGTATAAATCATGGCCAGTACAATTGAGATCATTCCACTTTTCAGAGTTCAATGTGCCTCTGATTGTAGCGCAATCCTCTCCACCAGCATCATTTGGTTCAACAGTGCCATACCATTTTTTTTCTCCATCAGGCCATTTTGCTCCTGAGGAAATATTGTCTGAAACATCACCGTCACCTGAAGTAGTGCCGTTGTCCCAGTACCATGAACCTTCGGTCACATCATCTTTGGCTCCAATCCAAAGATCACGTTTTGTACCTCCATAATTTCCAAATGTATCATAGAGCCATGTATTTTCCGCTCTCGTGTTCAAAGTCACAAGATAACCTCCTAAAGCAGCAGCTGCCGTTGCCGCTTCATTCCAGTTCATTTCGGTGCTTGTCAATACATAAGTGTGTGATGAGTAAGTTTCGTAACCAGCTATGTTTGCAGCAAGAAGAGCACTAGCAACAGAGGATAAGGTTCCTGTTCCGGTAGCATTGACTGCTGCCACCTTGTAATAGTAAGTAGC
>LUQO01000015.1 GCA_001627865.1 SAR324 cluster bacterium REDSEA-S27_B3
TGGATTAATTGCTTTTGGCTGAGGGCACACTTTTTTATACAGAGAGGTGTCGCCATAGCATATCCAGGAAGCACGGATAATTACGCCAGTACGCTGCGGCCCTCCATTCACCTGAATATAATCTGATGGAGAAAATGAAGTAATCACCTTGCGCGATGTGTTGGCGATCCTGTCAAAAACTTCCAGTTCGTATGCTCGATATTCGGCTAAAGCTGCTGTGTAACTCAGCAGAAAAAATATTGGAATTAAAAACAAGATTGCTTTCCGGTTCATCGGCTTACCCCTTCCAGGCTTGCTCCGTCATAAATTGTATCCTGCTCCAAAACACTATTCATGGCAGATCCATTAAAATTGCTGTTGGAAAAATCTGCCATAGCTAAATTTGCCTTGTCAAGTATCGCTTCTTTAATCTCTGCTCCACCCGCTTTCGCGCCGATCAGCAGGGCAGCGTTCAAAGCCGTGGAATTCAAGCGGGCATTTTCTAAAGTTGCAGAAAAAAGTTTTGCCTTGCTTAAGTCACATTCCTGCAATGATGCTGCAGAAAAATTGCAGAAATTTAATATTGCTTCCTGCAGCTGAGATGAATCCAAGTGAGCTCCGGCGAATTCTGAACCGGTAAAATCCGAACCTGCCGCTTTAATACCAAATGCCCGGCAGGCGCTGAAATCACAGATATGCAATTTTGCCCCATTCAAATTGGAATCAGACATTGTGGCAAAAGAGAAATTGCAGAGATCACCATCGATTTCAATCATCACACAGTCTTTGAGAAAAGCGCCGCTGAAATCAGTGCTATGCAGAACTGCCTGACGGAAGTTTGTTTCAATAAATACACTGTCACGTAAATCTGATTTGCTGAAATCACACTTATTGAAAGAAGATTCCTGTACAATGCAGTCCTGCATTTCACAGTCATCCAACAGACATTCTTCAAAGCGTGAAAAGGCAATTATTGAGCCTTTGAAGCTACTTCTTGTAAATTTGCATTTATTGAATATCGCTCCTTCAAAATCAAAGTCATCAAGCTGCATTCCGGTGAGATCTTTCTCCTTTAACGGATCGCGATGCTTTACTCTACGCTCAACTTCTTTTCTTGTTAAATCTGCCATTATTTTTTAAGCGATGCTCAAACCATTATCTCGAAAAAATATTTTTGATAGTCCTTCAGAAGTTCCCTGCAGGAACTGGTTTGAATACCATTTTCTGAGAAACTGAAGGCTTTATCTTTAATATCTGAGCGAACATTGTACCGATAGCGACGGACGTTTATGGCTGTGCCTGCAGGAATCCTTCCGGTGATAAAGACTACACCTCCGCCTGTGATTTTGTTCAGTTCATTGATTTCATCCTGTGCCTCCCGTTTTCGCAAATCAGAGAATGCGCTTACAACATTTTTATTTGCCTTTTCCTCCAGTTCGCCCAAAACCCTTATTTTATCCTCAACCCAGCCGCTTTTTCCCAAATCTTCAAGGTAGGAAGCATTAAACTGTTTCCTGTTCTTGAGTGAGATACCGACTTCAATTATTGTCTGTGGAGTAATCTCATTCTTGTTTGGAGCATTATTATTTTTCTTTTTTTTAACAGGCATCCCGACATTCGAGAGCCGAATAAGATTTCCCGCCTGCAGCACTCCCCCACAGGCATATCCGTCAATTGCATTGATCTGCAGAGTTGAACCGCATAAAACTTTGGAGTTTAAGATAAACTCATCAACGACAGCATGATCAAAGATGCTGGCTTGAGTATCAATCATATTGGCGGCGTGCAGTGAACCGCCGCACTGTACGATTGTTCCTTTGAGTCCCTGTGTAACACGTATGTCACCAAGAGAACGCAGCTGGGCTTTACCGACGGAACCGCCTATTTCAATACGTACCGCCTCCACGCTGCATCGGTCAGAAACATTTCCCCTGATGCTTACTATTCCGTCAAATCTTACACGTCCGATGGTGGCGTCAACTTTATCCATGTATTTTATCTTTTCCACTGAAATGCTGTCATTACCAAGGCAGACTACCCCTTCTTTTGTGGCAATGATGTGAGTTCCTTCAGCATTGTATCTGGTGTTCCGCCCTGGTCGAATGCGGAATTGTTTTCCGGAAGTGGCAGTGATCAGCCTTCCTGTAATGGTATATCCGTCTTCTCCCATTGTGGCCTGTTCCACACGAACAAGTTCCTGGCCCTCTGTTACTTTCTGTAATACCGGAAGCTCGCGCAGACTTACAGTTGTGTCCGAAGATGGACGAAACTTTTCTGGAAGAAAAAGCAATTCAGGATGACCATTTGCTCCATTTACGGGTGATTTCCCGCTTGCTGCCAAAGCAGGTTCATAATAAATCCTGTCTGTTATAATTTTTTCAATATATTCCCTGTCTATGCCCTGATGCACATTCTTCTCCCTGAATGCCGCCAGTACTCGTTCCAGTGTCAACGGCTCAATTTCCTCCTGGGGAGGTATGACATTAAGATAGGCTTTTGAATCATCTTCGCTGAGTTCAATCTGCAAAGTGAAATCAGTGGTTTTTAAATCTGTGAGAAAATCAAATTCACCACTGGTACGATTATAAATATCAAGCAATTGTTCCGGGATATAGTCTACATCCATCAGGTGCAGTTCCGCCTGGATTTCGTTTATATCCGCAGTTTCAGCTCCTATCAGCTGCTCTGGTACGCGCAGCATGACTTTGCCATCGGCGACTGATATTTTATATAATTCTGCCTTTGGCATGTCTTTAGTGTGGAGTTAGTGCTGGATTCAGGTTGGAGATCAAAAATGATTTAAGGCACACTGTTTGATTTCTTCCGTACTCAAAGCTCTGGATTCTCCGGACTGCAGATCACCCAACTTGATGGAGCCAATCTGGAAACGCTTTATTTTCAGCACAGGATAACCGAGGTTCAGAAACATCTTTTTTATTTGCCTGTTCGTTCCTTCTTTGAGAAAAAGCTCAAGCCAGGTTTTGTCGTTCACAGTGTGCAAAATTCTGACACGCACCTGCTGGTGTTTGCGATCATCAATCACCGGACCCTGCCGTAAAGTTGACAATGCCTGATTTTTCACAAGACCCCGTACCTTGACAAAATAACCTTTTGATACTTTGTGCCGGGGATGCATCAGCTGATGTGCCAGATCACCGTCATTGGTGAGTAAAATCAAGCCTTCTGCATCATAATCAAGTCTGCCTACAGGAAACAGTCTTGAAGATGTTTGTGGAAAAAAGTCATTGATTGCCACTCGTCCCTGAGGATCATTGAGAGTCGTGATGCAATTTTTAGGCTTGTACAGAGCATATACCTCTGTTTTTTGCTTCGGAGATATATCAACTCTACGGCCTTCCACGCTCAGATGGTCAATTCCGATGAGCATTTTCTGGCCCATCTGTTTCACAATCTGACCATTCAGAAAAACCTCTCCGGAACGAATTAAATCTTCGGCTGCACGTCTTGAAGCAATTCCGGCCTGTGCGATAACTTTTTGTATCCGGACAGGTTCTTCAAAATCAGTATTTCTCATCTGCTGATATTATTTCCTTCAAGCAGGGAAGGATCCTGTTGGATTCGTGTCAAAGCATTTTCAGCGGCGAGCTGACTGGCAAGTTTTTTACTGGCCCCCTTGCCTCTGCCGTACTCTTTTTCCCTGACAAAAACCGCCATGGTGAATTCTTTTTGATGATCCGGACCTGTTTCTTCTATAAGTTCGTAAGTGGAGGGTATACCTGTAAGTTTCTGTACATGTTCCTGAAGCTCAGATTTATAATCCCGTGTGATGTAACCCTCTGCGTTTTCAGGCAGTCTGGGCAAAAACAATTTCTGAATTACACGTGTTATTTCGGAGAGTCCATGTTTTTCCCGGCTGTCGATATAAATGGCAGCCATTACTGCTTCAAATGTATCAGCCAGCAATGATGTTTTTTCCCGTCCTCCGGTCATTTCCTCACCTCTTCCCAGGAGCAGAAAATCACCTAATTCCAAGGCTCGTGCCTGTTTTGAAAGACCTGATTCACTGACCAGACTTGCCCGGAATTTTGACAGGCCTCCTTCATCCAGTTCCGAGAATTCCTGCATCAGCATTTCGCTGATCACAAGATCCAGTACAGCATCACCCAGAAACTCAATCTTTTCGTTGTTGCCGAAATCCTCCTCTGTCTCCGAGGGCAAATAGGATTTGTGTGTCAATGCCTGACGCAGGACTTTCGGATTTTCAAATTGGTAATCCAGTCGCTGACTGAGCTGTTTCCACTGCTGTTTCATGATTTTTATCTTTTACTGCGTTTACACCAAACTCTGACTGTATTTGGACTGTACATTCCAAGGCTTAAATAATGTGTCATTCCGTCTGTCATAGTCTGCTCTATTTCAAGCAGTGAGGCGCCACTGGGACATGCCGCACGAACTTGTGCCGGTCCACCGATTTGTGTGTCTGTGAACGGCATGCTTACGCTTTGTATTTCTCCATCGTGATTTTCCCGCAGCATATCTGTATCATGATAAATACGTATCGTATAGCAGCCAGTAAAGGCAAAGGACAGCAGCAGAAAGATCAGCAACGTTGCCATGGCTGGGAAATGAAAGTTGAATTTATTGTTGATCATTTGACTAATCTGCTGAGAGGTGCTGAACTAACATGCGAGCGAGGCTGATTTACAGAGGGAAAACAGGCATCCATGAAAATCGCGAACTGAACAAAATTTTTTTATCATTTACCACTTCAGTTTAGCTAATATTCACGTGTTATGACAAGTTTTATCGATACACACTGCCACCTCGATAAACTGGACTCTACGCCGCAGGAGGCAGTAAATGAAGCAAAAGACGCAGATGTGCAACAGATGATTACCATTTCTGTTGATGAGACATCTTTTGATTTTGTTTCAGACGCTGTGCAAGAATTTGCAGAAGTTTACGGCAGTGTGGGAATGCATCCGCATGACGCTTCAGATTTTAATCAATCTTCCGAAAAGAGAATCCGTAAACTCGCCCAAACACAGGATAAGCTGATTGCAATAGGAGAAACAGGACTTGATTATCATTACATGAACAGTTCTTTTGAAGAGCAGCAGCATGCTTTCCGCAGCCAGCTTCAGATTGCTGTTGATCTTAATCTTCCGGTTGTTCTGCACAGCAGAGAAGCAGAAACTGATACAGTCCGGATTTTGCAGGAAATTCCTGTTCCATCTCTTGGTGTGGCGCACAGTTTTACAAGTTCGCTCAAAATGGCCCGCTCTTTAGTGGACTTGGGATGGTATCTTGGAATCAATGGTATTGTAACATTCAAAAACGCTGAAAATCTGAGGGAAGTTGTACGCTGGCTTCCCTTGGATAGATTGCTCCTGGAAACAGACTCCCCTTTTCTTGCCCCCGTTCCCTTTCGAGGGAAACCAAACAAACCCGCCCACATTCCTGTTATTGCCGCTTTTATCGCGGAGTTGCGGAAAATCTCTATCGAAGAATTGTCTGAACAAACTTCACAAAATGCTCACTGCTTATTCCGCATCTAACAATTAAAACCCCCATCCTGCCTGAGCAGTCAAGGCTCAAAGAATTTTCTGATATTTAAATAATTATAAGTGATATCAGTTAACTGTGTTTGATATTACTGAAATGAATTGGTTATTACCGTTTTGAAATGTTTTAGAAAATAAGACGGAAAAAATTCCCCACCTGATCATGCTGTTAAAAACTTCCAGCTGTGTTAAAGGCTGTTTCAGAAAAAATTCAGGGCAACTGTTTGTATTTTCACGGTTATTGCTAATCAAAAGCGTGTTGCAAAAAATGACAATTTTTACTGTAGAGAAGTAGTAATCTTCTCTTTTTTGAATTCTGGAGAAAAATATATATGGAACAGGGTACGCTCATTGGGACTATATTAGCCTGGTTTTTCCTGCTGTTTGCAATGATGTTCGACATGAACACTTTCACAGTAAATGCAGGAAACGCGATGTACTTCTGGGACACCGGCTCATTGATGATTGTTTTCGGTGGAACCATCGCATCCACATTTATTTCGCATCCAATGGGACTTGCAAAGGGAATGTTTGGCTTCATCGGCAGATCATGGAAACCTAATTCAGTGCAGCTGGTTGAAACACTGACACTGATTGTCGATGTTTCCAAAATTGCCCGAAAAAATATTCTGGCCATTGAAGACGCGCTGCCCAGCATTGAAAATCTTTTCCTGCGCGGAGGTCTCAGGCTTGTTGTGGATCGTGCCGACAGAGAAGCAATTGTGGAAATGATGGCACACGAAGTTAAATATTCTATGGCCGCCAAGGACGACGAAATTGCCGTTGTTGGAACAATGGCTTCATTATGTCCGGCCTGGGGGATGCTTGGAACGCTGGTTGGACTGGTGCTGCTGTTGCAGAATCTGGATGACCCTTCAATGATCGGTCCGGCAATGGCAATCGCGTTGATTACCACTTTTTATGGATCACTGTTTGCGAACACCATCTTTGCTCCAGCCAAAAAGAAGCTTGAAAGCTATAAGTCTGAGGAAAAAGTACTGATGGAAATGATCCGTGATGGAGTACTGTATATTGAGGGCGGACAGCGTCCGGATTTTATTGAGAATGACCTGATGAATTATCTGCCTCCACCTCAAAAAACAATGTATGAATCTCTCAAGTTTGAAGGTGGCGGTGCTGCTGCCGCTGAAGGTGCTGAGTAAACTGAGCATGATAAGGAGCAATCATGGGTCAGTTAATTGATGAGGAAGAATGTGAAGTATGTATTCCGTTTGATCAGGAATGGATATTCACTTATGGCGATCTTGTAACGCTTCTGCTTTGCTTCTTCATTTTGCTCTTTTCCATGTGCAGGACTGATGTGGAAAAAAGCAAGCAGATTTCCGAAAGTCTCAGAAGCATGCCCCCTGGAAGTCCATTTATCTTCAGCGGACAAAGTTCAAATTTGGATAAAGCATCAAAAGAGCTGCAGCAGCTGGAAATTCCGGATGAAGTAACAGTCAATGCCTCAAAAGCCGGAGTGGAAGTCACTTTCAGCAAGACCGTTGCATTCGAGCAGGGCTCAATTGAATTGAATGATGAAGCAAAAAAAGCCTTGAATAAAATGATGCCCATAATCGGTCAGCTGCAAAACAACATCGAAATATCGGGACACACCGATGAGTCAGACGCAAATCAAAAGTATCCCTCGAACTGGGAACTGTCTGTTGCTAGGGCAAGTGTGATAGCTGCATTTCTGGAATCAAAAATGATTCCGATCAAGCGTATGCAGGTTGCCGGATATGGAGACACCCGTCCAAGGTTTTTTCCGGATACAGCTTATAAACGTAATTTGAATCGTCGTGTACAGATTCTGCTCCTGCCTGAAGATAAAGACCGTTGAACATTCCAGGAACGGCAACAAATTCGAAGTGGGAATTATTTTCCTTATTTGAAATGTCGGGCAGACTATTCTGCTGCAACTTTCAACTTTTAACCGTTAACAGCAAACAATTGAATGGGACAACTCATTGATGAAGAGGATTGTGAAGTTTGTAAGCCCTTCGATCAGGAATGGATTTTTACTTACGGTGATCTGGTAACACTCCTGCTTTGCTTTTTCATTTTGCTTTTTTCTTCCTGTAAATATGAAACAATGAAGTTCAAAAGCCTTGCTGCCAGCTTTAAACCACTGCCGGCAGGCACGCCGTTTCTAAATGAAGGCAAAGACTCAGTTGTTGAACAAATTGCTCAACAGCTGGAGGAAAGTGAGCTGGGAGATGATGCTAATATCAGTGTTGAAGAAAAAGGTGTTGTTGTCTCATTTAAGGCCAGCGCTTATTTTAAACCGGATTCAGCAAAGTTGAGTCAAAAGGCAGTCAAAGAATTGGGGCGCTTCTCCAACCTGGTTTTTCTGCTGCCTAACAATATACAAATTGAAGGGCACTCTGAAAAAACTCCTCCAAAGAATTGGGATTCAAGCTGGGAGCTGGCAGGAGCACGATCTTCCAGGGTTGCCCGTTTCTTTATTGAAAATGGACTTGATCCCACAAAAATCACTGTCAAGAGCTTCGGCTCAACTCGTCCCCGCTTTCTTGAAACCTCTCCTACCCAAAGAAGACTGAACAACCGTGTAGAAGTTATTGTGCTGCCGGAATAACTGAGCTGTCAGTCCAAATTACGTCCATACACGATGGATTCCTGAAAGTCGAAATTTTTGCGTTTTTTTTCCGGAAGCTCTTCCGGACTAATTTCCTTGAACCCGCCTTGAGTAAAAATATGCGATACGGCTGTACTTAGGGCAAATACCAGTTTATAGTCTCTTGAGCGTATCTGTTTGGAAGCTTCCTTGATCAATTCACTTCCAATACCTTGATTGCGGTATGATTTATCTACTGCCAAACTGGCGATTTCTGCTGCTGAGCCGTCCGCATATTGAATAATTTCACAGCAGCCCACCACGTCTTCATCCACACAATACACCATGTAGTTATCAATTTGCCGCTCAATGTATTCTGATGTGCGTGAAACTAATACAGAATGCTGCCAAGGACTGCTGAGGATTTCCATAATTGATTGTAAATCATTAAGTCTTGCGGGACGTATTCTTTTGTACGAACTGTTGGTAATCATCACTCCAGCGCCTTTTGGGGTAAGCACCTCCGCCAGCAATGCTCCCTCAATCCTGCCGTCCAGCAAATGACAGCGTTCAACTCCACGCACACATGCTTCGGTCATTGTCGTCAATTGCAACCTCTGTGATAAGGGCAGATCAGGTTCTTGTTTCAGCCACTGAGAAATAATGTCTGTGGTCATTTCAGAAGAATACGTTTTGCCGAAATCCGGCAATGGCAAAGTATCAAGCACAATCAGTTTTTTTGCACGAAGCCTTGTTGCCACTTCAAAGGCAACCTGATGCGGATCGAGAATCCACAATCTCCCCTTTTCCCCAAGTGAAAATGGTGGTATAATCGGCAGTTCCGAATCAACAGTTGCCTGACGCAGGGTTTCAATATCAATACCGCAAACATTGCCGCTAAAATGTGTATTAAAATTGCTTGAAAAAGTTTTTTTCTCTGCAAGTAAAAAATGTCCGGTAAATGGCTTAAGTTGTCGGGCGCAGCTACGGAGCCTGGTCATCAGCTTCCAGTTGGCTGAAGAGACTGCCTGTTCAATCAACGGCATATATGTACCTTCAGCAACAAAAATTCCATCTTCTGTTTTGTAATCGAAACCTTGTTTTTCAAGAAGCTTGCGGATCTGTGATTCCGCGCCATGAACCAAAACGATCCGAATGCCGACTTGTTGCAGGAGCGCTAAATCTTCAATTACCCTGGAATTTTGTACCTCCAGTAAATCACCGCTGAGGCAGATTACAAAAGTTTGCTGATCAAACTCTTCCAGATACGGCAGAGTCGCCCGTAAATTGTGGATAAAACCGGATAACTCCGGATCAAGTGAATGCTGAGACATGAGTTATATTGAAAATAAAATTCAGACTGAAAACACCGCGGATATTAAAGCAACTGATTTAATATCAATCGTGATCCCTAGTTACAACAGCGCGAAGCTGCTTTCAAGATGCCTGAATGCTCTTGAAAATCAGTCCGTGCAGAAGTCCGGATTTGAACTTACAGTGGTAGATGACGGTTCCGCAGATGAAACTGTGGAAATGCTGAAACAGTTTCAAGTCCGGACAGAACTCAAACTGCAATGGACCTCCATAAAAAACTCAGGACCGGCAAACGCCAGAAATGCCGGAGTTGCAATCTCATCCGGATCATGGATTGGCTTTCTTGATGCCGATGTCATACCACGTCCGGACTGGGTAAAAAACGCGATTAAGCAGATTCATAATAATCCAGAGGCAGGAGCATTTGAAGGACGCACCGAAGTAACCCAACGCGGCCGGGCCACGCCATTCACGCACCAAACAGAAAATACCAGCGGCGGACGCTACCCCACCTGTAATTTTCTTGTTCGGCGCAGCTTAGCTCATTTTCATCCGGATTATAAAATTCCTTTCCGGGAAGACACAGATTTAGCATTCAGCATTTTGGAATCAGGATATACTATCATTTTTGCTCCGGAGCTTGTTGTGGAGCACCCGCCGCTTACTTCCAGCTATTCCCGCCCATTTGTTTTAGCTCGCCGCTATTATTATGACGGTTTGCTTGCACGCAGATTCCCATCACGTTATCACAATGAACTGGACGCGCATAAGATTCTTGGCCTGAATATTCCGCATTTGAAGAGAAAATTATACGCTATCTTTGTGCTTTCACAAATTATTTTTCTTGCAGGAATACTGCTTGGTTTTTCAGGAAGTGAATTAATTCTGGCAGGTGGTTTATATCTCACTGCGTTAACAGCAACAGCAGGAGGAGGTCTGCGTTACGCTGATTTTACGGAACTGTCTTTAAAAGACTGGCTGGTGTATGTTTTTCAACTCCATCTGCTTCCGTGGGTAATGGGTTTTTCTCTGTTCCGTGGATGGTTTGATTTTCGCCATGAAAAGAAGTTTTCAGCTGTTTAATAAGATTATAGTCAGATTGATTATTTGACAATTTTTTACAAGCAATTCAAAATATAACATGACTTTTACAGAATTTACTTACCTTTATGTCAATTCAATCTGTATTAGAAAATTATTGACCGGATGTAAAAACGGTTTTTGTGTCCGGAAGTAAATTACAGTAAATGATTGCAGTCAGAACAATATTTTAAACCGCAATAACAAACGTTTATTACAATGTTTGTGACTTACAAACTTTCTGAAAAATCACTTTCCAAACTCCAGAAAAAAGGGATCAGTGAAGCCGCCCTGAATGATCTTGCTGAAATGGAGAATATGGTTTACCCAAATCAGGAGACTTTCTTGAGCAGGGTCAGGAAACTGCCTATGGCAAAAGAAATTATGGAAAAGGAGCCTGATCTCCTTAAGGCGGCAAAGGGTTTTATGCGTTTGGACCTGCTCATTCCAAACAGAACAATAAGAGAATGGACAGAAGCACTTATTTTCGCGGTTGTTGTGGCAACCATTGTCAGAACTTATATGTTTGCGCCTTTCCAAATACCATCAGGTTCGATGCTGCCGACGATACAGATTGGAGATCACATTTTTGCCAGCATGTACACCTATGGTTCTCCAATTCCATTTACAGACATCAAGCTGTTTAAAAAGCCTGTGAAGCGGGGAGAAATAATAATCTTCCCCTATCCTCAGGACCCTTCAATTGACTACATAAAACGAGCTGTCGGGCTCCCCGGAGAAACACTGGAAATACGCAATGATCAGGTTTTCATTAACGGAGAACCGCTTGATGAGCCTTACGCGTATTTTGAACCAAACGAACGTAAATCCCGCAAGGCACAGGGATTAACGGCTGTTGCTCCATCCAGCCGATATGGTCCGGTAAAGATTCCGGAAGGTAAATTGTTTGCCATGGGTGATAACCGCTACAACAGCGCAGACAGCAGGTTTTGGGGTTTCGTGGATATTAATACTATCGCCGGTAAAGGTCAGATAATATACTGGTCACATGATCCTGAAGAAAATTTATTTAGCGGTTATAAATTTGAGCGGATATTTGATTTCCTAAAATAGAAACAATTCCCGGATTTGATTAAATTAGTTTCCGAATGAAAATAGCAGCAAACACACTCGCGCGTAACGCCCCCTGCTGGTGCGGAAGCGGGAAAAAATTCAAAAAATGCCATCTGGGAAAAGAACAGAGTCCACCTCCAATTCACGAAAATAAAACACAGACGCAGGGAAAAAGCATTTACATTAAAACCGAAGAGCAAATTGACGGGATTCGCAAAAGCAGCCAGCTGACAAAAAAACTGCTTGATATGGTTGAAGAACGCATTGCCGAAGGTGTGACCACAAATGAACTGGATCAGTGGGTTCATAGTGAAACATTGGCTAACGGCGCGATTCCGGCTCCGCTGAATTACGGACACGGCAAAGGAAGACGCAGAGTGCCCTTCCCAAAAAGTATCTGCACCTCGCCCAATAATGTCATCTGTCACGGCATACCAAATAATCAGGCGCTGCAAAACGGTGATATTTTGAATGTGGACATTACCTGCATTTTGAACGGATATTTTGGTGATGCCAGCAGAATGTTTATCATTGGAGATGTGCCGGACAAAACACGAAAACTGGTTGAGGTGACACGTGAATGTCTGAACCTGGGAATTGAACAGATTTTTCCCTCAAACAGGCTTGGAGATATTGGACACGCCATTCAGCAGCACGCAGAGAAACATGGCTATTCTGTGGTCAGGGATTTTGCCGGACATGGTGTCGGCATTGAATTCCATGAAGCGCCTCAGGTACTGCATTATGGCCAGCCTGGCAAAGGTGAAATGCTGCGCGAGAATATGGTTTTTACTATAGAGCCAATGATCAATATGGGTAGTCATGAATGCAGAATATTGGGAGATGGCTGGACTGCCGTCACCGCGGATGGAGAATTATCTGCACAATGGGAACATACTCTGCTGGTTACTGAATCCGGAGTGGATATTCTTACAGCATGAACTGTCTGTTCAGGTTAATGCTAATTCTAATTTGCCGGTAAACAAGTTAGAATTATCATATTTTAAACACACATGATTTTAATAGCTTGTGTTAAAGCTCCGCATCAATTAAGATGCAAGTCCTAACGATAATAAGTACTTGAAAGGTTCTAATGGGCACCTGGAACAAGCCACCAAAAAAATCACCGTGGGAAAAAGGCACACCGCCTCCTGACATTGATGAACTTCTGAACAATCTTCAAAATAAGTTTAAGATTGGACTTCCAAAAAAAGGGGGTCTGACTTTCATTATAATAGTGGCAGTTGTCGTCTGGTTGGCAACAGGGGTTTTTATTGTTGATCCGGAAGAACAGGGTGTTATCAAGAGATTTGGTGAAGTGACAAATGTGGTTGGCCCAGGCCCCCATTATCATTTACCTTCTCCAATTGAAACGGTACAGATTGCTCCTGTCACGGCGGTGAGGAGACTTGAAATTGGCTTCCGCACAATTCAGATTGGACCTCCTGCCAAATATCGCCGTGTGTTAAAAGAGTCATTAATGCTTACCGGAGATGAAAACATCATCGATGTGCAGTTCATTGTCCAATACCGTATTTCTGATCTGGAAAATTATCTTTATAGCCTTACTAATCCAGATGAGACTGTTAAATCAGCAGCAGAATCTGCCATGCGCGAAGTCATCGGTGACACTACTGTTACTGAAGCACTGACTGTAGGTAAGGGAGTTATTGAAGATACCACCGCAAGGCTTCTTCAGCAAACAATGAACAGCTACAAAGGCGGAATAAAGATTGAGAATGTGAAGCTTCAGGATGTGCATCCGCCTGATGAAGTCAAAGAAGCATTTAAGGATGTAGTCAGTGCTCGTGAGGACCGTGAAAAAATGATCAATGACGCGGAAGGCTACAGGAACAATCTTGTGCCAAAGGCCAGAGGTGAAGCCGCGCAGGTGATCAACAATGCCAAGGCTTATGCCAAAGAAAAGATACTTGTTGCAACAGGTGAAACAGAGCGTTTCAACATGGTCTATGAAGAGTATATCAAGGCCAAAGACATTACACGCGAACGTATTTTGCTTGAGACAATGGCAAGTGTGCTGCCCAAAGTGAACAAGGTGATTGCAGATAAAGACCTTGGTGGTAATGTTCTTCCTTTCCTGCCGCTCAACCAGCAATTGAATCAACTGAATAAGTAACTCCGCAGAGAATAAAAGCACTCCAAAAACTTCTTCACGGACAGTTAACAAATATTTTAATAACTCTGAAATCGTTTTGGTTTCAGAATTATTTTTGTAACAAGTTTAAATGAGGTATGTATGATTGCAGTTGGTTCACAGGCTCCGGATTTTAAATTAGCCAGCCAGTTTGATACTGAGTTCACGTTAAGTCAATTCAAGGGGTCAAAAAACGTGATGCTGGTGTTTTATCCGTTGGATTGGACTCCCACCTGAAGCAGAGAAATTCCAAAAATTGAATCGATGATTGATCGATTCAATGAGGCAGACACTCAAGTATTGGGTGTGAGCATTGACAGTAAGCATTCACATAAAAAATGGGCTGAATCTCTCGGCGGTGTGTCTTATCCGCTGCTTCAGGATTTCCATCCAAAAGGCGAAATGGCTGCTTCTTATGGAAATTATTTGGAGAATAAAGGTTTCATTGCAAGATCAACAGTTATTGTTGACAAGCAGGGAGTGGTGAGATTTTCCGTTATGGCAGACGGAGAGCGCATCATCAGTGAGCTTTTAGCCGAGTGTAAAAAGATAAACGACTAAGCAACAGATAATTATTTTTTTGTATCTTTCCTTCCGGTCTTGTAACTGATTTACAACCTTACAGTTAATTCAAATTTTACTGGGATTGATCATTTCACATGCCCAATATCAGTGGCAGAAAAAGTATCTCCGTTATCAGAAAAATTTTTGTCCGGACTAAACTAAATCTTCTGAAAGCGCTTTTTTTTGCTCATTTGTGAGAGAGGCCTCCACTTTCAACAAAGGAAAATCTGAACCAATTGCGCAGGGGGTTTTGCCTTCAGTGTTGAACTTAATGTATTGTACAGAGGACAGTCGAGTATCTCCAATTTGCCTCTCGTCAATAGCAGCCCTGCACCTAGTATCATCTCCCAGCCTGAGATAAAGATGTTTGGGCAAATCAAGCCACTGGGTCAGTTTTTCATCTCTTTCTTCCGGATCATCAATTTCGATTAAAAGCGTACATCCCAACTCACCGGAATTTCCAAGAAGTTCATTGTATGTTTTTATCTCATGCTGGATGTCTGCCTCTTTTACAATGCGTTCAACCCGAATCATTTCCTGTATTTGATAACGTATTGTATCTGTGTTTTCAAACAGGAATGACAAAATGCCGCCAACATTAATCCGCCGCAGCTCCTTGATCTTCATTATTTTTTTGCGGATCTGGTCTCGCTGTTCTTCGTAAGTTACATAATCCAATATCTCTTGCCGTCTGACATGCTTCATTTTGATTTTTCTTTATATAATTTTGCAGAACAAATAACTCAAGTAAATTTTATTAACGATAAGCCTCTGCAAGGATGGACATTGGATGTTTTGGTTTCACACCGGCATGCTGTTTGAACTGGAGCGCCGCCAGCGGACAATCGGTTGCCCATACTTCTGTTTCTTCTGTTTTCATTCCATCAAATGATTTTTTGCCGATACGTTTGGACGCCTCAAAGCTTTCAACTTTCATGGCATAAGTCCCGTCATGACCACAGCATTCCATTACAGTTTTTATTTTTGATCCAGTGATTTTTTTTATTAAGTCTCGTCCCTTAAACCCGATTCCCTGGGCCCTTAAATGACAGGGGGCGTGATAGCTGATAGTTTCAGCTGGAAGTTTATTGGTGTCCGTGTTGAATCTTTCTTCTTTCCGAATATTCCATAAAAATTCTGATGGATCGTTGATAGAGTCAGCTAATTTAATGGCTCTTTCTCGATCGTGTCCTTCCAGCAGTTCCGGATATTCTCGTCTCATCATCATAGAACAAGTGGGATTGATTGCCAGAACCTTGCTGCCTTTTTCAACAAACGGCATCAGGATGTCAAGATTGTGTTTGGCATTTGCTTGCAATGTTTCCAGATCTCCCTGTTCCCATGCAGGCATGCCGCAACATCTCAATCCTTTGACGCAAGCACAGTCAACTTTGTTTTTATTTAACACTTCCAGCGTGTCTTTGCCAATTTGCGGTTCATTGTGCTGGACATAACATGTTTGAAACAAAACGGTTTCAGCCTTACTATTTTTTCTAATCAGTCCCAGTCTTGCCGCCCAATGTTCAAATGTGGAAAAACTGAAATCCGGAAGCAATTTTTTTCTATGAATGCCCAGAATTTTTTCCAAAAACCATCGATGGATGCTGACTCGATTCATTACATTTGCTAACCCGAAGCTCGCACGAGCCATACCGGCAGATTTTTCAGGGTTTGCTAAAATACTGTCACGCAGACTGCCTGGTTTATCCTTGGAATTAACAGCTTTATAGCGATGTACCAGTTTAGGAAAATCGAGTTTAAATTCATGTCCATCACGTACTGAATAAGGACATTGCACCTCGCATAATTTACACTGAAAACACGCATCCATGATTTGTTGTGTGTCTTCAGGTTTAATTTTTTTTACCTCACCATTGTATTGTTTGTCCAAAAAACTGAAGAGCGTGGGGAAGGAGTCACAATATTTAAAGCACATTCTGCAGCCATGGCAAATTTCGAAGGTCCTTTCAATTTCTTTATCCATGGCAGATTTATCCCAATACTTTGAATCACCGGGATCATAAGTCAGTCCGTCGGTTGGTAAATAAGAAATTCTGGAATGATTGTCTTCCATTATTTGATTTAAAGGGTATCTGTAAAATAGGAGGGTAACGCCCCAAAAATATTTGATTTGAGGCGCTTTAAGGTAAAATCAGGAAACGCTGTCTGCAAATTGCTGAAATCGGCCTGCATGAGATTTTTCTGCTTTTGCCAGTGTTTCAAACCAGTCGGCAATCTCAGCAAATCCTTCTTCTCGAGCAGTTTTGGCCATTCCTGGATACATATCTGTGTATTCATGTGTCTCACCTGCTACGGCAGCTTTTAAATTTTCCAGAGTTTCTCCAATAGGTAAACCTGTTGCAGGGTCACCAACTGCTTTCAAATAATCCAGGTGTCCATGTGCGTGCCCTGTTTCTCCCTCTGCAGTTTCACGAAAATTACTTGCAATCTCAGGATAACCCTCAATGTCTGCTACTTTAGCAAAATAAAGATAACGTCTGTTTGCCTGAGATTCTCCTGCAAATGCTGCTTTGAGATTTTCGTGAGTTTTTGTGTCATTTAAATTAGCCATTTTAAATCCTTTTTTAAGGTTGAAATCATAGGTTTGTAGATAAACTCCCCTTGAGTCCTGAATGAACTCAGCTTAAATATAATGTATTTAAATTGATTTGTCTAATCGTTTGTTATTATTATACTGATTGGTATTGCCAATTAATGAATCTAAATTTTCTGTTAGAGTCGAGTTTAATGAATTTGAGAGATCTGGAATATCTTGCAGCAATTGATGAATTAAAACATTTTCGAAAAGCTGCCGAGAAATGTTTTGTAAGCCAACCTACTTTGAGTGGACAGCTAAAAAAATTGGAAGAAGAAATTGGTGTACAGCTGGTTGAACGTACAACCAGGAATGTCTTTTTAACACCAATTGGCAAAGAAATTGTCAAAATAGCCCGGTCGATTTTAACTGAAGCGGCATCCATTGAAGACCTGGTTAAAACCTATTCAGATCCGATGAGTGGTACAGTCAATATTGGACTGATTCCAACTATAGCCCCTTATCTGTTACCCCTGATCGTCCAGCCTATAAAACAAACCTATCCTCAACTGGAAATAATACTACATGAAGTTCAAACAGAAGTTATGCTGAAAAAACTTGGTGAAGGATCATTGGACGCGGGAATCTTAGCTGTCCCTGTAGAAATGAAAGGGCTCGAAGAGATTATTCTTTACACTGAACCTTTTTATGTAGCAACCAACAATCAACACCCATTTGCTTCTAAATCAAAGATAAAGAAAGAGGATTTGCGTGGTGAAACTTTACTTTTACTAGGTGAAGGTCATTGTCTGAGAGGACAGGTTTTGGATGTTTGCTCAGATGCCATGACCAAAGAAAGAAAAGATTTCCAGGGTACAAGTCTGGAAACAATCAGGCATATGGTTTCAACAGGGATTGGTATTACCCTGATTCCTCAAACTGCAATTGATAAAAATAATGTAATTCAAAATTCTACAATTAATTACATTCCATTTAAAAAACCTGCACCCGCCAGAAATGTCGGTTTATTATTTCGTAAAACTTCAAACAGAAAGGTGTGTTTTCAAAATTTGGCTGTTTCGATTCAAAATATCATTCAAAAAGAATTCTCATTCAAAGAAACTGTTGAGGTTTTTCCAGTACATTGAGGAGACATTTTATTCCGCAAGAATACACAGCGGAGAGCATTTTATTCTTCTTATGATTGAGAGTATATAATCATTAACGATATTATAAGCACAACTGGAACCTTAAGCCTTATTGATTCGAATTCGTACTTAATCAATAATTTATGGGATGCTGTTCAAGTCTCTTCAAGCCCCCTCTTCATAATTAACTTACCGGAACGCACCATTTCCAGAAGTCCCATTGGCCCCAGCAAATTTTCCAGAGCATCTATTTTTAAGGAATCACCTGTTGTTTCAATCACTAGTGAATTATCAGTAATATCAACTGTCTTTGCGCGAAACACTTCCACAATCTGAAATATTTCCGCGCGCTGATTAGGCTTAACCCTGACTTTGAATAATGCCATTTCCCTGTCTACAACATCAGTATCACTGTGGTGCATCGCATGCACAACGTCAACCAGCTTATTCAGTTGTCGTATTATTTGATCAAAGGTCACCGGCTCTCCCTGTACAACAACAGTAATGCGGGAAAAATGATGATCGTGGGCGGGTGAAACAACTAGTGAATCAATGTTGTAACCGCGGCGAGTAAATGTTTGTGCAAGCCTGACAAGTACCCCAGGTTTGTTACAGACATAGATACTGATGGCAAATTTTTCTTCCATAAACGTTTAAATTAGTTTGATTTAGTTGAGTTTACAAAGATAAGTCACTCAGAAATAATTAGTCACTTTATAAATAAATAGTGACTTAATTTGTGATGAAATCAGGTACTTCCAACCGGTTTTTGCATTTTTTGGCTTTTAGGCGGTTCATTAATCAGCATATCTGACACCGCAGCCCCTGCAGGGATCATCGGGAAAACATTGTCGGCCTTTACCACTACTGCCTCGACAATGCAGGGGCCATCGTTATAATCCAAAGCTTTTTTTAACACCTTTTTTACATCTCCTGCTCTCCTCAGATGAAACCCTTTGATTCCAAAAGATTCACCGATTTTAACAAAATCCGGATTACCTTCCATGTCAACCCCACTTTCCCTATTGTCAAAAAACAACTGCTGCCATTGCCTGACCATTCCTAGATAGCTGTTATTAATGATCAGGATTTTGAGTGGCAACTTGTGAATTGCCGCGGTGGCAAGCTCGCACATAGTCATCTGGAATCCTCCATCACCAACTATAGCAACTACAAGATCATCGGGTTTTCCAAGCTGTGCGCCGATTGCCGCGGGGAATCCATATCCCATTGTTCCTGCCCCGCCGCTGGAGAGCCACTGACGTTCACGGATTGATTTGCAGAATTGTGCTGCCCACATCTGGTGCTGTCCAACATCAGTTGCAATGATTGCGTTTGAGCCTGTCAAACGGTCCAGTTCGACAAGAACATGCTGTGCACGCAAACCACCTCGTTTTGGGAATTTCAGCGGATATTTTATTTTCCATTGATCAATCTTTTTAAGCCAATCCGTGGTATCAAGCTTATTTACTAGTAGGATTAATTCTTCTAATACCTCGGCCGCGTCCCCATTCACGCTTACTTCAGGTTGAATAATTTTCCCAAATTCAGCAGGATCTATATCTATATGAATTTTGGTTGCATCAGGGCAAAATTCACTGACTTTACCTGTTATGCGGTCGTCCCAGCGGGCACCGATTGCCATGATCAGATCACACTCAATCACTGCTTTATTGGCATACGCAGTACCATGCATGCCCAGCATTCCAACAGAAAGCGGATGCATTTCGGAAAAACTGCCCTTACCCAACAGTGTTGTGGTTACTGGTGCCTGAAGCTTTTCAGCCAGTTTTTGCACTTGTTTGCCTGCTCCTGAAATAACAGCCCCGGCCCCAACATAAAGCAATGGACGTTTTGATTTTGATAAAAGCTCTGCAACATATTCGATACTATCGGAGTTACCGCTTGTTTGAACTTGATATCCGGGAAGATCAAGGTCCACTTTAAAATCCTCATCCCATTCATTTGAAACTACATCCTTAGGCAAATCCACCAACACGGGTCCCGGACGTCCAGTTGAAGCAAGATGGAATGCTTCATTCACCACCCTGGACAAATCCTTCACATCCCTTACTAGAAAACTGTGTTTAACTATGGGCATGGTCACACCAAACACATCTGCTTCCTGGAAGGCATCCTTCCCCAAGTTAGGAGTTACAGTCTGACCGGTTAAGATAACAAGAGGAACCGAATCCATTTGAGCAGTAAGTATTCCAGTGACAGTGTTGGTTGCGCCTGGTCCGGAAGTAACAAGTACTACTCCGGTCTTGCCTGTGGCCCTGGCGTAACCGTCAGCCATATGTGTCCCTCCTTGTTCATGGCGTACTAAAATAATTTTCTGTTCAGGCGCATCCACAAGCGCGTCAAATATCGGCATGCATGCCCCTCCGGGATATCCGAAAATATATTCAACACCTTGCTGTTTGAGCACTTCAACTACAATTTGAGCACCATTCATGCGTTTTTTCATATTTGTTTATCTGAAAAATGTTCAGTTTTTAGTAATATATAACTTTATTTTAATCTGTTCGAAAAACAAATGCAAACTATATTAAAATTATGTAATTAATTTCACCTGTCAATTTTTTATGCTGTCAATTATACCAGCAAAAAGCGGTTAATTGATATCATATTTAAAAAAAATAGTCAACATTTGTAATTTATTGTTAATAACAGATTATTTATTTTGAAATATATAATACTAACCTGTAATTCAAATTATTTTGTTCAAACAATATACATTAAGCGATTATTGTTGCTTATTTAGCAGTATCTGATAGAAATAATGATCAGTATTTTAATCGACTCACCAAGAAAAGAGATTTAACTTGTTCTCAAAGGACATTCAAAATCAGGTGTACAACCTGTTGATCCGTTATCCGATCAAGCAAAATGCGCTGATTCCAATTTTGCTTTTGGCTCAGAAAGAAAATAATGGCTGGTTAACAGAGGAATGGATGCGGCATGTGGCAGATTGTTGTGAAGTACCGCTTACACATGTGGAAGGTGTTGTGACATTTTACACAATGTTCCGCTTGAAACCGCCGGGTAAATACCATTTACAGGTTTGTACATGCGTACCATGCTGTCTTGTAGGTGGCACTGAATTACTGGAATTCACAGAAAAAAAGTTAAATACTCACGCCGGTTATACAACAGATGACGGTTTATTCAGTATTGAAGAAATGGAGTGCATAGGGGCATGTAGTTATGCTCCGGCAATGATTGTAAATGAAGACTATCATGAACAGGTAACTCCGGAAAAAATGGAAAAATTGATTGATCAATTGAGTCAGTAAAAAATGGCAGAAGAAACCCTGGTTCTTTTCAAAAATATTCGAAACCCCAAATACAATAAATCTCTGGCAGGATACAAGAAAGCCGGTGGTTACAAGACTTTGAATAAAGTCTTCGGCATGAAGCCTGATGAAGTGGTGCAGGAAGTCAAGGAATCCGGAATTCGTGGACGCGGTGGAGCAGGATTCCCTACAGGTTTGAAGTGGAGCTTCATGGCAAAAGAAACAGGTAAGCCAAGTTATCTTGTTGCCAACGCTGATGAATCTGAACCTGGAACATGCAAGGACAGGGAACTGATGCTTAAGGATCCGCATCTGTTTTTAGAAGGCATGATGATTGGCTGCTATGCTGTAGGATGTCATCATGGTTATATCTATGTGCGCGGAGAGTTTTTTCCTGCAATCAAAACCCTTATTGATGCCGTCGACGAATTATATGCTGACGGCTTGCTGGGCCCGGACCCAATGGGCAGCGGTTATCAGCTGGACCTTACAGTTCACAGCGGAGCAGGTGCATATATTTGCGGAGAGGAATCTGCCTTGTTGGATTCCCTGGAAGGCAAACGTGGACAACCCAGGGTTAAGCCCCCATTTCCCGCAGTATCCGGTTTCAACGGATGCCCTACAAGTGTCAACAATGTGGAAACACTGGCCTGCATGCCGTACATCTTAAGCGATGGCGGAGTTGATGCCTTCAAAAGTTTTGGACCTCAGAATAATACCGGAACTCACCTGGTCAGCCTGAGCGGTCACGTAAATAACCCCGGTGTATATGAATTAAGAATGGATGTTAACATGAAGGACATTATTTACGGGATTGGTGGAGGAATCCGTAACGGTAAAAAACTTAAGGGAGTAATTCCCGGAGGCTCATCTTCTTCTGTGATGACTGCTGATGAAGTTGATGTTCTGTATAATTTTGATGAACTGGCAAAAATTAACACAATGCTGGGTTCTGCCGCGATGATGGTATTTGATGAAGACACAGACGTAGTGCAATTACTGCATCGCATTACCCGTTTTTATGCCCATGAATCCTGCGGCCAGTGCACACCATGCCGTGAAGGAACACATTGGTCACGAAATATTATCCGTGATTTTCTGAACGGCAACGGAAGCGATGAAAAATTGAAGCGCCTCGACAGAGTTGGCGGTAATATGCTGGGCACCACCCTTTGCGCTTTAGGGGATGCGGCTGCTTTGCCGATTCAAAGTTTTGTAAAAAAATTTCCGGAGGATTTCCGTAAATATTATGCAAATTAATAACGAATAGAACATGCCTGTTTTTCATATTGATGGTGAGCCAGTTGAATTTGAACCTGGTGAAAAAATACTTTCTGCTGCTTTGCGCAGAGGAAAAATAATCCCACATTACTGCTATCATCCAGGAATGTCTATTGTGGCCACATGCCGTATGTGTGTGGTGGATGTGATTGATCTGGGAAATGGACGTCCTGCTCCAAAACTTCAAACCGCCTGTTCTGTGGATGCAGCAGAAGGTATGAAGGTTGATACCATGAATCAAAAGGTTGAAGAAGGGCGCAAACTTGTAAACGAGTTTCTGTTGATTAATCATCCTCTGGATTGCCCAATCTGTGATCAGTCCGGAGAATGCACTCTTCAAGATTACTCTTTTGAATATGGTTCCGGAAAGTCTGAAATGGATTATTCCAAACGCGTTTATGGGTGGCGTGATATTGGAACTTTTGTCAGCCTGGAACGTAACCGATGTATTCAGTGTTCCCGCTGTGATCGTTTTACCAGGGAAATTACCGGCACCAATGAATTCGGAATGTTTAACCGGGGTCATGAGTTGACGGTTGATACTTTTACCGACAGGACGATGACAAATAAATTTCAGGGCAACATGGCAGATATTTGCCCTGTTGGCGCAATTACTGAAAAAGAATTCCGCTTCAAGCGCAGAGCCTGGAAACTGAAAAAAAATCGTTCAATTTGCACCGGTTGTTCTACAGGCTGCAACGTCACAATTGAACATGACCGAAATGAGGTTTTTCGGCTTAAGCCTCATGAAAACCAAAATGTTAATAAGTGGTGGATGTGTGATGAAGGACGTTTAACTTACCGTATTATGAACGAGCGTAAATCAAGAATTAACAGGCCCTTGGGTCGTGTAGGTGAAAATCTGGAAGGAATATCCTGGGAAGAGGCATACGGGGCAATTGCCGAAAGAGTAAGAGAAATGGCGCCGTTAGCTCAAAATGTGATTGCGCTTACAGACACTCATGCAAGTAATGAAGAATTGTTCTTAATTCAAAAGCTGCTCAAAGACGGATTTTCATCAGACAATATCTTTTGCCCATTGCCAAACTGGGAACAAATTGAGAGCGACTTTTTCATCAACACACTTATTACAACAGACAAAACTCCAAACAGGGCTGGAGCTCTGGCTTTGAAAATCAAGGGGGACGCAAAAAACGCTAAACTCAAAGAAGCAGTTAAAAGTGATCTCAAAGTTGTTTTTGTTTTAGGGAATCCATTTGAAACAGAGCATGATCTTCAGCAAAAAATAAAAACTGCACAGCTGGTAGTTCATATTGGAGCTTACCACAACTCATGGAGCGAGATAGCTGACGTAGTACTTCCGGGACAGCATTATTCGGAGAAAATTGCCACATATACAAACAAACAGCACCTCGTTCAGGCAACAGATATCGCTGTTAAGGCACTACGCAGAAGTCGTCCGGAATGGCAGATTCTTTCAGAGCTGGCAGAGGCTTTGGGTCAGAATTATGATTTTACAAATATAAATCAGGTGTTTGATTCAATGTCCCGTGAAACAAAAGCATTTTCCGGATTAAATTTTGATCAAATTCAATCCAACGGAATTGAACTGGCACAAACAGCAAAGGATTCTGGAAAGAAACTGATAAAGGCAGCAGCTTAGCATACTTAGACATCAGTGTATTAGTAAATAGAGAGATGTTAACAATTTTCTACATATTTGCAGTTTTAAGTATTTTAGGAGCATTCGGAGTGCTTTTTCTGAAAAATCCGATTCACTGCGCGCTTTCACTGGTAGGCACATTTTTTTGTCTAGGCGCAATTTATGTAATGCTAAACGCTGAATTTGTTGCAGTCATACAGGTATTAATTTATGCAGGAGCAATAATGGTTTTGTTCCTGTTTGTACTGATGCTGCTCTCCTCAAGGGACACTGAGCAGTTATCTAACAAATGGTCAGTCGGGAAAATCCTGGCTGGAGTACTTTCTCTGGGAATTTTTGTTCAGATTGCATATCTCTTCACTGACAAGGAATTACAGCTGGGAACAAAGGGAGAATATCCAATTGAGGTTGTGGAAGAAATAGGTTCAATCGCTCTTATCGGACGCCTGCTTTTCACCGATTACATTTTGTCATTTGAAATTATCGTCATACTCCTGCTTGTTGCCGTAATTGGTGCAGTAGTGATTGCGAAAAGACGTTTTCAGTAATTAATTATTATGATCCCAATTGAACACATTTTGCTGCTGAGCGCCGTTCTTTTTACAGTTGGTGTGATGGGTGTGATGCTGCGCAGAAATGTTATTGTAATTTTTATGAGTATCGAGTTAATGCTGAACGCGGTCAATCTGTCCTTTATCACCTTCTCCCGGAGTCTGGATTCAATGACCGGAGTTGTCTTCATCTTCTTTATCATCGTGGTTGCCGCGGCTGAAGCTGTGGTTGGTCTTTCAATAATTCTTTCCATTTTTCGGACACGTAAAACTCTGAACATTGAAGAATTTAATTTATTAAAATGGTAGGCATGTCACAAATTTGGCTTGTACCGGCTTTCCCGCTGCTAGGATTTATATTGAATGCTTTTCTGGGGAAACGTTTTGGGACAAGATTTGTCACATTAGTCGGGCCGCTGGCAATTGGACTGGCTTTCGCGCAATCACTGGTGCTGTTTTTTCAAATGCTTGAAGCCGAAGGGAATGTTCTTTCTGAACATTTATACACCTGGATTGCAAGCGGAAGTTTTGAAGCAGGAATCAATTTCCATGTAGATCAGCTTTCAGGACTATATTTGCTGGTGATCACCGGCGTCGGATTATTGATACATGTATATTCAGTGGGATATATGGATGGAGAAGCCGGATATTACCGCTTCTTTGCCTATTTGAATTTATTTGTATTTTTCATGCTTATTCTTGTGCTCGGCGACGGATTTTTACTGATGTTCGTCGGCTGGGAAGGAGTCGGTCTATGTTCATATTTGTTGATCGGTTACTATTTTGAAAAAGATTCTGCCGGTGAAGCTGCAAAAAAAGCTTTTCTTTTTAACCGTGTTGGTGATTTTGGAGTACTGTCCGCAGTACTGCTGATATTTTTAACTTTTGGAACAATTGAGTTCAGTACTGTTAATGCTGAAGCCTCGGCTAAATTAGAACATGGCGGCACTCTCGTAACAATAATAACTCTGCTGCTGTTTCTTGGCGCTACAGGTAAATCAGCACAAATACCACTTTTTGTCTGGCTGCCGGACGCGATGGAAGGCCCTACTCCTGTATCAGCACTAATCCATGCCGCCACAATGGTAACGGCAGGGTTGTACATGGTCGCCCGCTTGAGTCACTTGTTTGTTCTTGCACCATTGACAATGAACGTCATAGCTGTAATTGGAGCATTAACTGCGCTTTTGGCTGCAACAATTGCCATTACCCAAACAGACATCAAGCGTGTGCTGGCTTATTCAACAGTCAGTCAATTGGGTTACATGTTTTTGGCAATGGGAGTTGGAGCTTTCACTACAGGAGTATTTCATGTAATGACACATGCTTTTTTCAAAGCACTTCTCTTTTTGGGCTCCGGATCAGTGATACTTGCAATTCATCACGAACAGGATATGCGAAAAATGGGAGCGCTTAAAAACAAACTGCCAATCACCTATATAACTATGCTGCTTGGCACGCTGGCTATTTCCGGAATTCCCTTCTTTTCAGGATTTTTCAGCAAGGATGAGATTTTATGGTACGCATTCAGTTCTCCTTTCGGAAGCACATGGTTCTGGGGCATTGGTTTTCTGACTGCAGGCATGACAGCATTTTATATGTTCAGAATGATCTATTTGACATTTCATGGCGAATCACGGGTAGATAAACTCGTTGCTGAACATGTAAGTGAGTCACCTGTTTCAATTACAATTCCATTGACGATTTTGGCTGTACTTTCAGTGTTTGGCGGATTTTTCGGTGTGCCGCATATTTTCCATCTTTTACCGAATAACATGGAACTCTTTTTCCATGGTTTTTTTGCTGAAATCCCAAGCGGCCATGGCACCGTTTTGACAGAATGGGTGCTGATGGTGTTTTCAGTAGCATTTGCTTTGCTGGCCTGGTATATGGCCAGTCGTGTGTATCATTCCGGCTTTGAGATTGCTTCCAAACTTCGTGAAAAATGGGAATGGGCTTATAAACTTTCTCTCAATAAATGGTACGTTGATGAGCTTTACAACTTTTTATTAATTAACCCTGTACGTCTTCTCACAACACATTTACTCTGGAATATATTTGATTTGAATATTATTGATCGGGCTGTAAATACAACTGGAACGACAGCTCGAACTGCAGGCAACACTATTCGTCCATTTCAAAATGGTTTAACACAAAATTATGCCCTCATCTTCACAATTGGAACTTTCCTGATACTTTGGTACATGATGTAAAACTATTGTTCTGTTTTACATCTTCTGTTGGAAAAAGATATTTGCTAGTCAATGAAATACTTTCTGCAAATTATAACTATACTGTTGTTTTGTTCAGCCTCACCGGCGTTTGCGATTGAAATCGGCGTGGTTGATTTAAATGAAGCTCTTAATCAATCTGAGCCAGGTATCCGTTCCAGAAACATCCTGGAAAGACGGGGACGTCAAAAACAGCAAGAGTTTAAACTTGAAGAGTCGGAACTCCGTAAACTCGCTGATGACTTGCGAAATAATCCACTGTTGACTCCTAAAGCCAAAACCAGCAAGGAGCAGGAGTTAATTGCACGACAGCAGCAGCTGCGTGAAAAAGTACGTGCCTTTGAACAGGAAATGAGGCTTGAAGAACGTCGGCTGACAGAGGTTATCTTCAAAGAACTTAAAACTGTAATTCGCACTATATCCATCAAAGAGAAATTAGATTTGGTGCTTGAAAAAAACGCTGCCCAGATAATTTTGTACATGAAGGAAGATACTACAGATTTTACACAAAAAGTAATTGATGCATACAATGCACTCAAACAAAGTGGAGGAGATAATTGATGATGAGTCTGGAGGAAATAAAAAAAATCCTGCCACACCGTTACCCATTTTTACTGGTTGACAGAGTGCTGGAAGTAAAGAAAGGCGAGTACTGCAAGGCACTGAAAAATATTTCCGGAAACGAAGAAGTCTTTCAAGGCCATTTTCCCAGCCAGGCAGTACTTCCTGGTGTAATGATTATTGAGGCTCTGGCACAAACTGCTGGAATAGTCATACACTCTGGTAAAGAAAAGGCTGAATCAAACGCAATTGTGTTTTTTGCCGGTATTGATAAGGCTAAATTTAGAATTCCGGTTGTTCCTGGTGATCAGCTCGTGCTTGAAACAACCTTACTTAATCAACGACGTAACTTCTGGGTCTTTGAAGGAAAGGCCAGTGTTGATAAAAAGCTGGCGGCACAGGCAGAAATCAAATTGATGCTTCAACCTGTATGACAACAAGATTTACTCCGGAAGAAGTAAGTAAAATTGCTCGTCTCTCTTCATTGGAATTAACAGAAAAAGAAACTGAAGTATTTGCTCAACAATTTACAACAATTCTGGAATACTTTGAATTGCTAAAAGAAGTTGAGATTTCGGAAGAGCAGTCCGAATCTGATGAAAATCATTTAAGTCACAGCAGGGAAGACAAAATTGAAAAGTCCACCGTTTCACCGGAACAATTCAGTCCTTATCTGGAAAATGGTTTTTTCAAAGTGCCAAAAGTAATTGATCAGGATCATTAAGAATGACAGGAAAACAAAAACGACATCTGCGCACATTGGCCCACCAGTCAAAACCTGTAGTGAATCTGGGCAAACAAGGCCTTTCTTCTAAAACACGAAGGGAAATTAAATCTCAGCTGCTTGAACATGAGCTGATCAAACTCAAAGTTCTGGACAGCTGCCCAATCACGAATAAAGAATGTGCTGATGAGTTAAATCAAGTAAGCGGATTTGAAGTTGTGCAAATTATCGGAAAAACATTCACACTTTACTGCCCTCATCCGGAAGAGCCTAAAATTCAACTTCCTGCTGAATGATACGCATGAGCGATACATTTTATATTACGACTCCAATTTATTACGTAAACAGTCATCCCCACATTGGACATGCTTACACAACAATTGTAACGGATGTTTTGACACGTTACATGAAGCTGTTTGGAGCTGATACATATTTTTTGACAGGAACAGATGAGCATGGTCAAAAGATAGCTGAGTCAGCTGCAAAGTCAGGTGTTGAACCACAGGAATTTGTTGACCAGATTAGTCAGGAATTTCGTGAAATGTGGCCTCATCTTCACATTGAACATGATCAGTTTATTCGCACAACTGATTTTGAGCACAAAAACTGTGTTCAGCAAATACTGCAAAAAATATATGACCAGGGTGAAATTTATCTGAAAGAATACGAAGGGCTTTACTGCATTGGTTGTGAGCGATTTCTGGATGAAGCAGAGCTGGAAGATGGCAATTGTCCTGATCACCAAAATCCTCCGGAATTGTATAAGGAGAATAATTATTTTTTCCGGATGAGTGCTTACCAGGATTGGCTGCTAAAGGAATTAAAGCATAATGAAAAATGGGTTTATCCCGGACGGTATCGTAATGAACTTATTCAACTGTTGAAAGAACCGTTACAGGATTTGTGTATATCACGTCCGAAAAGCAGGTTAAAGTGGGGGATTGAACTCCCTTTTGATGAAAACTTTGTGACCTATGTCTGGTTTGATGCTCTACTGAATTATGCCAGTGCGCTTGGCTGGCCTGACGGAGAAAATTACAATAAATACTGGCAGCATGTTCATCATACAATTGGAAAAGATATCCTTAAAACACATGGAATATACTGGCCTTGCATGCTGAAAGCAGCAGGAATGCCTGTCTTTAAAAAACTGGTTGTTCATGGACACTGGATAGTTGAAGGCAGTAAAATGAGTAAGTCGCTGGGTAATGTGGTTGATCCGTTGGCTATGAAGGATCAGCTTGGTGTGGATGCGCTGCGATACTTTTTACTGCGTGATATGAGTTTTGGCGAAGACTCAAATTTTACCGAAGAACTAGCGGTGACCCGCTACAACGGGGATTTAGCAAATAACTTTGGAAATTTACTGAACCGCTCAATCAGCATGAGCCGAAAAAATTTTCATGGGTGTGTACCGCCATTGGGTAAAGCAGAAGATCTCGAGAAAGAACTGCATAATTCGTTTGTAGAAGGCGTGCAGAAATGTAAAGAACATATTATTGCTTTTCAACCACATCGGGCCTTAGAACATGTGGCATCGCTTAGTAGTCAGGTGAACAAATTTATCGATACATGCAAACCCTGGGCTCTGGCAAAAGAGGAAAAAGATCGCGAGCGTTTAGGGACTGTGCTGTACACAGCACTGGATATGGCACGAATCTTAGTTGGACTGCTCGATCCTGTTATGCCAAAAAAAATGTGTGAAGCCAGAGTATCCCTTGGACTTGACGAAGGGGTGATTCGATTTGATGATCTGACTCCCGGATTATTGGAATCCGGTATCGAACTTCCAAAACCGACACCTTTGTTCCCTAAAATGCGGGTTCCTTCTTTGGAAGTAAATCCCATAAAAAATCATATAGAAAAAACATTAAATAATTCTAATGCAGAGGAAACAGAATGGCTTGGTATTGATGATTTTCAGAAAATGGAACTGAAGGTCGGTCGAATAAAATCCTGTCGAAAAGTTGAAAAATCAGAAAAGCTTCTCTGTTCTGAAGTTGATTTAGGCGAAGCATGTTCACGTTCAATTGTCTCCGGTGCAGCTGAATTTTATACACCTGAAGAAATGACTGACCGGCATGTGCTGGTAGTGGCAAACCTTAAACCTGTCAAATTGATGGGACATCTTTCTGAGGGTATGATTCTGTTTTCTGATGACAATGGGAAACTTGTTTTAATTGATGTGCCCGAGCAAGTAAATCCTGGAGTTATTGTACGCTGAAACTAACTGAAATGAATTGACAATCTGCATACTGGCTGGGAAACTTAATTCTGGGACATGCTCTTTGATTATGCCGTGATACACTAACATTGTATAAGTGAATATGTTTGAACAGAAAAAATCTGAACAATAATATCCACTGTGACCAAAGTAATGCTGGGTAAGTACTTATAAATAATTCATTGTTAATACTTGTTCCGAATAAAAAATTAAAAAAGAAGTATCTTATAACCTGATTTCCAAAATCCTAAATGTCAATGTCAATCGCGTCTGGTTATCTGCCAATTTTGATCATGATAGTTCTGGGAATTATCCTGGCAGGTGTATTTTGCTGCATAGGTCTTTTTTTGGGACCTAAATTGAGAGGGGAAGTAAAGGAAATACCATTTGAGTCAGGATTTCTGAGAGACGGAATGGAGGGACATCGTTATGACGTAAAATTTTATATGACAGCTTTGGTTTTTTTAATTTTTGATGTTGAAGTAGTTTTCCTCTATCCATGGGCTGTGCAGATACGTGAATTGGGATGGTTCGGTTTTGCTGCCAGTTCGATTTTTTTGGGAATTCTGATACTTGGGCTGGCTTACGACTGGAAAAAAGGTGCATTGGAATGGGAGTAAATAAAATGTTCAATAAACTATTTGCTTATTTAAAGTATGAGTTTCAAGCTTAGCAAAAATTAAATACATATCATCAATGAACTAACACGGAGTTAAAATGGATACAGATTATGGTGGTTTCATTACTACGTCATTCGACAGTGTTGTAAATTGGTCCAGAAAATTCTCTCTCTTTCAGTACCCGTTTGTAACGGCATGCTGCGGAATGGAGTACATGGCCGCAGCCTGTTCTCATTACGACATTTCCCGTTTTGGCGCAGAAATACCACGTTTCTCTCCAAGACAGGCGGATGTACTATGGGTAGTGGGAACAATAACCCACAAAATGTCTCCAATTCTGAAGACAATTTATGATCAGATGGCTGATCCAAAATGGGTAATTGCTTTTGGCGCATGTGCCGCAACCGGTGGATTCTATCAGAATTATTCTGTGCTTCAGGGAATAGACCGTTTAATTCCGGTGGACCTTTATATTGCAGGTTGTCCTCCTCGTCCTGAAGCAGTGCTTGACGGACTTATTGAACTGCAGAACAGTATCCAGAAAGAAGGTCCAAAGCCCAACGGAATTACTTCGTCTGCAACCAGACATAAAGACCAGAAGGTTGACCAGCTTAATCGTTATTTTGAAATTCCCAAAAAAGACGTCTTTGAGAATGTGCAAAATCCAAAAAGCAATCGTCTCAGTAAGCCGGGATTCACATATTCTAAAGATTATGTAAACGTAAGTCCACATATTGGTTATGACTCACCCCAAATGCAGAAACAAAAATCAGAACTAAAAGTGAAAAAAACATAATTTTTTTGAGTGTTTGTACTGAATGAAAAATGAGTGAAGAAATTAAAGCAAATAACATGAATGCCGACCAGGAATATGGTGAATTAACTGCATTGCTGAAAAAGGAATTTCCAAAAGCAGTTCTTGGTTTTCATGCTCACCGAGCAGATGAAACTGTTGTGATAAAACGGGATTCCCTGGAATCAGTATGCAGGTTTTTGCGTGATGACCGACGCTGTACATTTGAAATTATGACTGATCTTACTGCAGTAGATGGTCTTGAAATGGATATGACACCAAGGTTTGAAGTTGTTTATCACTTTAAGTCTCTCACTCACGCCAGACGTGTACGGCTCAAGGTCCCCTTGGATGAAGATGATTGTAAACTTGCCTCTATCCACCATCTCTGGAAAGCAGCAGACTGGTATGAGCGTGAATGCTTTGATATGTTCGGGATCATTTTCGAGGGACATCCTAATTTGAAACGAATTTTAATGTATGAAGAATTTGAAGGACATCCTCTGCGTAAAGACTATCCCATCGATAAACAGCAGCCGCTGATGGAGTTGAAAGAAATCGAGGAACGACATACATACGGGAGACACCCATGACAGATATGTCAGCTTTGCAGTCCCGTATGGACACTAATGCATCCGGTGAAGATTTTTCAGCCTCAGTGATGAGTATAGAGATTGGCCCAGCACATCCGGCAATGCACGGGATTGTCAGGTTAACTACTCAACTGGATGGTGAGCTTATTGTTGGAATGGAGCCGGAAATTGGATATCTTCATCGAGGTTTTGAAAAAGAATCTGAAAATTCAAAGTGGATTCAGGTCATTCCATACACGGACAGATTGAATTACGTTTCCCCGCTGCTGTGTAATATCGGTTATTCGATGGCTGTGGAAAAATTGTATGGAATTGAGGCTCCAAGACGTGCGGAATTCACAAGAGTGATTATGGGTGAAATATCACGCATCACAGATCATCTGACTTGCCTAGGCGCTGCAGCAATGGAGGTTGGAGCATTTACCTTTTTTCTGTGGTTTATCAAGGCCCGTGAATATCTTTGGGAACTGGTAGAGGAAATGACCGGTGCTCGCCTGACTACAAACTGGACACGATTCGGTGGAAACTCCATGGATCTTCCAGAAGGATTTTTAAGCGATCTGGCAGACCGCATCTCTAAACTGGAAGAGATCATGGAGGAATGTGACAAACTGCTTACGAGAAATAAAATATTTATTGACAGAGTAAAAGATGTCGGAGGAATTTCAAAGGAAGATGCACTTTCCTTTGGATTTACTGGACCGATGCTGCGTGCCTGCGGAATACCTTATGATGTCAGAAGAGCAGATTCATACTCTGTTTATGATGAGCTTGATTTTGAAATTCCAGTGGGCAGCACCGGTGATTGTTTTGACCGCTTTCTGGTACGCATGGAAGAAATCCGGCAAAGTGCCAGCATAATTAAACAGGCAGCAGACAAAATGCCGGAAGGTCCATTCATGACTGATGAGAGGATGCTGCAATACCCTGATAAAAAAGACGTCTATGGAAATATCGAGGGGTTGATTGATCATTTTAAGCTGGTTATGGAAGGACATCAGCCTCCTGCAGGAGAGATATATATGCCCACAGAAGGAGGAAATGGCGAAATTGGATTTTATCTTGTTTCAGATGGAAGCGGTGATCCGGTAAGAGTCCGGATGCGTCCTCCATGTTTTAATTATGTTGAGGCCATGCCCTTAATGACAGTCGGACATTATGTAGCAGATATTGTTCCTATCTTTGGTTCAATCAACATGATTGGCGGAGAGTTGGACCGCTGAGCACAGTAAAGGAATACTGGAAATTAAAATGGAAATCATACTAGATATAATCATGATCCCCGCCGTTTTGGCCTGTATAAAGATTGCGGTAATTATTTTGTTATTTGCCATGCCGCTTGGAACTGTACTTACTCTGATGGAGCGCAAATGGAGTTCCATGATACAGGACCGAGTCGGACCAAATCGTGCGAATATTGGCGCTTTTACCGGACATGGAGCCCTGCATCTTGCCGCGGATGGACTGAAATCGATTTTTAAGGAAGATACCATCCCAAAAGGCGCAAATGGATTTCTGTATTTAATCGCACCTTTTTTTGGATTAATTGCGGCAGTAGCCACTTTTGCCATAATTCCCATTGCTGGTCCGATAGGAGATTTTACATTTCAGGTCACCGATATAAATCCTGGTTTGCTTTTTATCTTCGCAATTACTTCGTTGAATGTTTACGGAGCGGTACTTGCCGGTACAAGCTCAAACAGTAAGTTTGCCCTGCTTGGAGGAACACGTGCCTCCGCGCAGATGATTTCATACGAAGTTTTCATGGGCCTGGCTTTGATGGGAATTTTTATGGTGTATGGATCAACACGCGTGAGCAGTATTGTAGATGGACAAAATGAATACTGGTTCGGGAACCTGATTCCCATGTGGGGAATATTCACACAGCCTCTTGGTTTTATACTCTTTTTTACGGCATTGGTTGCTGAAACTAAGCGTGCTCCTTTTGATGCGCCTGAAGGAGAATCAGAGATTGTGGCAGGATATTTTCTGGAATATTCCGGAATGCGCTGGTCAGCTTTCATGCTTGCCGAATATGTTTCTCTGGTGGGAGTTGCTGCCTTGATGACCACATTATTTTTTGGGGGATATCATGTGCCATGGCTTCACCTTTGGGAGAGCGCACCTCAGTGGCTGGTAACTGTACTGCAAATAATAAAATTTTCTTTTGTCACTCTGATTTTCTGCTGGTTCCAGATTCAGTTACGCTGGACAGTACCAAAATTTCGTTTCGACCAGACAATGGGACTGGGCTGGAAAAAACTTTTACCGCTTTCACTGGTAAACATAATTGTAACCGCGTTTGTGATTCTCACTCTCGCATGAAAATTTCAGAAAAGTGAGAGTTTAGTTAAATAAGTTGATGGATTTGACATTCATACGTCAGGGCTATGAGAACAAAGGCCTGGCCAAAGAGGAGTTAAATGCTGATCCATTTATTCAGTTTGAGTCATGGTTTGAAGTTGCAAAAAAAGCGGAGCCTATTCCGACAGCAATGAGTTTGGCAACTGTTAATGAAAAAGGTGAACCTGCTGTGAGAACAGTTCTTCTGAAATTGTTTGACCAACAAGGATTTGTATTTTTCACAAACTACAAAAGCAGGAAAGCGGTACATATTTCTAACAATTCAAATGTAGCAGTGCTTTTTAACTGGGTTGCGATGGAGCGACAGATAAGCATAAACGGAGTTGCAGAGAAAATTGAGACTAAGGAGTCAATTAAGTATTTTTTGAGCCGCCCAAGAGGCAGTCAGCTGGGAGCGTGGGTTTCTGATCAGAGTTCAGTCCTGTCATCAAGGAAAATTCTGGAAATGAAGCTTGAAGAAATGAAACGAAAATTTTCTCAAGGAAAAATACCTCTGCCTGACTTTTGGGGAGGATACAGAATTAAACCAAAAAGTTTTGAATTTTGGCAGGGAAGACCAAACCGTCTTCATGACCGTTTTTTATATTCAAAACAGAGTGATGAATCATGGACAATTGATCGTATTGCACCATAACAAAAGTTTTTAACCGTATAGAAAATTAAGGAACAATTTAGTGAGGTAGGATGGAATTAAAAGTAAAACGGATGGAAAGAGTGGACGGCATTAAAGAAGCCATGTTTCTTCCCGGAATCATTAATGGGCTGAGACTTACTGTAAAACATTTCTGGCGCAACCTTTTTGGCGCAAGAGATGTTGTCACGGTAAATTATCCGGAAGAAAAAAGGCATGTATCACATCGCTGGCGCGGTCGTCACAGACTGACCAGACTTGATAACGGCTTTCTAAGCTGTGTTGCCTGCTACATGTGTGAAACAGTTTGTCCATCAAAATGTATTCATATAGAAGCCGGTGAGCATCCGGACCTTTCTGTAGAAAAATATCCTGTTGTATTTGATATAGATGAATTGCGCTGTGTTTTTTGCGGACTATGTGTTGAAGCATGTCCAAAGGACGCAATTCGGATGGATACCGGAATAGTATCAATGGCATATACATCCAGACAAACGTTTGACTTCACCCGTGACTTGCTAAGGGACAGTTATGATCCGAATACTCATTCAAATCCTAAATACAAGGACAAAGATCTCCCCACTCCCGCCAACCAGACAGAAGCTTTGCCCAACTCACATGGTGTGCCGGCGAGCTGAAATTTATTCATGAACACCTCGAACGAAGTTTTCACAGCTGAAGAGCAGGAAATACTTTCTCCTTATGTAACCAATACTAACCGCTCCGTTTTTGTACTTACCAATCTTCCGGAAGTGATCAAAGGTGCTCTTTTTTCACGTTATTCCCGCTCCACACTCGGTCTTCGCACACTGCTGCTTAAAGATTTTATCCAGAAAAAAGAATCAAAGTTCAATGAAATACAGGGAGGAGGGGTTCAAAAAAAATATTCTAAAAACATCGAATTTGCCATTGAATCCGCACAAAATTTTTATGACAGGATCCTTGATGGATATGGTGATGATTCAATTGGAGAACTTGGCGGCGCGCACCTCGCACTGGAAAACATCTCTATCATGGCCACAAAAACTGTAGAGGACGCAAGAATAGGCGGTTCGCCTCTGGAAAAATCTACGCGCTATGTTACTTTTGCGGATAAGATCAATGGTGAATACCGGTTCTATCAGGAACCAACTTTACTCAATTCAGCTCACCGTAATTTATTCTTGGCAACATGCCGAAACCTCTTCGACACCTACGTACGCTTTACTGAACCGATAAGAGATCATGTGCGAAAACGTCTGCCGGGTGATCCGGAAATCAGCCAGGCCGCTTATGAACGTTCTGTACGTGCACGAGGATTTGACATTATAAGAGGCATTCTGCCTGCTGCCACTCTGACCAACATGGGGGTTTTCGGCAACGGAAGATTTTTCGAAACTCTTATTTCAAAATTGAAAGTTGCGCCCTTCAGGGAAATGAACGACATTGGTCAAGTAGCTTTTGAGGAATTAACTAAAGTAATACCTTCTTTTGTGCGGCGTGCTGAAACAAACCACCGACATTTTCAAGACTATCGAAATTTTGATCTCGCGCAGAAAGAATTTATTCGCAGTGTAGCAAATTCACAGTTAAGTAAATTGGAAGCAGACAAGTCTGAGCTGGTGCAGTTGATTGATTATGATCCTGAAGCAGAGAACAAGGTCATTGCAGCAATGCTTTTCCCACACTCCGGAATTCCGTTGCAGCAAATCCGGGAAAGTGTTCGTGCCATGTCAGATACAGAAAAAACCAATCTAATAAAACAGGCCGCTGACCTGCGGGGTCACCGGCGTCATAAACCGGACCGTAGTTTGGAAATGGTGTTTTATACATTTGATATCCTCGGTGATTATGGAATGTATCGTGATTTACACAGGCACCGGATGCTGACTCAGGAAAGGCAGCCTCTTTCAACTCGTTTCGGCTACGATACACCTGATGAAATTGGGGACGCCGGATTAGGACAGCAGTATCACGAAGTAATGGCCCGTTCCGCGGATGCTTTTGAAATTATTTTCAAAGATTATCCGTTGGAAGCACAATATGTTGTGCCGATGAGCTACAATATACGCTGGAATGTAAACATAAACTTACGGGCGCTTATTTGGCTGGCAGAAATCCGCAGCACGCCTCAGGGGCATATTGGATACCGCCGTATTGCCCAGGAAATGTTCCGGAAAGTAGAAAAAGTCCACCCCACACTGGCTCAGTATATGAAGTTTGTGGATTTGAATGAATATCCTTTAGGCCGATTAAACGCCGAACAACGCCAGGAAAAAAAACAAAATGCGAGAAAAATGACTGCCACTTAACGATTAGCAGGAGATTGCCATGAACGAAAACGTACAAGTAATCAATCACCCCCTGGTTCAACATAAGCTCTCACTTATGCGAATGAAAGACACCTCCACGCGAGGGTTTCGCATTCTGATTCGCGAGGTCGGTACTTTACTGGCTTACGAAGTGACCAAAGATTTACCCGTGCTGTATAAAGAAATTGAAACTCCTTTGATGAAAATGAACGCGCCTTTTCTGGAAGGTAAAAAACTCTGCCTCGTTTCAATTTTGAGAGCAGGAAATGGATTACTGGATGGATTTATGGATCTGGTGCCGTCTGCCAGAGTGGGGCACATCGGCTTATATCGAGATCCTGAAACGCTGGTGGCAGTAGAATATTACATGAAACTTCCGGAACTGATTAATCAACGCCTCGTATTAGCCCTTGACCCAATGCTTGCTACAGGCCATTCTTCATCCGCGGCTGTTACACGATTAAAGGAAAACGGAGCCTCTAACATTCGCTTTGTTTGTTTACTGGCGGCTCCTGAAGGCATTGAGTATTTTGCAAAAGTTCATCCTGATGTGCCAATTTACACTGCTGCGATTGATGAAAAATTGAATAGCCACGCATACATCCTGCCGGGATTGGGAGACGCGGGGGATCGTATTTTTGGAACAAAATAATATGGAAGTCAAAGCAGAAAAAAAATTTAAGCTTAAAGCAGATATTGATACAGTCTGGAGTGTGCTCATAAATCCTGAAAAAGTGGTTACCTGTGTTCCTGGAGCACAGTTGACAGAAACCATTGATGAGAATAATTTCAAAGGAAAAGTCACTATAAAAATTGGGCCTGTGACAGCAAAATTTAATGGAGATGTTGAAATCTGTGAAAGAGACAGTACCGATTACGAAATGACCATGACTGGAAAAGGTACTGACATCAGCGGTAAGGGCGGAGCAACCATGAACATGTCGCTCAAGCTTAATGCTCTTGAAACAGGTACAGAGGTCTCCTGCATGATGAATGTCTCCATAACCGGGCGTATCGCTCAGTTTGGTGCGCGCATGATAGAGGCGGTTAACAACAAACTGTTTGAACAATTTATCAGCAATTTTACCAACTTGATGGAGCAGGATAATGGAGATGGAAAAACAGAAGAAACACCTCAGGAAGCAGAACCGGTCAAGGCAGCCTCACTTGTCGGATCAGTCATTATGTCTGAACTCAAAAAAAAATTCGGCAACAAAACTGAATTAGATTGAAAGCGTTCTGAAATCATTTAATTATTCCTGCCAATGATTTTTGCTGTAATCCTTGCGGCCGGTGAATCAAGGAGAATGGGACAGCAAAACAAGCTGCTTCTTCCGGTAGGTGGAGAAGCACTGGTCCTGAAACTCGCAAAATCTGTTTGTGCTTCGGATGTTGATCATGTGCTGGTTGTGCTTGGACATGAAGCTGAAAAAATTAGGTCCGCATTACATGATCTGCCGCTAAGTTTTATCCATAACCCAGGTTTCAGAGAAGGGATGACATCCTCTATACAATCCGGAGTAAAGGCGCTTCCTGAAGACTGTGATGGATTCATAATATGCCTGGCTGATATGCCCTTCTCTGAAACATCAGAACTTAATCATTTAATACATACATTTCAGGAAAATCGCATTGAAGGGAAAAAAATGATTGTTGTCCCAGTATTCGAAGGACAACGCGGAAATCCGGTATTGTTTTCAAGTGAATTCCGGAAAGATATATTAACGCACAAAGGATATGGCTGTAGAGGTATTATCCTGAATTACCCTGAATGTGTGAAAGAAGTAATTGTGCAGAATGATTACATATTACGGGATATTGATACACTGGAAGACTATGAAAAAGAGACACGTCCGTATAGTGCCTGATTCTCTGTTTTCGGATGTTCATCAGCAGTTAGAATTCCGGAGGTATTATTATGATTTACAGGATTGTTTTAATTTTTTCCATGTCGAAATCCTTGCAGCACAGACAGGAAAAACAGTTCTGAGCTTATAATGAACAGATTATAAAATCAAAAAATGACCGACGAATTCTTTCAAAAATTAACTGAATTGAATGCCGCAGAAATGCCATTTGCGGTGGCAACAGTAATAAAAATTACCGGATCTGTTTCAGCAAAGCCTGGAGCTAAGTCGATTATCAACGATAAAGGTGAAACACAGTTTGGCTGGGTCGGTGGTGGTTGCGCGGAAGAAGCGGTTCGGGAGGCTTCACTGGAAAGCATGCGTGACGGCCAAACACGGATAATCCCGCTTGATCTTGATGATGAAATTCTGGGCGTGGGAATGCCCTGCGGCGGAACTATGGAAGTTTATGTTGAACCCTATTTACCACGTCCCGAGCTGATAATTGTGGGACACGGGAGGATAGCGGAAGTTCTGGCTCAGCTTGCACACACTGTTCATTTTTCAATTACAGTGAATGATAGCGGCGCTACACGAGAAGCATTTCCGATGGCCGATCACCTTATCACTTCAGATCCTGATTTCAGCCAGTTCAATGTAGGACCAAAGACTTACGTAGTAGTTGTCACTCAGCACAAAGGTGATCAGCATTCCATCAAAAAAGCTCTGGAAGGACAAGGACCATACATCGGTCTCGTTGCCAGCACCAAAAGAGCAAAACTGGTTTTCGAGTACTTATTGGATGAAGGAGTGGCTCCTGTAGAATTGAAACGGGTCCATTCACCCGCAGGATTGGATTTTGCCGGTACATCTCCGGAAGAAATTGCCTTAAGCATAGTAAGTGAAATGGTTACCATCCGCCGCGGAGGTTCAGGAATATCGTTGATGAATCTGAAGAAGGTTAATCCTGCCTGAAAAAATTCTTCTCTGCATGCATAACCATCCTTTGATATCTAAAGCACGTGATGATTTCCCTATTCTTAAGCGGGAAATCAACGGATGCCCGCTGGCATATCTTGATAACGCCGCCACAACTCAAAAACCCAAAAGTGTGATAGATGCAATCGTCAGTTTCTACGAAAACCACAACTGTAATGTCAGTAGAGGTGTTTACACTTTAGCCGAAGAAGCTACAGAAATTTACGAAGCAGGAAGGGAAGCAGCAGCCAATTTCATTGGCGCGGATGATTCCGGATCAATTATTTTTACCCGCGGGACCACTGAATCAATCAACCTTGTTGCCTCAGCATGGGGGAGAAAAAATTTTAAAGCAGGAGACAGGATAATCCTGACCGAAATGGAGCATCACTCCAATATCGTGCCCTGGCAATTAATCGCACAAACATCCAGTATTGAACTTGTTTACTGGCCGATTTCTCCGGAAGGCAGACTGGACCTGTCAGAGCTGGAAGAATTGCTGACAGACTCTGTCAAATTGCTGGCCTTCACAGCAGTTTCAAATGTTTTAGGAAGTATCAATCCCGTAGGAGAAATAACTAAAATTGCACACAGCCGTGGCGTTCCTGTGCTTGTTGATGCCGCTCAGGCGGTATCCAGGATGCCGATAGATGTTGCCGGGTGGAATTGCGATTTTCTTGCTTTTTCCGGACACAAAGTTTATGGTCCTACGGGAATTGGAGTGCTTTATGCCAAAAAAGAAAGGCTGGAGGGAATGGCGCCGTTTCAGGGTGGAGGCGGTATGATTCGCCAAGTTGAAAGACAGTCCTCAACATGGGCAGAAGCACCACAGAAATTTGAGGCAGGAACACCTCCTGTCGCTGAAGTTGCAGGACTCAAGGCCGCATTGGAGTATATTGAACAATACGGAATTCAGGAAATTCAGCGGCATGAACAGGAACTTACAGTCCACTCGCTGAAAATATTATCTGAGTTTCCGGATCTGGAGATTTATGGACCAAAGGACATACATAACAGAACAGGCGTGGTGTCCTTTAATCTAAACAACATACACGCACATGATGTTGCACAGGTTCTTGATGAAAGGGGCATTGCTGTGCGCGCGGGACATCATTGCACCCAGGTTTTGCATGAAAGGCTAGGTGTGCCGGCGACAGTCCGCATGAGTTTTGGACTGTACAATGACACCTCTGAAATAGATAGTTTGTTTAAGGCCCTTGATCGTGCCAGAGAAATTTTTTTATATTGAGATGACCACACCAACTATTTATCGAGACATCTTACTGGAACACGCACGTCACCCAAAAAACTCGGGGCGTTTGGAAAATCCCGCATTAAGAGCGTCAGTACATAATCCACTTTGCGGAGATGAACTGCAACTGACTTTAGATCTGTCCGGAGAGATCATCAATGATTGCAAAACACAGGTTCGTGGATGCTCCATCTGCCAGGCCTCTGCTTCCATTATGAGTGAGATTATAATCAATAAAACTCTGAAAGAGGCAGCTAGAACTGGCCGGATATTTGATCAAAGTCTAAGCAGGGATACCGAGGATGTTCCTGAACAGATAGAACAGTTGCGTCCGTTGATTGCCTTAAAAACACACCGGAGCCGTATCAAATGTATGAAGCTTGCGTGGGATGCGCTTGAAGAGTGCGTCAGTCAAAATAATAAAACCTGAATCAGACATAAATTATATGTACGAAAAAGATACTAAGAAAATTCAGCAAATGCTTGAGCAACAAAATTATGTCGCTGATTCTGAGATTGTAATGTCTGTATATTTGGCAAAAAAACTCCACAAACCACTATTGGTTGAAGGCCCGGCAGGGGTGGGAAAAACGGAAATAGCAAAAGTTATGGCGCAAGCGCTGGATACCGACTTAATACGACTTCAATGTTATGAGGGACTTGACGCTAACATGGCATTGTATGAATGGAATTATCAACGTCAACTGCTCCACATTAAACTTGAAGAAGGCAGTGATAAATCTTTACAGGAACGAGAGAATACTATTTTCAGTGAGGATTTTTTGCTGAAACGACCATTGCTTCAGGCAATAACTCATCCCAAGTCTCCTGTTTTATTAATCGATGAATTGGACCGCTCAGACGAAGAATTTGAAAGTTTTTTACTGGAAATATTATCTGAATGGCAAATCACTATTCCGGAAATCGGCAGCATTAGGGCAGAGAAGCTGCCTTATGTAATATTAACTAGTAATAGAAACCGTGAATTGTCTGATGCCGTACGTCGTCGGTGTTTTTACTTATGGTTGGATTATCCTGAATTTGAAAAGGAACTAGCCATAGTTAAAAGCAAAGTTCCTGATTGTGATTTACACCTTGCAAAACAGATTTGCATTTTTATGGGATTGATCCGCGAGCAAAAACTGGAAAAAGTTCCCGGGATTGCCGAAACCCTGGATTGGGCAAGGTCTCTGGTTACGCTGCATCAAAACCACCTTGACCCTGAAATTGTGGAAGCCACACTGGGTATTATTTTCAAAGATAAAATTGATGTGGCACATGTTAAAGATTCACTGGCTGAATTTTTTGAAAAGGTGGGGGTGAAATTAAAAGAAATGCCCGTAAGTTAATTCTTGATTTTATAAAATGTATGTCCGTAGTGTTGAATAACACTATCTAATACATTAATAATCGCATGTGTATAATATAAGAATATTTTTACTGGTACTGGCTGCAGTAATGGGCGCAGCTGCGTTTTATGTAATACAAGAAAGTAGTCTTGATTCGTATTCAAGTGAAAAAAATTTTCAATCTTCGTCAAATTCAAATCAAAAAGGAACTGTGACAAATCTAACTTCTGAAGAATTCACCACCACCTCAAGTGGACTGCAATACCGTATTATAAATGAAGGATCTGGTACAGAAAGTCCTGGGCCAGAAAGCGTGGTCTCAGTACATTATCGAGGAAAACTTACCAATGGAACTGAATTTGACAGTTCTTACCAAAGGAATCAGCCCGCATCTTTTCCTGTCAATGGTGTGATTAAAGGATGGACTGAAGCACTGCAGTTAATGAAGGAGGGAGATAAATGGGAATTGGTAATACCTCCAGATTTAGGCTATGGAAGCCGAGGTGCAGGTAAAGTTATTCCTGCTGACGCAACTTTGATATTTGAAGTGGAACTACTTGAAATAAAATAATATTAATTCCCCAATTAAGTTGTTATCAGTAATTTTATTCTAGATTTAGAAAGTCCTTTCGATAGTTATTTTTGCAATTCTTTGAGTGTATCAATGATTTCCTGAAAAAGATAAAGAACCATTTCCTCTGTCATAGGACCTTCGTTGATGGAGCATAAGCGTTCCAGTAATTCCATTTCCCGCAGTGGAACAACCACTTCTTTCTTTTCTTTTTGTTTTATTTCTCCAATTTTTATTACGCATTTAGCCCGTTCATTGAGCAATTTCAGCAATTCAGAATCAAGCTCATCAATTCTCTTTCTGAGTTTCCCCAAAGAATCTCCGTTTTGATTGTTGTTCACGCTGTTTTCCTTCATTTAATAATATTTTCTTAACCATACACAAAAATAGTTTGTATGTATAAGTAGCAAATAGGTAAAAAAAAGCAATAGCTACTAATCAACCAGTCCATTTTGTTGAAAATTCTTGAATTACGCAGTTAAATCAATTATTATTTAAGTCATGATTTAACAAATACAATTACCAATCTTTAGTAATAAACTGATGCGAGCCAAACTGGTTGCAGCAAACTGGAAAATGAATGGCTCGTTTTCTTTGCTTGACAATATGCTGGATGTCCTCATACCGTACTCTGGGGAGGAATCATGTCAAGTAGTGATCTGCCCACCTAATGTTCTCCTTTCTTCACTAAAAAAAGCTGTTGAAGGAACAAAAATCGAAGTTGGTGCACAAAATGTTCACACCGAAATATCCGGAGCTTTCACTGGTGAAACATCTGCGCCCTTATTAAAAGAATGTGGAGTTCAATGGTGCATTGTCGGTCATTCTGAACGTAGAGTACTTTTTGATGAATCTGATGAATTCATCAGAAATAAAACTGAAACATTGCTCAAACATGGGATTCGTCCTATATTGTGTGTGGGTGAATCACTGGAGCAACGTGAATCTGGAAATCATGAAGAAGTTGTGGTTACACAACTCCGTAAAGGATTGTCCGGATTTGCTGCTGATGATCAAAGCCGTTGTGTCGTCGCTTATGAGCCGATTTGGGCTATTGGCACTGGAAAAACCGCGACTCCGGAACAGGCTAATTCCATGCATTCCATAATCCGGAAAGAGCTGGAGTCACTGGCAAGCTCTGAAGTGGCAGAAAAAATTCAAATCCTTTACGGCGGCAGCGTAAATGTTGAAAATGCAAAAATACTATTAACTCAGTCAGAAATTGATGGAGCACTAGTCGGTGGTGCAAGCCTTAAAATAGATGCTTTCCCGCAAATTGTAGCCGCTGGCAGCTAGTTAAAAACTTATTATAACAGTTACTATGTTTGAATTACTCCTGGTTATTCACGTTATTGCCTGCATATCCATTATCTTTTTTGTGCTGCTTCAGTCAGGACGCGGTGCTGAACTCGGAGCTGCCTTTGGTAGTGTGGGACAGGCCAACTCCGTCAGGGGAAGCATGACAGGTATTGGAAAAATTACAACAGGCGTGGCAATCGTCTTCATGTTGACTTCTCTCACACTGGCTTATCTTTCCTCAGAAACCGCCCGCGATTCTGTAGTACGGGACCTGAAACCCGCTGCAACTTCACCTGCATTGCCTGAAAAAATGCTGCTTACTGAAGAAGTAACAGAGGAAGAAACTCCTGAAATTACTCCTGCTGAACTGGAACAGAAAGAAGCACCGCCAATCGATTCTTCATCTGGAAATTAATACTGCAGCATTACAGTAAACTACATTTTTGTTGCTTCAGTCTGCTAAAATTCGAGGTTCTTTCTCCAATTTAATTACATTTTTAAGTTATTGTTTAATTTGCGCTTTTTCTGAATTTTTTCAAATTAAATCCTGTTTATTCAGGTTCTCCTCATTTAAGCGTACTAAACATAAAATATCTCAATCATAAAAAATTTTTCAGAATAGATTGTCTACTGATTTATCCGGAACAAAATTATTTTGGATTTACAGCAGTTCAATAATCGTTTTTATGAGATAATGACTGGAAGCAGAAAACATCAAACAAGTAATGGCAGATCATGAAAATATTAAGAATAATCAGCTTAATGGAATGGATGTATTCTTTGATCATCGCTACGGCAGCATTTATACTTTTAGGGACAACTACCGCGCTTTGGGACAATTCTTATTTTTTCCGCATGACTGAAGTAAATGTATGGGATTATATTATTCTCAGTTTGGAATCCATTTTGATAGGTCTGTTCTTTGGAGTTCGTCTACCAATTTGTGCAATTAAAAAAGCAGGGTTCGGTGGTGTGTTAGGCTTTATCGGATTTGGCTGCTCTGTTTGCAACAAAATACTTTTATTTTTATTCGGATCAAGTTTCCTGCTTTTCTATTTTGAACCTATTCGCCATTATTTTGGGGCATTTGGCATACTTTTGTTTTCTCATGCTCTTTTCCAAAGATTATCTTTGCGTCAAAGTGCAATAAATCAAAGAGACCATTTCAAAGCTAATGAATCTCAAGCAAATTTGTAAAAAATTAATCATTCAATAATATTTGACATACTAAATACAAAAAAACAGTCTATGTTGAGGATCACACCGAATTGTACTGTAATGTTACAAAAGGTTTAAAGAGTGTCTATAAAACGTATCGTCATAAAAATTGGAACAAATGTTCTGCATCAGACCAATGGCAAGCTGGATTATAAGCTGATCAGTAAGCTAACTGCTCAAATTGCCAGGATCCGAAGCCATGGACACGAGGTACTGCTGGTAAGTTCAGGATCTGTGGGCGCAGGGAGAGAGTTGTTTTCTGTAGATGAATCGAGTAACACAATTGCCTCACATCAAATTCTTGCTTCAATTGGACAAGCTAAATTGATTCAAATCTACGCGGATTCATTCAGGAAGCATAAAACGACTGTGGGTCAAATATTGTTAACGCGAGGAGATTTTGGTCTTCGCAAATCTTACTTGAACATCAGAAATACTTTAGAAAATCTGCTCAAATACAAAATAGTTCCAATAGTAAATGAAAACGATGTTGTTGCAACAGAAGAATTGGATATCAACTTTGGCGACAATGATTTGCTTGCTGTTTACCTTGCAACATTGATTGGAGCAGATCAGCTTTTTTTCCTGACAATTGCTCCCGGATTGCTTAAAGAAGAAGAAACAACACAAGGTAAAAGTTCAACTGTTGTAGCAAAAGTAGAAAAACTGACAGAAGAAATTATCAGACATTGTCTGCCATTCACTTCAGCAGGAGGCAAAGGTGGTATGGAAAGTAAAGTCCGCTCAGCAGGTATGGCAATGTCTTTTGGAATTGATTCATATATCATAGACGGAAAATTCCCTGCAGGTGTATTTGAAATAATGCAAGGCAAGCCACAAGGAACACATTTTGTGGCACATGGACGTAAAATCCGCAGCTATCAAAAATGGCTTGCCGCAGGCGCACTCAACAAAGGAACATTGACAATTGATCCGGGAGCAGAGAATGCTCTGCTTAAAAATAAAAAAAGTCTTTTGGCAAAAGGCGTGACCAAGGTGGAAGGTCAGTTTGAAGACAAAGATCTTGTTGAAATATGTAATATGGAAGGTGTAAGGCTTGGAGTTGGAAGAGCGGATTGCTCCGCTAAAGAATTGCGCTCTCAAATTAAAGCAAGTAATCTTGCAGAAAATGAAGAAAGTACTCGTTCACGTAAACCGGTTATTCATCGAAATCACTTATTTCTGGAGTAAGACATGACAGTAAGCCAACCCCCTTTCAACGCTAGTAACAGCATAATTGTTCGACTTAAAATTGATAATAAAGTTGGAATGTTAGCCAACGTGAATCGAGTCATTTCTGAAATGAGAGGCATTGTTGGGGCCATTGATCTGGTGGGACCGGAAGACGGTGTGCTGGTAAGAGACATAAGTATTTTTACCAATGATCCGGAACACAGCGATCAAATTGTTACAGCCATCAAAAATCTTCCTGGGGTGGAATTTGTAAATTTTTCTGACCGTACTTTTTTGGTACATTTGGGAGGTAAAATAAGCATTCGAAACCGTATTCCGGTAAAAACTCGTGACGATCTTTCAATGGCATATACTCCTGGGGTTGCAAGAATATGTATGGAAATACATCATGATCCGGAAGATGCTTATAAATTGACTACTAAAGGAAATACAGTTGCAGTTGTCACAGATGGTACTGCTGTGCTTGGACTTGGAAACATAGGACCAAAAGCCGCAATGCCCGTTATGGAAGGCAAAGCCATGCTCTTCAAAGAATTTGCTGATATTGACGCATGGCCGATCTGTCTTGATACCAATGACACTGAAGAAATTATCAGAATAGTTAAGGCAATAGCTCCAGGATTTGGTGGAATCAATCTTGAAGATATTTCTGCACCACGCTGTTTTGAGATTGAACAGAGATTGAGAGAAGAACTTGACATACCTGTGTTTCATGATGATCAGCACGGGACAGCTGTAGTCACTACTGCAGCATTGATCAACGCTCTTAAAGTAGTTAAGAAAAAAGCTAAAAATATTAAAGTAGTAATTGCCGGAGCAGGTGCAGCTGGAATTGCCTGTACCAAAATGATTCTGCACCTAGGTGTAAAAAATATTGTCTGTTGTGACAGTAAAGGAGCAATTCACACTAAGCGTACAGACCACAATCCAAGTAAACAGTGGCTGGCAGAAAATACAAACCCAGAATTAGAGTCTGGAACACTCAAGGAAGTTATTGCGGGGGCTGATGTGTTTCTGGGGGTTTCTGCGCCAAATATACTCCAACAGAATGATATTAAACGTATGGCCAAAGATTCAGTTGTTTTTGCAATGTCAAATCCGGATCCGGAAATCAGTCCTGAAGAAGCATTGCCTGTGGCGGCAGTCATGGCTACAGGACGCAGTGATTATCCAAATCAAATCAATAATGTTCTTTGTTTCCCAGGCATTTTTCGTGGTGCGCTGGACTGCAGAGCCAGCACCATAAATGAAGAAATGAAATTAGCTGCAGCGCATGCAATTGCTGAAACAGTAGATGACGCACACATTAGCGCTGATTATATAATTCCCAGCGTATTTGACTCAACTGTGGCAAAAAAGATATCCACAGCAGTCCAGGCAGCTGCTTATAAAACAGGAGTTGCGCTAAGCAAAAAAAGTAAATAGTTTTTCTTTCTTTTTTTTGAACAAAATACTTATGTGGATTTCCTGGAAATTTTGGGCCGTGTGGGTATTTGTTTTGGGTTTGATTACTCTGCTTGCTTTTGGTTTTACAACCGACCCAAAAAAAGTACCTTCTCCGTTGGTTGGCAAACCGGCACCGGATTTTGAAGTAACATCCTTAAACGGTGAGCATAAATTCAGTTTAAGTGATTTTAAAGGCAAACCTGTACTGCTGAATTTTTGGGCTTCATGGTGTGCCGAATGCCGCACAGAAGCAGGTATTCTTGCAGATTTTCATCAAAAACATGGAACAAATACCGAACAATTCGTGATGGTTGGGATTGCTATTCAGGATACTCCGGAAAATGCCAAAGCATTTGCACGACATTTCGGCAAAACTTATCTTCTTGGCTTGGATGATGAAGCCGGGAATATTGCCCTGGATTATGGAATTTATGGAATACCGGAGTCATTTTTCATCGATCCGGAAGGAAAAATTTTCTACAAAAAAATTGGCGTAGTAACAACAGAATTAATGGAACAGCAATTTAAACCATTCTTATGAGAATGACTGAATTTACTGTTATCAGGGAATAATTTTTAAGCGTACTCTGTATGGAACTTCAGAACGTAATGGTTTCGGCAGTGTTGCAAAACGTGCTTTACTCAAACCATTAAGTACGGCCAGCTGAAATTTTACTGAATTCCCAGGTTCGATCAATTTTGTCTCCACCACTTTTCCTGAACTGTTGATACTTATCTCTACCTTGAGCTCTAAATTTGGATCAAACCTTTGATGCGGATTAAAATGTGAGGAAAACTCTCTCCGTAACTCCTCATGAAAATACTCTCTTGCTTCCAATAAAAGTTGCTTTTTCTTCAGTTTATTTGCCATTTTGGAGATGATATTATTTCCATCCTGCGTATTGTTGTCCTGAAAAAGTAAATTAACTTTTGATTTATCCTCTTCAGGTTTAATCAAATATTGTATCGGTGAATGATCAAATCGGTATTCTACTATTAGTTCTTCGTCATGAAAATCTTCAGGAAGCGGTGGAAGCGCTACAACACGAGTTGCTTCAAGCGCTGATTCCCGCATATTGTCAGTAACATTTCCCAGACTGTTAATTTGGTAACCGCTCACACGTCCGTCTTTTCCCACAGTAGCGAGCACAAAAACCTCTCCACCTTCAGGAATGGAGCCCTCCAAATAATCATTCGGAGGATGATTGCGCCAATGATAACGTACTAGCTGATGCCATCGATTAATATAACTTTGATAGTCCCAGTCATAATTGCTAAGCCGGTACTCCTGATAATAACGAATGGTCAATTCGGGAACAAAATATTTATTGATTATTTTCTGCCTGGAAATTTTTGAGCTTCGAGATTTTGCAGAACCTTGATCTTCTGAAATGGAAACATCACCTGAGGATGATTGCTCAGAAGATTGATAACTTTCTGTTACTACAATTTCTGATTCCGGAAAATCTATTTTATCCAGATATTCAAACTTAAGAATAAAGTTTGGTGAGAGCATCGACTCAGTTTGCGTGGGACTTGCCTCCTTGAGAAAATCTTCATCACCAGCAAAACTTTTACCTGAGAAAACAACCCATTCACCATGTTGGAAGTTAGCCAGCCAGGAATGCATAGCTGTCCCAGGGAGAATCAAAGTTTTGTAATCTAAATCTGTGTAGGCATTGTTCCAGGTCCCCATAGTTACTCGGAACTCCGGAACCGTTTGACCTGCTTTTTCCTCCTCCTGAGGAATCCGGGCCAGCTCAATTACCAGATAAGCTTTGCCATTTTGGGTAGTACGGAGTTTATTTATACGACCTATCCATTCCAGGAAAACTCTGTCTTTGACTTGTTTCGCCAGAAATTGTTGACGTTTTTGCCTCAGCAAAAATTGCTCTACCGCATTGGGCGAAGTTTTGTATTGCTCAGCAAATTCTTCTAAGCCGTTCATGACTTTTTGCTGTGATTCCGGAACCATTGCTCTAAGAATTTCCGAAGATGGTTGCATATTGTTTAAAGATTCTAACTGTTGGTTACTCCACAACTTCTGAGCAAAAACACAACAATAAAGCAGAAAAAATGTTGTAAACAATAATTTTGTAATTTGCATTTTAAGCTATTTTTCGTTCTTTATTGGTAAGCGAATTCCGGAGCAATAAATTCCAGTATGCCATTTATACTACCTGATATAATGAATCTTAAGAATACATTCTTTGTATTTCCTCATCTTTGTAAAACCGTTTAAGAAAGATGTTTTCACTACTGTATAATTTTGTATAACTCTTTTATTTATTCACAAAAAAATTAAAGCAAATGATGCACCCCTCATCAAAACTTCATATATTACACCGTTTGCGTTGGATAATTTTCCTGCTGATGATGACCTCGCCAGGAATACACGTTTTTGGTACAACCAAAATTCCTGAACCAAGGTCTTCTGAGCAAACAGCAATTTTTTTGAAACTATGGAAACAAGCACATGACCGACAGCTTTACAACCATCCTTACTGGCTCAAACTTTTGCATTTCTATTCTTTTGGTGAATCAGTCGGACAATGGAGTTCTAAGAGCGATGTAATCAGCACCAGTTTTTTCCTTTCACCAAAAGGTAAAACAGACCCTGAGGCAGAACTGGAAGCCACACTAAAATCATTGCTCAGACCGGTAAGTGATAATCCTGATCAACATGCTCGCTGTAAGTTCATTGCCCGCTTTCACTGGCTCAAGAGCATGCTCGATTTTCCTGAATTATCAGAACTGAACTGTCCAGGTTTTGAACGCTGGGCAAATTTGAAAGAAGCAACGGGGATAAGTATAGTTTTTGTTTCGGCTTTTCTGAAAAATCCTGCTTCAACATTCGGACACTTGCTGATCAAGTTTAATTCCAGTAATCGACACTTTGGGCATTCATTACTCAGACCAACTTTAAACTACGGGGCAATAGTTAATCCTGATGACAACCCATTTACCTATGCTCTCCGTGGAATATTTGGCGGTTATAAAGGAAGTTTTACGGATGAGCGTTTTTACAATTTTAATCATGTTTATGGTGAAAATGAATTACGTGATTTGTGGGAATATCAGCTTAGTTTTACCAGTGAGCAGCAGCATCGTATAACTTATCATGCATGGGAATTGCTTCAGGATGTACAATTCAAATATTATTTTTTTCTGGATAATTGTGCCTACAGAATGGCGGAGCTGTTGGAAATGGCCTGGACAGATTCAACAAGAATCAACACCTCCGGAGCATTATGGGCAATTCCGGTTGATGTGGTATTTAAATTGAAAAAGATTAGCAATGCTACAAATCAATTGCCTTTGCTGGGTAAACCCACTCTTATTCCGTCAAGACAAAGAAAATTGCAAACGCGTGTAGCCCAATTAAGTAAATTAGAACAAGTGCATTTAAAGGAGTTGATTAAATCTAAACATTATATTGACTCAGAAGTTTTTCGAAATTTGCCTGAACGTTCCCAAGCAAAAATCATTGATGCTTTGCTGGACTACCAACAGTATCAAAAAAAAGCAGAGCCTGATTTAAAACATGATTTAGAACGCTCCAAATTGCTTCTGGCCCGCAGTCATCTGCCCATTCTGGACAACAATATTTCTGAAATAATCCCCAAAGCTCCTACTGAAGGAACACCTGCTATGCGGTTTCGGCTAGGAGCAGTGTACAATGACTTGTTGGGAACTGCGCTTGAAACAGGAGTCTGGGCTAACTACCACGATTTGCTTGGAGAAGAATCCGGACACTTGCTGAATGCAGAAGTTGTAACTCTGGATTTGCACGTGCAATATCGTGATAATTCATATGAGCTGACTCAATTCCAATTATTCAATATCCAAAAATACTCTCTCAATCCAACCGGAATATCTGGTGATTTTGAATGGTCATGGCGTGCACGTTCCGCATGGGAACGTGAAAACTTAGGGTGCTCCCCATGCAGAAAATTTTTCATATCTGGAGGTTTAGGCAGATCATTTTCCTTAACCGGAGGAGACGTTGAATATGCTTTTGTCGATTTATTTGTAGAAACGAAAAACAATTCTCTATCTTCAACGTCTTTTGGTTACGCGCCGCATTTAGGAATAACCTTGAGTCCCATGGACATTTGGAAAATAAAAATGGAAGGTGGATGGTTTAAAAGCCTTTATGGACCTAAAACTGAATTTCGAAAAGCACATTTTGATCAGCGCCTGACAATTTCTCAAAACTGGGATGCCAGATTGGAAATACAGCAGATGGAAAGTTTAGAGGGAGTGTTAGCTCTGCATTATTACTGGTGAGACTAATTCATATCAGTAGATTTATTTTCATCTTCTGCATTTGTTTCATGTCTGACCAACACAGGTTTTTTGAGGTTAAGCTCCCCTTTTGAAACATGGTATATCAAGCCGCTGCCAAACATGGTGTGCCCTTCACCTATCACCCTCACAGGCTTGGGGACGGTAAGTATTCCTTTTTTTGCATCATAGATAGCAGTTTCTGTATGTACTTCGGAGCCATCGATACGCCACATTATCACATTCCCTGAGAGAGTTATCCTGTTGTCGTACTTTTCAATCAGGCCCTGGTCTGCTGTAATATAAAGTGTCACTTCCTGATCTGGATTATTTATTGAATCTGTAGATTCCGGAGAAGATTGTTCAGAAGTGTCTTCAGCAGCATAAACCCAGATTTTTACCTGCTCAATACGCATCCGATGAGATTTTTCTGAAATTACTGCACGATTGCCTTTGAGCTTCCAGCTTTTCCTCTCCAATTGATAATCATTGACAGTGATCTGCTGCAATTCCAAAATTCCTCTCTCCTCCAAAGGGATGATTTCCTGTGGCTGGCTAATCTGAAAAAAATAATAAGCCGCGCCTGCAATGGTGCCCAATAAGAAAAGAATCGTAAGTTCTTTACTATTTTCATAAAGAAATGAGGAATATGAGTGAAGGCCCTCAGATGCCATCTGTTGTTGGGGGAAAATTGTTCAGAATCGGAATGTGTAAATTGGTAACTCCCACTTTGTATGATCATATTTAGCAGACTGTGCAACAAGCGGCAACATCTCAGTTTGAAAGGGTGTAGAATTTAGTTGCTGTGCCTGAAACTTTGGTGCAGGTAGTTCCAGAAGGTAAGTTTTATCAAAGCTCAGGCCACTAACAACTAGATATATTCCCAGACCATAGCCGAGTACACCACCAATGGTAGTAGCAGTAATAAGTGATTCACGAAGCTGTATTCCTGAAGCTAAATGATAAGAAAAACCCATTGTAGCACCCCATGCTGATCCCCAAAGAGTATTCCAAAAAACAGAATACATCACAGGTTTTTGCGGTCCAGCCAGTGGTAAAGTCTCTTGCTGGGCTGAAACAGTCTGCAGGCCTATGTTCACAAGTAAAACAATGATCAAAAGAATTTTTTTCAATCTACCCTTCATTTTTTTTATGTCAAAACTTTGATAGAAGCATGCTAAAAACGAAATCCTAAGACTGTTAGTTTGATCGATTTCGCTGATTTATTTTCTGCCTGAGAAATTATAGATCTATGAATTGGACGTGAGAGATCATCTTTACCTAACAGCTGATCCAAATTCTCGGGCAAAGCTTTGTCCGAGGGTACAACAATCGCATTCTGCAGCATGTAAAACCCAAATAAAGCGCCTAACGCGGTGCCGGCAACAAAACCATTTCTTACAGTGCTTTTCAGAGTTACATTAGGATTAAGAGGATCCATAAACCAAACCACAACTCCCAGTCCTGCTCCGAATACACCTCCTCCGAGTGTGTAACCAAGCTCCTGCTTCATCATTAAAGGTCCGTTTTCCTGGGCCTGCAAGGAAGCCTTGATCATCAATATGAAAACCAAAAGGAAAAGGAGTGAAATTATCCTTTTCAGTTTAATGCATCCACGATTATTTTTTATCGAAGATGATTTTGAATTAACATTTACACTAAGTGTGGGAGTTAACCTTTCTGTCATCTGTCTCTCGTTTTTTTTCAGGCCAAATGTTAAAATATGGTTTATTGCTGATGACTAATAACACAGAGTTTACACTGGTTTCTTAGAGATTGAATGAGATTTGCATTCAGGCATTGGTGAAATTTCATGATTGTCGACAGTAGTTTGCTATTTTAAGTCTTACTCTGATAAGTAGTCTCTTTTTTTTATGTCCCTTTTTAAGTTCATTACACGGATAGTTGTTGTTTTTACTACACTATGTTTTGTGGTTTTTTCTCAAGCAAATATCATTGCACAAAATTTTGACGACGATCCCCTGATGTTGGATGGAGATGATGAATTCGGTTTTCAACAGTTCGAAGATGATGACTATCAAAGCAGTGGTTTTGATAGAGGTGGTATACAAGATTTTGGAATCATGACTGAACAAGATCGTTCCGATTCACTTGAAGAGCAATATGAGTCCACTGATCAGTACCTCGATGAAGGCGCGTTTTCTGAGGAAACTGAATCTACTTTGAAGGACGATCTAATTGTCAGACGCGAACTATTATCACAGGAGGGTAAAGATGCGCCCTCGAATCTTGGATATGGTGCAGGAACAGGGCTGATGATGGGCACCTGGTTCGCATTCATTAGAAAAGAAACCAACACTCGTCAACAGTTTCGTACGATTGGCACCAGCACAGTAATTGGAGCCGTTGTCGGGATAATGTTAGGCACACGCAGTGTCTGGATCCCCGGAGCACCTCGCCCCGAAGAAAGTTCTGAACCCACAGGATTTATGCATACTCCAGCAGGCTGGTTTCTTGCCCAAAAAGAAGATTCATTATTAATTTCCTACCAATGGAGGTTTTAGCAACACTTGAGCCAAACAATGCCGCAATCGAGTGATGAATAGTTAAGTATTTAAGAAAATGAATTGCTCAAGACCCACTCTCACAAATATATAAAACTGAATTTCCTCACCGACTGTTAATTTTATTGTGCATCAGACGCAAATTTTCGCGGAATCGATAATTTATTGTATTCAACAAAATACCCATTCCAATACTACCAAAACCAAGCAGCATTGTCCCTGTTGCTAAAATCGCAGTTGGCACCTTATTTACATATTCGTCTTCCAGATAATCCAGTATAACCCATATTCCGGATATTCCCCCGATTATAATGAAAACCAGTCCAATTGCTCCAAAAAAAGTAAAGGGTTTGTATGCCTTGGCGATTCTGGCAATTTCAGAAAGTATGCGGAATCCATCATGAAAAGTACGCAGTTTCGAGGAGGAACCTTCCGGACGATTGCGATAGGGAACTGGAACTTCAGTGATTCGGAATCCATAATCCATTGTCCGTATTGTAATTTCTGTTTCAACTTCAAATCCGGAAGAGAATATTGGAACAGACTGAACTAATTCGCGGGAACAGACGCGGTATCCGGACATGATGTCGGTGAGGTTGCTGTGAAATATCCAGTTCACAAGCCTGCGTACAAGATTGTTGCCGAAAACATGTAAAGGACGAAAAGATTGTTCAGAATATTCTGTCAGACGAGAGGCAACTGCCATTTCAGCATTCCCTTCAAGTACAGGCTTCAGCAGTTGTCTGACATGCTCAGCAGAATAGGTATCGTCTCCATCAACGATCACGTAATAATCCGCTTTTACTTTCCGGAACATGCTTGCAATCACATGACCTTTTCCGGGACGTAATTCATGAAAAACTTTTGCTCCTGATTCTTCTGCGATGTTAGCTGTTCGGTCGGTGCTATTGTTATCGAAGACTATAATTTCCGCTTCAGGAATTGCCTCCTGAAAATCCCGAATTACCTTGCCAATCGTTATTTCTTCGTTCAGGCAAGGAATAAGAACGACAATAGTTGTTTTCTGGCTGCTCATTAGCTTCTGATAAGTGGTTGCTTTTCAAAGTTTATATTTTTTTTTGATACTTCGCAACTCTTGTTCTATCTCTGCGTCTGTAAATCCGGCATTAGTTGATGCATTATTTTTTGAGGCAGACTTGACACTTTTTGCTTTTAAGCGCTGCAATTCTTCTTCAACATTATGTAAAGGATCATTATGATTTTGTTTATACTTTTGCGATTTATTTTTTGATCCTGCTGAATCTTTTTTGTGTTCTACTTCTTCATTAAAGGTATCTGATATTTCCTCAAAAATTTGCCTTGCCCAATCAACAAGCATTTCAAGAGGGTCTTTGAAATTTAATCCGAATTGTCCAAGAATTTCTTCCACATCCTTCAGCAGATCCTCCAATGTATCATCCGGTTCTGCAGATGCAGATTTATTAGAACTCCTGGAAAAAGCAGAATTTTGTTTGAATTTGAAACTGTCACGGCTTGAAGAATAACTTGAGCTTCTTTTGTTTTTCTGGTCATGTTGTTGTCGAGCATGAAATCCAGATTTTTTAAGCCGCATGTCAAAAAGCTGTCTTTTTTTTGGGTCTGCTAAGGTTTCGTATGCCTGTGAAAGACACACAAAATTTTTTTGCAGAAGTTTGCGCTCTTCTAAGCTAACATGTTGGAATAAATCCGGGTGGCAGGATTTAGCTTTTTTGCGGAACGCGCTGCGGATCATGGAAATGTCTGCGTCATGAGGCACTTCAAACAAAGTATAGTAATTATCCATTTTTCAACAAACAACTGATAATAATTTTGCCATGGATCACACCCTCTATTTTGACTTAGAAACCAAATATTCTGCCGATGAAGTGGGCGGCTGGGGTAATATTGAAGACATGGGGATGTCAGTCGGCGTTATCTGGGACAACTCCGATAAACAATTCCATGTGTATATTGAACACCAAATACTGGAAATGGTCGATCATTTTTGCAGGGCAGAGCAAATTGTAGGTTTCAATCATGTAGGTTTTGACTATCGTGTCGTGGCCGGAGTTCGTCATGCGGATGCCCATCAACGTTCCCAGCTTTATACAAATCTTGCCGGATTAAATAATTTCGATATGCTTTTTGAATTAAAAAAACTCCTTGGTCACCGACTTAAACTTGAATCCATCGCGCGTCCGACTCTTGGTGTAGGCAAATCTGCTGATGGCTTACAGGCGCTGCAGTGGTACAAAGAGGGCAAGCTGGATAAAATCATTGAGTATTGCAAAGTTGATGTTGAAGTGACACGTGATGTGCATCGATTTGCATTAGAAAACGGCAAGCTTCATTATGATTCAAAGTTCGGCATAAAAACCGTAAATGTAGAATGGAATCTCCAACCTGAAAAACAGACGCCACAGCAAATGTCATTGTTTTGAACAATGTTTCTTCCATTGAGCTTTGCAGTTGTATCTGTAAAAAAATACCTCGATGAACTGATTGCACAGCTCATACCCTCCACATTTCTGAATTCATGACTTTTTTTGAAAAACTGGAAAACCAGGTTTTTTCCAAGCAAACTTTTTTATGTGTTGGTCTTGATCCTGTCTGGGAAAAAATACCCTCGCACTTGCCGCGAACACAGCAGGGAATGTTGGATTTTCTGCTGAAATCAGTAAATCAGACCAAAGATTATGCTGCCGCCTTTAAACCAAATTTTGCTTACTTTGAGGCATTAGGAATTTCCGGATTAGAAGTCCTGCAGGAATTGATAAAAAAAATATCTCCGGAAGTACCTGTGATTGGGGACGCGAAAAGAGGAGATGTGGGACATTCTGCCCAAATGTACGCCAGCGCGGTATTTGAAAGTTTCGGCTGTGACGCAGTCACAGTATCACCTTATCTGGGACAGGATACACTCCAGCCATTTTTTGAATATAAGGATCGTGGTGTTTTTGTGCTGTGCTTAACATCTAACCAAGGAGCAGATGATTTTCAACTTCCGGATTTACATTTACAGGTTGCAAAAAAAGTACGGGAGTGGAATGTTTCAGGTAACGCAGGTTTGGTTATCGGAGCAACACATCCGGAAAAAATTGCTGCAGTCCGTAAGATTTCCGGACAGATGCCCTACCTTATTCCGGGAGTTGGCGCTCAAGGGGGTGATTTGGAATACACGCTACTTTATGCTGATGACGGCTCGAAAATACCTTATTTGATCAACGCCTCACGCAGCATCCTGTATGCGACTTCCGGAGAGGATTATGCAGAAAAAGCAGGAATTGCTGCCAAAAATCTGCGGGACAGAATCAATACGACTCGCTCAAGTTTGTGAGCATTCCTGTCAGTTTTGATAACACGCTTTGTTCCGGTACTGCATATTCTGTTTGCAGTGCAACTTGTTTCAGCATTTTTCCGTCCAGCCAATACTCCAGTTTGCCAAGCTTCTGATCAGCAGCAACAGGAGCACCGGTTTTGGAAGGAATCTGAGGCCAGATTTCCAACCGTTTAAGTTCTTCCGCACTCAATAAAATACTTACAGTTTCAGTTGACTTCAAAGATACTCTTTCAGATTCTCCTCCTTTTACAGCAGCAGAAAACGGAACTGTATTACCTTTTTTATTCAACTCAAATTTTAAATAATTTTCAAAACCGTAATCAAGCAAGTTCGTGACGGCTCTGCTCCTCCAGCGTGAATTTGTGGCTCCCAGAACTATTGAAATGTAACGCTGCCCATTTCGCACTGCAGTGGAAACAAGATTAAATCCCGCGCGTCTATGATAGCCGGTTTTCATGCCTTCCATTCCACGATAGTTCCGGATTAAACGATGGTTTGTGTTTAATAATTGAAATGTTCCATTTCTGAAACTGTCCAGACGAGTGGATGACCAGCGGAGATATTGAGGATGTTTTAACAGTTGCATGGCAAGCAGATACAGATCAAAAGCAGTACTCTCATCCAGTTTCTGACCGCGGCCGGGAGGCAGGCCGTGAACTGAATAAAAGTTTGTTTTCCTCATGCCAAGCTGTTTTGTGCGTTCGTTCATTTTGTTTATAAATGCCTTGTCACGTCCAAAAACATGCTCGGCCACAGCAACAGCCGCGTCATTTGCCGATGAAATTACAACGGCTTTCATCAATTCTCCAAGCTGAAATATTTCACCTTGTTTTAAATAAACCTGATGTCCGCCTATTTTGCTCGCCCAGCGAGAAACCTTTACACTGTCCTGTAAACTGATTCGACCCTTGTCAATTTCTTCCAGCACGATAAGGGAAACCATCATTTTTACAAGTGATGCAGGATATATTTTTTGATGCATCCGGTCGTGATGTAAAATACGTCCGGACTCTGCATCAGCCAAAAGAGCGGCTTTATAGTGTGAACGATAGTGGTTTGCATTCTTTGCCGAAAACGCGGTATTTGCGTTGGTCAGTGCCAATATCAGCAACGATGCGGAAAATAAAAATAAACGGAATGTATTCGATGAACTCAGCATAGCCTCTTCCTTCCAATGGTGAGAGGTATTTTATTAATTGTGGAATATGGATATCAGGGTTTCTGCTGTTCAAGGATTGTACCGTTTCTTTGTCTGTTACCTGTTGATTGCTTAAGAAATAAAAAAAACTTTTATTCTATGCTCAAGGCATTTTTTATTTGACATTTCTGCCTATTATTTCTAAATTGTAAATTACTTCGTTAGGGGTGGCGGTTTTGAAAAAATGAGACCTCCTGAGAAAGTCCCTTGGAACCTGATCCAGATCATGCTGGCGCAGGAAAACGACATTTCCTCTTTTGCTGTTTCTGCAATCTGTTCCCATCATTTTCCTTTCTCATCCCTCCGAAGATCATGGTTTATGTGTTTCCGGAATTTCCGGTGACTTGCTGGTTCTAACTTATAAACTGGAGGTTGTTATGAAATCTATCATCCTGTCATTATTTGCACTGTTAACAATGTTAACAGGAATTTTTTTCACCTCTGCCTTTGCGGCAGATTTAACCATTTATACTTACGAATCTTTTAACTCCGAATGGGGTCCGGGACCTGTTGTTTTCAAACGTTTTGAGGAGCAGTGCGGCTGCAAAATCAAGGTTGTTACTCCGGGGGATTCCGGAACTGTGCTCAATCGTGTTATTCTGGAAAAAGCAAACCCCAAAGCTGATATTCTGCTTGGTTTGAACAACAGTGAACTGGAAAAATCATTCAGCTATGATTTGTGGATACCTTACCGTTCTCCCCTTGTGAATCAGGTACAGTCGAATTTGCTTGTGGACAAAGAATATCGCGTGACACCCTTTGATTACGGTTTCATTTCCTTTGTTTATGACAGCCAAAAACTGAAAAATCCACCGCGGAGTTTAGAAGACTTGCTTGATCCGGAATACAGGAGAAAAATTGTGATCGAGAATCCCAAAACATCCTCTCCGGGTTTGTCTATGCTGCACTGGACTATCTCGGTTTTTGGTGAAGACGGCTACCTGGATTACTGGAAAAAACTGCAGAAGAATTTGCTCACAGTCACAGATGGCTGGTCTGCGGCTTACGGAATGTTCACAAAAGGCGAGGTGCCCATCGTTTTGAGCTATGTCACCAGTCCGGCCTACCATTTAGAATATGAAAAAACTGAGCGCTATCAGGCAGCATTGTTTGAAGCGGGACACTATCGACAAATTGAATTTGCGGGAATTATCAAAGGAACAAAGAAAATCAAACGGGCACAGGAATTTATTGATTTCATGCTTTCAGAAAAATTCCAGAATGCAATCCCTTTGACAAACTGGATGTTTCCGGTCATCCAGCACCAGCCGCTTCCGGATTCATTTAGGATTGCTCCGCAACCAAAAGCTGTTCCGGAATTAAGCGCCTCTCTTGTGGAAAAGCAAAATTCAAAATGGCTGAAAGCATGGTCAAGGGCCATGTCGGAATAAATGACCTTTTACCAACACCGATTATTATCCCTTTCAGGGATAGGGAGAAAGTGCCTACAGTGTAGGCACAATCTCCTTTTAGGCCAGAAGAATTGATTTCTAATCTTTCAAATAATCAGTTCAAATTATTGGTTGACGTTAAATATGAGACTAAACGTGAATTATATGAAGTTGAATAAATCCATTAAAACTGGTCTGTAATGGAAATGAAAAGACAGATAAAGAGCCTACAGGAAATTATGAAAATTTATTTCGTGTGTATTATTCATTTGAATCATTTACATGAATAATTTATTCCTACCTTTATAAGTAAACGTTTATATAGGAGTATGTTATGGACAAAGTTTTATCTTCACGTATTGATGAAAGCATCATTCAACAAATTGGTATTTTAGCAGATGAACTGGGCACAACAAAAAAATCTGTAATTGAGTCTGCCATTAAATTGTACGCAGAACAAACCAAAATGTCTGAAAAAACAGATGCTTTTTCCAGGACATCCGGAACATGGTTACGTTCAGAAAGTCCGGAAGAAAGCATTAAAAATGCACGTGCCGCATTCAATAAATCCATGAATAGACATCACTCTTGAGAGCCACTTTTCAAATGGTCACGAGAAATGTCGGAGTATTCATTTTCCAATTGTGAAATCACATCCTTTACGGCTGCTGCAAATCTCCGCTTTGATTTTGCTTGGAGCCGGATTTTACTTTCCAGTTCTGAATTTTCTTTCCGGAAGCAATCCTTTGCATCCGGAAGACAATTTTCTGCAGTGGTCTTTCTTCAAAGAGTTTTTGAGTGATCCGTGGAATTTAGGGGTCATTCTTTTTTCACTATATCAGGCTTTTTTAAGCGCGGTTCTTTCAATCCTTTTTGGCTTCCCCGGAGCATGGCTGTTAACGCATTATAATTTTCCGGGAAAGCATTGGTTTCGTCTGCTGACCTATCTTCCCTTTATACTTCCTTCAATTTTGGTAGTTCTGGCGATGGTGCTGTTTTTTGGCAACAACGGCTGGATAAATCGTGCGTTGATGTCATTGCTCGGAACTGATGAACCGCCTGTGCATTTTCTCTATTCTTTATCGGGAATATTGATTGCGCATGTTTTTTACAATTTCCCGCTGGCCATGAAAATCATTGCTGATCAATGGGAGAATATTTCTCTGAAATATCTGCAGGCCGCACGATCTCTGGGTGCAGGAAACACAAGGCGTTTTTTCGGCATTACTTTTCCATTGCTGCTGCCGTCTATCGGCTCGGCCTTTGTTTTGATATTTTTGCTCTGCATGAACAGCTTCGCAATAATTCTGGTTTTGGGCGGTGGAATTCGTTACACCACAATTGAAGTATTAATTTATCAGCTTGCGCGAATTGAACTTGATTTCTCCGGAGCTGCAAGTTTAGCTTTCCTTCAAGGCGGATTGAGCCTGATCGGCATGGCAATATTGCTCAGAGGAAGAGACCGAAGGGTTGAACAGAAATCCGGAATCAAAATCTGGCTTCCGGAAAAGCTGAGGGAGCGTTCCTCACAAGCATGGTTTGCTTTGTTCTGGATTGCAGTTGTACTGATATTTGCCTTGGGACCTCTGACTGCTATTGTTGTGGATTCATTCCGCAAGTTTGAGAATGGAGAATGGATTTACACAGTGGAATGGTACAGCAGATTATTCAGCTGGCGTGAAAACAATCAGTTCCTGCCGTCTCTCTGGAACTCCTTGCGCATTGGTTTTGGAAGCGCGCTGTTATCATCCTTATGCGGACTTGGACTTGTTAGTTTAATTGCCTACCGAAAAGGTACGCTACGCAGATTCTGGGAAATGCTGACACTTTTTCCACTTGCATTGTCAACAGTAGTTTTTGGTGTAGCATGGTTCCATTTTTATCAGAGGCATCTGACTGAAACTGTTCCGCTTATATTTGTGGTTATAGCAATGCACGCGCTGCTGACCTGTCCTTATTGGATAAGAGTTGTTTTGCCGACTTTGGAAACTATTCCAACGCAATGGCACAGCGAATCAAAAATGCTGGGCAAAAACCCATTTGAATACGGTTTCCGGATTTTATGGCCATGGCTGCGGAAAACTTTATTGATTGCCTTTTTCTTCAGCTTCTCGCTTTCTCTTGGAGAACTTAATTCCACCATGATGATTGCTGATCACACAGTACGCACTCTTCCGCTGGAAATTTATGGAGCAATTTCAGGATATCGTTTTTCTTACGCCTCAGCAGTTGCGGTGATTTTGCTTTTGCTTTCAGTAACAACATTTCTTGTGGTGGAACGTAGTCTTGGATACTTTGGGACATTAAAATAATATGATTGGGTTTTTAAAGAAAAAAACTTTACTATTGGAAAAGGAAACGGATAACCTGAAGTATCTAAAGCAGAAATCAGACTTGCATCAACATTACAAAATGGAGAGGAAGGGATGAAAATTGAGAGCAAAAAAAAGGTAGAGTCTGTTGAGGGAAAAATTGGTTTCGAAAAAATTCAGGCTTCGATGCTGGGAAATGGACTGGAAGAAGCAATTCTTAAATACGCGATCAGCACTTTTCCTTTCTCCGGTGCTTTCGAGAATATTCCCGGATTACAAGAAGATGATCTGCAAGATTTAATTGAAGACCTTATATCGAAAGGAATTGTCAAGGTTGGTTTCTATTTTGAGGAAATGCAGGAAAACCTGACAATTTTTTATTTCCTTCAATTGGATGAGGAAAAGCATTTGGTACTGGGTCTTGACCCAAACGAAACATGTGTAAGTATTTCTAATGTAAAAGGTATTTTTCGCTTGAACGATGAACAATATATGAATTTATTGAAAATTCCAATCTGCTGAATCATTCCTGATTTGGCGAAATTCCCGCTTCACATATTACTCTTAAATCTATGCCAGAGCCTGCGGTTCCCCAAACACTGAGGAAAACAAACACTGTTAACCTCGCTTTGATCGGCATGTCCGGAGCAGGAAAGTCATACTGGTCGAGAAGAATGGAAGAAAAAGGATACCGAAGGTATAATTGTGACAAAATGATTGCCGAACGTCTGGGGCTGGAACTCTCCAAGAAAGGCAAGGCAACATTAAACCTTGCCAATTGGATGGGACAACCATTTTCTGAAGGATACACTGAAGCAGAGAAATTATATCTGGAACTGGAAGAAGCTGTTATTGAGCAGATTTGTGATGAATTGGAACAGTCTGTTGAAAACAATTTTCCGGTTGTGGTGGACACCACAGGAAGTCTGATTTACCTCAAAAAAAATCTGCTCAAACGTCTGCGTACTTTTACAAAGATGGTACATTTGAAACTTCCCGCGGAAAAACATGAAGAGCTTTTTGAAGCCTACCTTAATGATCCGAAACCGGTAATCTGGGAGGGGAAATATAAGCCTCGCAAGGGAGAAACCCATCAAAACGCCCTCAGACGCTGCTATAGAGAACTTATCTCTTTCCGCAATGAACGCTACAATTCGATAGCCGATTGTGTGCTTGATTATTCATTTCATCACAATCCGAAGAGAGAAGTGGAAGAATTATTGGACTCGCTTGCAAGCAGTTTAAAGAAAAAATCTTGAATAATGCTGAAAAACAATGTAAATTTTACACTTTAATTCATTAATAATCAGGAGGTACTATGGAAATTTTCTCAATACAGGCATGGGATATGCTGTTGCGCTGGATTCATTTTCTAGCGGGTATTACATGGATTGGGTTATTATATTATTTCAATTTTGTTCAAGGAGAATGGTTTAAGGAAACTGAAGCTTCCGCAAAATCGGCAGCAATTCAGAAACTTGTCCCTCGGGCTCTCTGGTGGTTTAGATGGGGGGCTATGTTTACATTCCTGGCAGGCGCACTGACATTGCACAGCAAAGGAGTGCAAGGTGGATGGGGAGTTTTTGCATCATCCTGGGGAATATTAATTCTTACCGGCAGCGTTCTCGGAACATTGATGTTTTTAAATGTTTGGCTGATTATTTGGCCCAAACAGCAAATCGTTATTGCATCAACTAATCAGGTTGCTGAAGGCGGTGAGCCTCTGCCAGAAGTCGCGGATTGTACTGCAAAAGCAGGACTGGCATCAAGAACAAACACCTTGTTTTCATTCCCGATGCTTTTATTTATGGGATCAGCAAGTCACTACCCTCTTGTTGTGACAGAAGAAACGAGTTACACAACACTTTTTTGGGTATTGGCAATAATTATCGGATTGATTGAAATTAACGCCATAGTCGGCAAACCAGGGCCTATGGCAAGCGTGAAAGGCGTCATCACTTCAGGTGTGATCCTTACGGTTGTTCTTTTTGGAGCTATAGGTTTACTGGTATAAGTGCTAATCAATCAACGATAAATCAGTGCTTGCGTATCTTGCTGAAAACCTGCAAAAAAAGCGCTGATAGCCATTATTAAGAACTTACCTTCCGCCACTTGTTACTGCTCCCTGTTACTCCATTCCGGGAGCAGTAAAAATATCTCCTCTTCAGATACACATAAATCCATTTCAAAGAATGCGAAGATATTTTTTAGCTCTACTACTTTTGTTGCTTATTTCCAGTTGTGAAAAGAAAAAACAAAAACAGGATGAGGCAGAATCAGAACAGGGTCAAAATAAAGTCAATGAGACCATTGGATCAAAATCAGATATTGAGAAAGGCAGGGTTGTTTATTTTGCTAATTGTGTAGCATGTCATAATAATAATCCAAAAAAACAGGGAAGTATTGGACCCCAGATTTTTGGTTCTTCAAAGGAACTTCTAACTAAAAAAATTGTATTAGGAAAATATCCGAATCATTACAAACCAAAAAGGACCACCAACATAATGCCTTTACTGCCTCATTTGGATCAGGAAATTTCAAATTTGCATGCCTACATTAATTCCCCTTAAGAAATAATTTAGAGCATCAAAAACAAGCGAATTATCTGAGATAATTTAACTTACAGTACTCTTCGCGCCTCTTTTTACTTTCCATCTGCTAGCCATTTTATGGCATGAGAATTGCCTTTTCCTGACTGATATGCGCAAGTAACCAAAAATCGTCTGCGCTTCGTTTAAGTCTGATTGAGGCAAAAAAAATTCAATGCCATCTATATTACGTTGCCATGCCTGTGTATCAGCTTATTCCTGATGTCCCATTATTTCCGCCGACAGAAGAAGCCGAAGCTGACGGTTTATTAGCGGTTGGAGGTGATTTAACAAAAGAACGATTACTTGCGGCATACCGCCAGGGAATTTTTCCATGGTATGAGGTGGGACAACCTATCTTATGGTGGTCTCCAGATCCGCGCATGGTATTGTTTCCGGAAGAGTTGAAAATCTCCCGCAGCCTGCGCAAAGTACTGCGTAAGGAACAGTTTGAAATACGCTTCGATTCTGCATTTGAGAATGTTATCAAAGCCTGTGCTGATGTCAGAACCGAACAAGGTAAAGGAACCTGGATTATTCCGGAAATGCAGCAAGCTTACACTGAATTGCATCAGGAAGGTTATGCACATTCTGTTGAAAGTTGGCTTGATGATGAATTAGCAGGAGGTCTGTACGGAATTTCGTTGGGACAATGTTTTTTTGGGGAATCGATGTTCAGTACAATTAGTAACTCTTCCAAAGCGGCCTTAGTAGCACTTGCAGAATTTGCTCAGCAGGTAGGTATAAAGATGATCGATTGTCAAATGACTACAAAACATCTCTTGAGTTTGGGCGCTCGGGAAATTAGCCGAGAGAATTTTCTGAAAAATTTAAGTCAGTTCCTGGAGAAACCCACAATTAAAGGACCATGGGAAGGTGGCCCCAGTCAGTCAAAGCAAATAAATAGTTGATATGCAGGAATCACAAGGGAAAAAAGTTTTTCGAATTCATCTGTCCTTACCGATTGTTGTGCTCCTAATTTCTTTGAGTACCTTCAGTCTTGTTGCTGTTTTTTATCTGGGGATGGTTACTGAAAAAAGTATGCAGCGTCCGCCAGAATATCCTGATGTGGATACAGATATTTCAGCTGATAAACCATTGTCAGAAGAAGACCTGAAGTTCTTTGGATTGAGCGAGCGAAAAAAAGATCAGGAATCACTTGATCTGGAAGAATTGCGTGTCTTGAAAAAGAAAACTGAAGAGCTGACAAAAACACCTGAAAAGCCTGATTTGAAAACTCCAAAAAAACCTGAACCTGTTACTCCTGAAAAACCAAAATCTGCTGAGGCTGAAAAAACCGAACTCTCCAAAACGGAAATATCGAAGCCGGAAAAACCTGAAGTCCCAAAATCAGATTCAAAAATTGTTACCTCACCAGCAAGTCCGGATGCAGTAAAGACTCCTGTTGTACAAAAACCTGCTGCAGTAACCAAAAAAGATGCAAGATACACCGTCCAGGTATTTGCTTCCCGCAAACATGAAAATGCAAAAAAGCTGGTTGAAAAGCTTAGGAAAAACGGTTTTGATGATGCATTTATCTTTCAGCACACTGCAGGCAATAAAACACTTTATCGGGTACGTGTAGGGAAATTGGAGCGTTCAGAAACTAAAGAGTTGGCAAACAAACTTAAAAACCTTAAATACATAGACTCTGTCCAAATTACACGCTTCTGAAGTGTGTCTTATATTAGCTTCCAGATTATATCTTTTCATTTCTTAATAGTCATAACGGATAGTGGATGAGTAATTATTGGCGTTATTCTCGCTCAGCATATTACTCTGTGGTTGCAGCGCTGCCTTTGCTGATTATTTATGAAATTCTGATTGTCCTAAGCCAGTCAAGATATTGGGGAATCAGAAATGCCGCCGATGTCTGGATCCGCACTTTTTTAATGGCCTTTGATCTGCAAGCACAACACCTGGCCTTTGTGCTGATCGGCATCTCACTGGCTTTAATTCCATTAGCTAAAACCCAAGCTAGGGGAATCAAACTGAAGGCAAATTACTTTGCGCTGATGTTCGCTGAGGCTCTTGCTTACAGTTTGATTCTTGGAACAGTGCTGCAGTCTATTTTACGACTAAGCGGGCTTGCCTCCGGAGGAACGGGAAATGGATTAATACAAAATCTGGCACTTTCAATAGGTGCTGGTTTATTCGAAGAGATTATTTTTCGAGTGCTTTTACTGAATCTGCTCTTTTTTCTGCTAAAACCTCTATTCAAGAAATATGTCATTGCGGTTGTAGTATCAGTTTTACTTGCATCCTTCCTTTTCTCACTTAGCCACTATGTCGGTACCATGGCTGATTCATGGGAGCTGTACAGTTTCATGTTTCGATGGTCAGCAGGGTTGTTGTTTACAGTCCTCTATTTTGTGCGTGGATTCGCCATAACAGCATATACACACGCTCTATATGATATTTGGGTTCTTGTTTGATTTTGAGCTTTCAGATTCAATTTGAGAATTTTATCATCAATCTCCAGTTTTTACTCACTAACTAATCAGAAAAACTCCATTCACTTCATACATGAAAGTTCCCTTGCTTGATCTGCGTCCTCCATTGGAGGAGTTGCGTGATGAAATTGTTGATGCAGTAACCCAGGTTATTGATTCAACGCGTTATATCATGGGGCCTGAAATTGATGGCCTTGAAAAAGAAATAGCGGAATATTGCGGTACTGAAGACGCAGTTGGAGTATCTTCCGGAACCGATGCGCTGTTGCTTTCTTTAATGGTTTTAGACGTTGGCCCCGGAGATTTTGTGTTAACAAGTAACTTCTCATTCTTTGCCACTGCAGGAGTAGTTGCACGATTGAATGCGACTCCTGTATTTGTGGAAATTGATCCGGAAACCTTCAATATTGATCCGGAGCAATTGAAAATGACTTTGTCCGAAATGGATGAGGAAAATAGAAACCGAGCAAAAGCAATTATTCCTGTTCATCTATACGGACAATGCGCAGATATGGCTGAAATTAATAAAATTGCAGAACAGTTTGATATTCCTGTAATTGAAGACTGCGCGCAGGCAATTGGCGCTGAATGTGAAGTTGATGGGATAAAGAAGCGTGCGGGGAGTTTAGGGGATTTTGGCTGTTTTTCGTTTTTTCCTTCAAAAAATTTAGGAGGAATAGGAGATGGTGGGATCGTTACAGTCAACAACTCTGAATTGGCTGAACTTTTGCGATTAAAACGGGTGCATGGAGGTGAGAGAAAATATTACCATCGAGTGATCGGAGGCAACTTCAGACTTGATCCAATTCAGGCGGCGGTGATCCGGATTAAGCTGCCTTATTTAAATGGATGGCACAGGCAGCGTCAAGAAAATGCTAAAAACTACAATAGGTTATTTGCTGAAGCAGGTTTAGCAGGAAAAGTTCAGACACCACAAGTCAGGCATCCTGATACTCTACAAAATCCTCATATATATAACCAGTATGTAATCAGGACTGAAAGGCGAGATGAGTTGCAGTCCTTTTTGTCAGCACGGGAAATTGCATCTGAAATTTATTACCCACTCCCTTTTCATCTGCAAGAATGTTTTCTGCATTTGGGAGGAAAGAAAGGTGATTTCCTTGTTTCAGAAACTGCCGCAAAAGAAGTACTTGCTCTGCCTATTTATCCTGGAATGACCATTGAGATGCAAGAAACAGTAGTGGAACAAATTGCTGAATTCCATCTGTCTTAATCCTCTTTCTCCTTGAGTTTCTCCTGTCGTTCCTTAATCACTTTTTCCTGAACATATTTTGGACATTCTGCATACTTTTCAAATTCCATGGAGTAATTTGCTTTTCCCGCAGTCATAGAACGAAGAGTTGTCGCGTAACCAAACATTTCTCCAAGGGGGACTCCCGAATTGATTACTGTCTCATCGCCTTTCATTTCTGTGCCGTAAACCACACCCCGCCTGGAACTAAGATCTCCGATCACTGGTCCTTGAAACTCACTTGGAGATTCAATCTCTACTTTCATAACAGGTTCCAGCAACACCGCATTTGCCTTCCCGACTGCCTGACGCATAGCGTAGCGTGATGCAAGCTGAAAAGCTAAATCACTTGAATCAACCTCATGGTATTTCCCTTCGTTTAGTGTGACCTTGATATTAACCATGGGGAATGCAGCCAGGGGTCCTTTTTCCATTACATCTCTAAAGCCTTTTTCGCATGCGGGAATATGTTCAGATGGAATTGAGCCACCAAATATTTTGTTAACAAATTCAAACCCCTCGTCATGATCCAGAGGCAGTGGTTCAATAGCTCCACTCACACCGGCAAACTGTCCTGATCCACCGGTTTGTTTTTTGTGCAAATAATCAAATTCTGCCGCAGAGGAAATTGCTTCTCGATAGTTAACCTGAGGAGCGCCAACAATTACATCTACTCCAAATTCACGACGCATTCTTTCAATATAAATATCCAGGTGAAGTTCACCCATCCCTGAAATTAACGTGTCTCCGGACTCTTCGTCAGTAGTAACGTGAAAAGTCGGATCCTCCCGTGTGAATCGTCCCATTGCCTTACTCATTTTTATGTGCTGTTCATTATTTTTTCCCTTTACTGCCAGAGAAATAACAGCATTCGGCACAAAAATAGATTCACATGAAACACGGGCTCCTTCGCCGCAAAAAGTATCACCTGAAGCGCAATCGACACCGACCATCGCTACAATATCACCTGCCTCCGCGACATCAATGTTTTCACGGTCATTAGAATGCATTCTTACCATGCGGCCGACTCGCATTTTGTTGCCTGTTCTGGAATTAATGACTTGCTCACCTTTACACAGTTTACCCTGGTAAATACGGGTGTATGTCAACTGTCCAAACTGCTCTTCTGTAAGCTTGAAAGCCATTGCCACAGTTGGCTTGTCCGGATCACAACTCAAAATAATTTCTTCCTGTGTTTTGATGTCAGTAGCTTTGGTTGACACTGCTTCAAGAGGTGACGGCAGATAGCGAGTGACTGCATCAAGGAGCAATTGAACACCCTTATTTTTAAACGCGCTTCCCATATATACAGGACAGAACTCAAGTGCCTGTACACCTTTTTTTATTGCTGCGTGGATGGTATCTTCTGAAATCTCTTTATCTTCAAGCAAATCTTCCATCATTTGATCATCAAACATGGAAACTGCCTCCAACATCTCTGCCCTATATGTCTCCGCATCTGCCAGCATATCATTAGGGATTTCCTCAGTGCGCAGTTCATCCCCATGTTCACCGTCAAAATAATTGGCTTTCATTGTGATCAGGTCAAGCACTCCTTTGTGATCTTCTTCAAGCCCAATCGGCAGCTGCATGGCAACAGCATTCAATTTAAGAATTTCACAAATCCCTTTTATCCCATTATGTGGATTTGCCCCCATTCGGTCCAGTTTATTTACAAACGCAAGACGCGGTACATTGTAGCGTTTCATCTGACGATCTACAGTAATCGATTGTGACTGTATACCTGCCACTCCGCAAAGAATCATTATTGCTCCATCAAGAACTCTAAGAGAACGTTCAACTTCAACTGTAAAATCAACATGGCCGGGTGTATCTATAATGTTTATTTTTTTGTCATTCCAATCCACACTGGTTGCAGCAGAGGTGATGGTGATTCCTTTTTCTTTTTCCAGTTCCATGTGATCCATCGTTGCTCCGGAGCCACCTCCGCGGACTTCTTCAATTTTGTGAATTTTTCCTGTATAGTACAGTATTCTCTCCGTAAGTGTTGTTTTACCACTATCAATGTGAGCGGAGATACCGATATTTCTGGTGTTTTCAAGAATTTTTTGTGATGCGGGGTTCATAGCCCAATCTGATATTTATAACGAGTAAATTAGAAAATAAAATAAAAAATAACTTCTCAGTATATCTAAAATACTGAGTATTTTCAAGTTATTTTATAAATTGTGATTTAAACTGTGAGTGTTATTCAGGAGGGGGTATTAATTGAAGATCAGTTTTGCTTTGTTGTAATTGCTTACGAAGCCTATACGTTTGGAAGAGGTAACACCAGCATCATGCAGTGCTGCCAAAATTGAAGCGGATTGATCTTCCGGAACAGCAAACAAAAGACCACCGCTGGTTTGCGGATCAAGTAATAGTTCCTGCTGCTCAGGAGTGCATTCCTGGGGAATTGACCAATATTGTTCAACCATGCTGCGGTTGATTTTATTAACTCTTGTGGCGATACCATTTTGATACATTTGCATTGCCTCGTTCAAAACCGGGATTTCATTCAAAGTAAAATTAAATGTTAAGTCTGCACCAGGAACCATTTCCAGGGCATGCCCCGCGAAACCAAATCCAGTGATATCTGTTGCAGCATGTATTTCAAAACCGTCCATCACTTCCGCTGTTGTTTTATTAAGTTTGATCATGGAATCCAGACATTCCCGCATCGCTTTTTCTGTAACCAATTTCTTCCTATTGGCGTTTAACAAAACTCCGCTGCCGATTGCCTTAGTCAGGATCAAATGATCACCAGGCCGCGCTCCGCTGTTTCTCCAAATTTTATCAGGATGAACAAGACCGGTCACTGTCAGTCCAAATTTTGGTTCATCATCATCGGTGGTATGACCTCCTAAAAGGACTGCTCCCCCCTCAGTTATTTTTTGCAGTGCGCCTGTAATTATTCCCTCTAAAATTTCATCATCAAGTTTCCCTGAAGGGAATCCAACAAGATTCAGGCAAGTTAATGGCTTGCCTCCCATTGCATAAATATCACTGAGTGAATTGGCTGCAGCAATTTGACCGTATATGAATGGATCATCTACCGGTGGTGTGATGAAATCTGCGGTGAAGACAAGAGCCTGCTCATCATTCAGCAGATACACTCCAGCATCATCACTGGTGTCAAATCCAACCAGCACATTTTTATCATAATTTTGCGGCAAAGAAGACAGTAGCTTTTTCAATCCGACCGGACCGAATTTTGCTGCTCAACCACAGGATTTTGCTAAACTTGTTAGTGTTGGCATGCTGATATATTTTCTCCTGGAAATGGAAGTAACATTAATCCACCTTTCCTGAAAGCTGAAGATCAGGACTTCTGGAATAATTTTGGTTTACAAGAACAAATGCAGTGGCTTCAAACAAAAACAATTTCAGGATTTCAAGATGATGATAAAAAAACAAGACTTATCCCTCAAAGCGGACTTTTAGAGAGTCCGGAATGGATTTCGCCTGCAACCGTTTGGGGTCTTCGGGATGCTGTTTTGCCCATACACGTACTTCAGTGCCTTTTACGGCAAGTTGACCTTTGTTGTGGATTTCATGTGATGTAATCAGCGTTTTTTCACGCCACTCACTGACCCAACTTGTGACTTCGATCAAGTCACCATAAGAAGATGGATAAAGAAATTTTGCATGTGTATCCACAATTGGTAGTCCCACAACCCCATATTCCTCCATCAGATCGGCCATGTTTGCTCCCGCTTTATCGAATAAAAGATGTGCGTTCTGATCAAACCAAATGAAATAATTCGGATAAAAAACTATTTTTGCTGGATCACAATGACCCCAGCCGATCTGTAAGGAGAGCTTGTTTTTCAGCATGGATTACTGGATAATTCAAAGATTTTTATTCTGAAGATGCCTCAAAAGCTTTTAGTTGCTAAGCAAATGTTTGAATTTTACAACGTTTAACCATTTTGTATCATGATCTGCAAATGCTGTTCGATTCAGCATAAGCAGTATAGTGAGATTATGCAATCATCTATGTTGACAAACATGCGTTGACAAAACAAAATGATGGTTGCGGGTTTCCGCAAAGCCAGGAATGAAATTAGATGAAAATATTTTAACAATGTAGATGAAAAGAGATGAGATACGTTTTTGCAAAACATGAAATACCAGCGCTGTCTGTCACCGGAACTGAAGAGCTTTTTCCTGTTCACAGAATCTATTGCGTTGGACAGAATTATTCAAAACACATGCGTGAAATGGGGTCAAATCCTGAACGTGATGCGCCTTTTTTCTTCAGCAAGCCTGCAGATGCGGTTTGTCGTCATGGCTCAAATATCTCTTATCCTCCGGCAACAAAAAATTTGCACCATGAAATTGAATTGGTTGTTGCTATAGGAATGAAAGGGATCAACATTCCCACAACTGAAGCACTCAATCATGTGTTTGGTTATACAGTTGGTTTGGATTTAACCCGGCGTGATCTGCAGCAAGAGGCCAAAAAGAAAAGCCGCCCCTGGAGTGTTGCAAAGGGATTTGACCATTCTGCACCTTGTTCTGTACTACATAAAGTAGATGAAGTTGGACACCTGGAACAGGGTAAGATCACATTAAATGTTAACGGAGAGATTCGTCAACAGGGGGATATTTCGGAAATGATCTGGTCGGTACCTGAAATAATATCAATCCTGTCCGGATATTTTGAACTCTGTCCGGGAGACTTGATTTTCACCGGAACACCAGAAGGTGTTGGTCCTTTGAACAGAGGAGACATATTGGAAGGCGAAGTGGAACAATTGACGAAGTTGAGCATCACCATAGTATAAAAAGGAAATACATCAAATTTATTCTAAAGTTTCACGCATATTTGCCGAATAAAATAACAGATCATTTTCATTGAATAATTAATGGAATTGGTCATCGCTTGTTTGACTTATAAACCTTATAACAAATTGAACAGAAAAAAATGAGTTTAGTGTCACAAAATAAATTATTGTTTTTTATTGTTTCCGGAATTCTCTTTGTTGGTTCCGGATGTTCAAATATTATCGGTTTTACAAAAGAACAGACCACACCAACAAACTGCGCTGATCTTGTGATTGAACGAGCCTTTAATCTTCATGAGGAAGCAAAGTCTGGATTAGCTCTGTTTTTTGACGAAAGAAGTGACAATCAGCTCTATCAGGCATTCTATGCCGCATCAGATTCAGTTTATGAATCCAGGAAAGTGAAAAAATGCTGGGATAGAAGAGTTTCACATTACTATGCCATGCAAAATTTACAGGAAATGAACACCTCTTTAGCGCGTATAATTAGACGTAACATGCCTGATGATGACCGCGGTGAAATGATCTCTGTTTACCGCGATCAATACAAATGGGTTATGCCTAGCTTGCGATGAATCACACAACTTGATTATTTGACTCCCACCATCTATCCTGTTGATCTTCTTTATTTTATAATTGAGACAGCAAAGTAAAATTTTTTTAGATAACTCATCAATGAAAGACTCTTACCCTATAACCAAGGGGGGATATGAAAGTTTAAAAAAGGAACTGAAACAGCTGGTCAGCATTGAGCGGCCTGCGGTAGTGAATGCTATTTCCTCCGCAAGGGAGCACGGTGATCTAAAGGAAAATGCAGAATATCATGCCGCGAAAGAACAGCAGGGGTTTATTGAAGGCAGAATCCAGGAACTGAATGCGAAACTGGCACATGCAAATGTAATTGATATTGAAAAACTTTCCGGAGATAAGGTCGTCTTTGGAGCAACAGTTACTTTTGAGGACATTGATACTGAAGAAGTCCGGAACTATCAGATTGTAGGTGATGATGAGTTAGATATTAAGCAAAATAAAATTTCTATTTCCTCGCCTATTGCGCGTGCCTTGATCGGCAGGTCTGCAGGTGATACACTTACCATACCTATTCCCAAAGGTAAAATTGAAGTAGAAATTCTGGAAGTCCAATTCATTTCATAAACATTTCCAATTAGTCCAGTAAAGACATCAAACGGTTATTTTGAACCATTGCTGACAGGAACACTTCTTTCAAGTCTTCAAGTGTCTGAATATCCTGAAATGGAAGATTGAGCAGTTTTGCGCTTTGCTGAAAAATAACAGACGGACTGCTATATTTTAACCGTAACGTTTGCAAAGAATGATCTCCTGATGATTTAGAAAGTTTTTCTCCAGATTCATTTTTCATCAGTTGATGGTGGACAAAGTAAGCAGCAGGAAAAAATGAATCTTTCAAGCATTTTGACAGAAAAAGCTGCGCGGCGGTAGATGCCAGTAAATCATGTCCCCGAACTACAAGATTTACACCCATTTCCAGATCATCAATCAGTGACGCAATCTGATATGCAGGAAGACCGTCTCTTCTTCTGATTACAAAATCACCCATTTTTGTTGTTAAATCGATATTCTTCTTTTGGTTTGTTAAAGTCCTGCAGCTGACTATAGTTTCCTCAGGTACTTTAACTCTCCAAGCTTGATTTTCCTTCATAAAATCAAGTTTTTTATTTCTGCATGTTCCTGGATAATTTGTACTACTGGAGAATTGTCTGATTTCAGAGCGCGAACATTCACAGGCAAACAAGTGCCCTGATTTCTTTAGAACTTCAATTGTATGGTGATATCGATCAATGCGTAACTGTTGTGAATGTCTTGAGTACAATTCATCCGGTCCGGATGGACCATAATGATAGTCAATACCAAGCCATTCCAATTGTACAAATATATCCTCCACAGAGGAACGCTCAACTCTTGGACCATCCAGGTCATCAATTCGAAGATGCAATAATCCTTCATGATAATGTACAAGTAAATATGTCAGCAAAAAATTAAAAGCATTGCCAATATGAAGATTGCCGCTTGGAGTGGGCGCAAGTCTGGAGATTACTGTTGAAGACATCAATCTAAATTCTTTAGCAGATTTCTTTTTTTTAAAATACTATCGAGATATGTAATTTTTCATGCTTAAGAAATTTTTCTGAAACATGGGAAGGATTTAATCTGATCACGAGTTTCATAAAATAAACTAGATTTGTTATTATGCTTGTAATACCCTTTCATTTCAAAATAAGTTAAAATCATAGGAAATGGGCATTTCTGCTCAATTATTCAAAGCTGCATTTTGAAACATGAACTTTTTCCTTTTAGTCATATTCAGTGCTACATTTTAAAAACAGCATAATATTATCAACCAAATAATTTCAGTGTACGATACTTCAGATATTAAAAAAGGATTAAGGATTGAAATGGATGGTGAACCATTCATCGTAATCGAATTTCAGTTTGTAAAGCCAGGCAAAGGTTCAGCATTTACCAGGACCAAGGTCCGAAACTTGATAACCGGCGCTGTCTTAGATCGAACTTTTAAATCCGGAGAGAAACTAAAACCTGCTGACACGGAAGATCGTACCATGCAGTATCTTTATAGTGACGGCAATTATCATTTTATGGACTCCGGTAATTATGAACAAGTGAGTCTGGAAAACAGCATTGTTGGGGAAAATGCTAATTATTTGACTGAAAACATGAATGTAGAAGTTAGTTATTATCAGGGACGACCAATAGGATTGTCCTTGCCTAATTTTGTTGTTTTGGAAGTAACAGAAACTGCCCCGGGAGAGAAGGGTAATACTGTTACAGGTGCTTCGAAACCTGCGATAGTTACCACCGGATATACCGTTAACGTTCCTCTATTTATTAATGAAGGTGATAATCTAAGAATTGATACACGAACAGGCGAATATGTGGAACGAGTAAAAAGTGAATCTTAGCTAAAGCTCTAAAGCAATTTATTTAGAAACAAATACTTGTAAGCATAAAATCATTTCCAACACACAAGTTCTTCAAAGCAGGTATTTTCCCAGCAGCATAGCTCCATTGTCCCTCAGAGTAAAAACTTTGAGGGAAAACATCAAATCCGTCTAATCATTTTTCCTAGAAAATATTGTCTCCTCAATTCCAGCTAAAATACTTCAGGTAAAAATTAAATAGATTACTGATCATGTCCAGCTCTTCGCGTAGTTCGGAAGGTTCTCTGCCATCAGGTTCGTACCATGGACGGGTTTTATAATACTCTGAGCATGACAATCAAATTTTAGTTTTGATTAAGGAACAATTGTATCATTTTATTCTGGCAGAAAAAATTGAGCTGCCAGTGGGATCACTAATTTCATTTGTGATAAATCAACACAGCAGGTTGGAAAATATAAATATTAAACAATCTGCATTAAATTTTGATGCACAAGGAGATATTCTTCGCTGGATACATCCGGTAAAAAAACCTGCAAGAATGGAACTGCTCCGGACACGCCATAAAATTATTGGCGGAATAAGAAAATGGTTTGACCAGCAAAATTTTATTGAAACAGAAACACCACTGCTTGTTTCAGCACCAAGTCCGGAAGCGCAGTTTTACCCTATAAAAACAGATAAAGGATACTTAATAACCTCTCCGGAGTTTCAAATGAAGCGGCTATTAGTTGGTGGTTTTAATAAAATATATCAGCTAACTCACTGCTTTCGTGATGCTGAAAAAGGCCACTTGCACAACCCTGAATTCACAATGCTTGAGTGGTACCGAACTCATCAACCATTGGAAAAGTTGATGACTGATATTGAGCAAATTGTTGTAAATCTTGCGGTAACAGTTGCGTCAGATAACCTTTCCATAAAGATCCCATCACCACCGTGGCCGCGTGAATCTGTAAGTGCGTTATTTAAAAAACATTTGGACATTGATTTAGATGGTTCTGAAACTGCTGAAAAACTGCGCACAAAAGCACAACAAACAGGAAATGAGAAGTTATTTGTCGATTTTCCTGATGTTTCAAAACTCACAGAGTCGTTGGCTTATGAACAAACTTTTTTTCAACTCTGGAACCATATCCACGCAAAGTTTATCGAATCAACTCCTCTGTTTGTTTATGACTGGCCTCTTCCCCTGGCAAGTCTTGCAAGACAATCTGCAGAACGTCCCGGATTTGCGGAGCGTGTTGAGCTTTATGTGAACAGCATGGAATTAGCCAATGGATTTGCTGAATTGACAGACCCCTTTGAGCAACGCCGCCGATTCGAGCAAGACTTGAAAAACAGACTTTCAGAGGGACGTGAAGCAGTTCCATTGGATGAAAAATTTCTAAAAAGTCTTGAGCAGGGAATGCCTGAAAGTTCAGGAATGGCTCTGGGAATTGACCGACTGATTATGTGGTTATGTGCTGCAGAGAATATTCAAGATGTTATGTGCTTTTCACAGGAAGAAGTTTAATCATGCATCCTGAATTATAAAAACTTAATTCAATAATTCAAAAACAATTTCTTAATGGAACGCACCATCCTGCACATGATCCTCCACTTTTTTGTACCATTCGCGGTGGCAAAAATTGTTTGGCAGAATAAATGGATCAGTCCGTTTTTCATCATGGCATTAACCATTGCTGTTGATTTGGACCACCTTTTTTCTGACCCGATTTTTGACTCGACCCGCTGCGGTATTGGTGTACATATCTTACATACATGGCCTGCAATTGTGGTTTATCTTGGCTTCCTCTTTTCACCCCATTTAAGAATTTTTTCGCTGGGTTTGCTTATTCACATGGGATTGGATGGTGTTGATTGCTTATGGATGCACTGATAAATTCTGATTTTTATGTGACTGATTATGCAGCCAAAATATATTAATTTGAAAAATAATTCATTTTTTTTAAAAAAAGCTTGACAAACTGGTAGCACTCCTATAAAGTGAGTGCTAACAAAATTCAGCCCCCAAATTTCTAATGTTAGCACAGAGGGCAATAAGGGCTTTAATATTTGTCAAAAAGACTTAACTGCCGGCTGCATTCAGAAAGGAGTTGTTAACACTAAATTTATAATAAGGTAACAAATGGCTAAGACAGCTAAAAAAGTAAGCGAAGTTTCTCATGAGGAAATCAATGACGCGTTGGCACGTTTTCTCAAAAAAGGCGGCGTAATCCAGAAGATTGATTACAATGATAATGGATTCTTGTTGAATAACGATCTTGCTTTAGATGAATCCTACACTGAAGCAACAGACTCCATCATAAGCCAGTTGCATATGGACTTTGAGCCTGAAAACCGCATCTGACACACAGCTTCTCCCGAAAATAATCATTTCAGGACGGATATGTAAATATCCGTCCCAACACCTTCCAGTTTCACATACTCCAAAAATTTTTCTGGATTTCTTCTAGAAGACTGTATTCTCAAGTATATTATTAAGAAGAGCCGGAAGATAATAATCTAATACAGTTATTACCTTGGAATGGCTAGGTTTTCCTTGTCAGGCTGTTATAGTTTTTAATGAATTCAATATTTTACTAACATTTGCGCGAACAGTGGGGATATCAAGATTGTCATCATCGAAATATGGATGATCATCCGTAATCCCAATCCGCTTCATTATTTTTTTAATGATAACACGCTCCTCATCTTCAAACACTCCGTTTGCTCCAGCAACTAAAGCCATCAATTCCACCAGAGTATGTTTTGCATCATCAGATTGAATTTGATTTAACATTTCATCCAGTGAAGTTGTCGATTTCATTTTTTCTTGTTCTTCATGAGTAACAGCGGAGGCTTTAAACATTGCAATCAGCACTTTCTTTTCTGCTGCATGCATATCTCTTTCATAGTGCGCTAAAAAACTAACAACAGAAAATATATTGATAAGTTCCTCACGATTTATAGACATTTTGCTCCTCAGCTAATTCCAAAAAAAACAATTTGAAGTAATATTGACACGGAAACAAGTTCAAAAATATGCTATCATTTATAATGAAATTAGCATAGTTCGTAAAGATAAATGTTAAGACTCTTTTACATGTAAAGAATCAATGGCCCTTGACTCCAGATATCATCCTGAATGGAACACAGTATCTCGATATGTAAGAGAACTGTTTAATTTCTACTGTGCCAGATGCGGCAAAGAATGCAGTGTCAAAACAAATCCTGATATGGTTTTACAAGTCCATCACATTGATGAAAATCCCGGAAATAATGATCTGGAAAACCTGATCCCGCTCTGTTCAAGCTGTCATTTGAAAATTGAAAAAGAAGCAAGATTACATGCGCCTAATCATGAAAAACAACTGGAATTGTTTGAAAATCAATCCTATATGAAACAGATGAAAGAAATGCGTCAAAGTGCGCTGGCAAAATATGGTTCAGGCAGCAAACCCGATGTTTCACAGATGGATACAGAAGCCTATGAAATTAATCAGCTGGAATGGGAAATTAACGAACCTTCTTAGATTGTGCAGTTAAGAATGTAACTGAATAAATCTGTTTCTGAAATATTATCAACGTCTTCTTCTTCCAAACCCTCCAAATCCAAATCCTCTCATACGTCTGCCTCCACCAAAAAGAGATCTTTTCCTTGGCATAAGCCTTCTTGTTTTTGCAACACCAGACTTTCTTTGAAAAGAACGGCTGTTGCCAAATCCGGAACCAGTGGCTTTTCTGTTTGCTGAGCGGAACTTGGTGCTTTTAATATTGTTCAGTGATTTTTTTGATGTTGAACGAAATTTGTTGGATGAAACACTTCTTCCGCCAGTCGTCTTTGCGGCAGAGTGTGATGGAGCAGCTTTTTTTAATGACGATGCAGCCGTACCGCGACGATTCTGCACAGAACTTACTGCCATTGGGCCGCCATATCCGTAACCATAACCAAAACCACCTCCCCAGATATAAGGTGGGCGAAAGAGCATTGACATCATCATGGACGTCATTAACAGACTGGTCATGCTATATCCTGTACCATAATAAGGTGGATAAGGTGCGCCTGCTGATTGATACATCTGTGGATTAGGCGCGGACTGCATGTTTAGCTCGTTTCCAGAACCACGGACTACTGAAGCTGTCATGATTTCGATCGATTTGTTTTCCGCAATATCTCTCCATGCCTGCTGATCTGATCCGGCAGGAAGAGTGCTGACCTCACTTGGATCCGGAACTAAAATTGAGAATACAAGAAAATCAGAATCGCCTGTTTCTGTTTGAGGTACTATCAAAACAGGGTCTGCTATTCCGTCTTCATTCAGGTCAATAGTGCTTATGTCTCTTATTTTATTTGATATTTTATTAACCAGTGTAGGCAAAAAACTTTCTTCAGAGACATTCGCCTGTGAAGTTTCTCTCAGGGCTTCAGATGTGATCGCCGGAATCAGTTTCGGATCAAGATGTTCTGTCAAATCAATCCCCAGTTTTTCGATTGCTTCAAGATTCAATTGATCACTGACTCCAATTGGAATATTTTGAGCAGAATACCTGAAGCCTGAAGACTCACGACTTTTTTCTTCCCCAAAAAAAACCCAGTAAATCCCTAATAACAAAATTACGGTTAAAATGCCTTGTGTGGAAAATAATGTTTTTAACCATTTAGGCGGTTCATTGTCTTTTTCACTCATTTTTCTTTTTTGATGTGGAATTATAAGTCATGATTTGAATAATTTGGCTGTCAGAATTTGACCTGTATCTGCTGCATCAATAAAACCAATATTTTAGTTTAAGCTGAATCTTTGCTGGACACCATTAATTTCGGGGCAACCGTCATATCCTGTGTACTGACACTTAGATAACAATAACGTACCCATTGAGTGAAAAATATGTTGCGATGCGAACGCCAGCGATTGAGAGGATTATTAAAATCAAAATTTTCCGGTGGCAGGACCGCGGGGTTATGCTCATCACGTTTTGCTTCATCCGCAAGTCTAGTCGCGTTGTATTCTGGATGTCCTGTATGAGCAATGAAACGGTCATCAGCAGTGGAAAAAATAGTATAACCCGCTTCTGCTCCGTAGGCCAGTAATTTCAGGCGTCCCTCATCTGAAGCTGTCTCCATTGCTTCATCCGGAAGTCCTGCATGTCGACTTTGCGGGCAATAAAATTCATCATCCAACTCTCCAATGATAGGATGTCCTGGATCAAGATTTTTCAACTCAAAAACCCCAAATAGTTTTTGTTCATAATTCAGCTTATTTACTCCTTCCAAATAGGCCATCACAAAACCTGCCCAGCAAAGCCCAAGTGTGCTTGGGATATTTTGACGCGCGTCAGCTAAAATATTTTTGATTTCTTTCCAATAGTGAACTTCTTCAAAATCAATTGTCTCCACTGGCGCGCCTGTCAGGATCAATCCATCAAGTTTTTGCTCAGATGTCGCCTGTTCATATGTTTGATAAATATCGTGAACATGATTCTGCTCCCATGTTTTGTAATTATGAGATTCCAGCCGAATCCAGATTGGTTCTAATTGCAGTACAGAAAGCCCCAATGGATGGAGAATATTAAATTCATATTTTTCTCCAAGCGGCATTATATTCAGGATTCCAATCCTCAGTGGACGAATATCCTGTCGTTTTGCCTGGGAGGGCGGAATCCAGCGGATACCGTTTTTTTCCAGAATGGGAACTGCGTGATAGTCAGGACTAACAATTAGGGTCATATGTTGTTCTCAGTAAAATAACAAATTTATCAGATTAGCCGTTTTACTCCGATCAGTGCTTTTAGAATCAAATCAAGCAATGAACCCGATCAAAGTATACTGTTCAAGAAGACTTTATAGACGAGAATTAATAAGGGCAGGCCACAATTGAGGTAGTCCAGCACTTTACTCGAATCGAGTCGCATCGACTCCCACCGAAATTTCCGGTTGGGCTGGCATTAGCACCTTTATGCTGAAAAAGGATGCTCAACACTTCAACGGGCCAGATCCCTCAGTGCCATCTTGATACAAAGTACGAAAAAGACTAACACAATCAGTTTAACAGTCAAGTTTTTTAATCACATTTGTGCAAATTGTGATTTCAAATCTCTGAAGGACTCATAAGTACTTGTTTGAGTGATTCTTCAAAATCTGATTTTACAATTTTTTTGTGATCAGATGGAGTGATATAGAATGTATCTATAACCTGATGTCCTATCGTGGTGATTACAGCTTGCTGGATCGGCACCTGTACATGATCAAAGGCGCTGACCATTTTATAATATACCATCGGCGCGTCTTCTGCTGTAATTTTGATGCGGAGATAATTTTTGTCTTGTCTGGAAAATTCTGTTTTGTCCAGGGATTTGCTGTTCCAAACGGGGAAATCTCCTGAAGCTTTATTGTTTGTTTCCCTGACAACGTAACCTTTTTTGTCATCTTCCAGGTACTCAAGATGTAGTTTGGTGTTGTAAAGAAAAGTTTGTGACGTAAAATTCAAAGAAGGGAGAGTATTACTTTTGATGGATGTTTCCAGTTCACGTGGGAAAATCACATTATCCTCATCACTTCTTGACACTTTGAGATAGTAACAAAAAGCTGCTTGACCGCTTGTGAATTGAATTTGATTTATCTTTGCTGACTCAATGTTGATGTGCTTTAATTTTAAGGTGTAAGCAATCCGGCTGTGAATTTGAGGCTGATCGTGAACATAAATTAAAAGCCCATTAAGTTTTCCCTTTGCGTTAGTAATCACATTTACAATCGCTGACCGATCAAGCTTGTTGAAAATTGATAAATTTTCGGCAAGCATTCCCGGTGGTGAGCTGAGAAGGAATCGATTTGGAAACGCGGCAAAAAACCAGTTAATCATTGGGTTATAACGCTCCGTAAGAGACTCCAAAGTTTTCTTACTGATTGACTGCCGTATCGTTCTAATGAATTTATCAGTTGTTTGATCAGTACCAATCTTATCCAGTGAACCTAACTTGAGGTCACGCCACAAAATATGTAATTCGTCTTCTGATTTTTGCAGATTTTTTCTCTCTTCAGTATTGATTTTCTCTAATGGTGTAAACAGAACTGATTCAAGATTGTTACGCAGGCTCCTGTTTATTAATAAATCAATACGTGTATCTGACTCCAAATCATTTTTCTTGATATCCAGGTATGTGTTGATGAATTCCATTGATTCCTCAGGCAGTTTAGAGGATCTCATTTCTGCAAAAACACGATATGTTTCATCAAAAAAAGCTCTCAATCCCCGTGTAGAGCGTGCATTGCTTTCGTTTACAGAACTAAAATCTGAAATATTACAAAGGAAAATCAATATAATATTTATTAAGTTACGGTCGGCAATCTCAAAAAAGTTCTGAAGCGCCTGGTCAAAATAAGCTGATGTTCTACTGAGCTGCACCACTGTTGAGTGATGTACTATCAGAAGAGAAACCAATGTAAATAATTCCTGGTCCTGATAACCGATTTTCTCTAAAGCTTTAACAGCAACCGATGTCCCAGAAACTTCATGATCAGCATGAGGATCAATCTTTCCCAAATCATGGAAAAGCACACCCCATTTGAGAGCAATTATATGTTTTGGTTCAAGATATTGATGTAACTCCTGATAATCCTTTTTCAGCCTGTCAAGTTCCCTCTGAGATTTATCCAAGGCATTAAGTGTATGTGTACAAACAGGATGTTGGTGATCAGCAAGGTTCCGCAGTAAAAAACGCATTTTGTTTGTTTCCGGAATGAAACAACCTATCAAAGTATGTGGTTGATTATCTTCATTAATCGGTTCACATATTTCAAACATTATACGGAATGTATTTGCTGCAAACGGAGCAAGCATAATTATGCTGAAGCACTCCGCAATATTAGTTCTGTTGGCTTCAATAACATCTGGAGTTAAAATTCTAATCAAGTCCGCCATCTCATCCTTGAGGTCAAAAGATAAATCGTAATCTGATTGACCTACATATTCAAACAGCTCCAGTAAAGCACACGGGTCATTAAATATCAGGGATATCGGAACTTGTGGCAAACCTTCCAGTGCGTTAACTTCCATAATAAGTCGCTTACCAAGATGGACCACAACCTGAAAATTTGAGAAAGTTCTCACAATAGTGCGATCAAGCAAACGCTGCAAAATTGCCTGTGAAAAATATTCAATGTAATTCAACATTTGCAGACGATACCGGTCAAAATCATCAATGCTTTGAAAACGGTTTTTTTTCAGCAAATAAAGACGTTCTGTAGCATCATTTATCATGTTAGGTTGAATTTCAAAATCAGAAAGTCCGCTTTCCCGTGCCTCATCATCAAAATGAAACTTTTTTGCCGTTGCAGAAAAGTTGCGTAAGTCATAGAAGAATTCAAGTGCCTGACAAAGCTTAAATCCCTGTCTGGGAGAAATAATTCTCTTCTGGATCAGCAGGGCCAGCATTTCTGCGGTTTGGCTGGGAAACACACCAAATGTTGCGGCCGTAAGCCAGAGGGGGATTTGCAGAGAACGTAAGCCTCCCTTATCTTCTTTTAGATTCATTTGATTGAGGTCTGGAACAGTACGTTCATCGTATTCACGAATCTGACTCAATACAAAGGCTTCATAAGGCAAAATCTGAAAAAATCTACGTTTCAAGGCATTGACTAGATTTTTACTGCCCAGCAAAACACGGCTTTCCAGGATTGAAGGGATTGTGTGTATTGTAGATGGATCTTTAAAACGAGATAAGTCTTCGTTAAGTTCGAAATATTGGTGTGCAGTCTCTATCCCTGCTTTGCGAAGCAGATGCTCAATATGAACAATAAATTGCCTGCAAATTTCTGCTTCAGCAGCATTCAGTTGTTGAGTATCCAGGCAATATCCAAGATCCTTATCTGAGGCGAAACTAAGTTCAGCCCGCCCATATCCTCCTCTTGCAAAGATTACAAAATGATTGAGTAAGAACTCACGTTCGAGAGTTGATTTGGAGATCTGCGGCAGTTGTACTTTAAGCTCCTTCAACCTTTCATTTTGCTTTTCTATTTCATTTGTTAAATCTGCCTCAATATTTCTGTAATATTTAAACATCTGCCTTTGATCAGGATCATCCTGATTCGATTCAATCTTTTTAATTTCATCTCTTGTGTGGTCAAGCTTCTTTTTCTTATTCGGCAGAGATTTTTTAGCGAATTGATACTCTTTCTTCAGATCTGCATTAATCCTTTCCTTCAGAATTTGAAGATCTGTAATAGCATATTCAAAAGCAGTCTTTATGATGCTGTCAAGGAGA
>LUQO01000016.1 GCA_001627865.1 SAR324 cluster bacterium REDSEA-S27_B3
TATACTTCTGTTTAACATACGTCAATACTTATTTATATTATTTACAGAGATTTTTCTTGGAGGGTGTCTGACTGTGAAGAATTAAGTGGGGGTTACTCAGAGGAGTGAGTGCCATTTTTTAAAACTAAATGGCACATTAGAGGCACAATTTGACTTTGTTTGAGTGTTAAAGGTCTGTAAATAACTGATATTATGGCGCACCAGCAGGGACTCGAACCCCGAACCTACTGATTAGAAGTCAGTTGCTCTATCCAGTTGAGCTACTGGTGCGTAAGTGCTGGAATGTGTAAAACACATTAAAAAGATTCAGTGACTAAACTCGAAAATACAATGTTTTCAAGCTTATCACTATCCGGAATTTCTCTGGTCAATAAAAGATGAAACCTTCTCAAAAACTTCTGCTGACGAGAGTCTGGAGGTATCCAGCACAAAGTCAAAATTCGAATTATCATCAATATCTACTTGATACAAGCTAAGATAACTTTTCCGCATTGCTTCTCTGCGTTTCCGACCGGCTTCCAGGCTTTCACTGAAAGTTTTGGCATCTTCATTGGTACGTTTTGTGTCATCAAGAATTCTTCGGGCAGATTCCTCTGAATCACATCTCAGACAGATACGGATGGAATCCGGAACAAAATGAAATCCCAGATGCGCGTCCAGCACGAAATCGTCGTTTTCTTTTCCGTAGATTCGCTGTTCCTCATCCACCTGAAGGTCCACTTCCGGATGCTCAGACACATATTCCACGATAAACTGCGTGATATCACTGTACCCATATTTCCCGGACAATTCACGCATGAAATCGCCTGTACCCTTGGTTTTTAAACCGAAATGCTCAGCCAGCATTTTTCGCAATGTTGATTTCCCTGAGCCCGGACTGCCGGCAAGCGTGATTTTCATGACAACTACTGGATATTTTGTAATTGTTCTCTGATTTTTTCCAGCTCACTCTTGATTTCAACTGCTGATTGGCTGATGACCGCGTTATTGCTTTTGGATGCGATAGTGTTGACTTCGCGGTTTAATTCCTGCAGAAGGAATTCTGCTTTTTTACCAACTTCAGTTTGGGTTATAATTTGATCCATTTGCTCAAGGTGAGTTTTGAAACGGATAATTTCTTCACTGATATCAAGTTTGTCCGCGAGCAAAGCAACTTCCTGTTCAAGCCGCTCCGGATTTAAATCTTTGCCCGTGTTTAGCTGAGCGATTCTTTGCTGAAGACGTTTTCTGAACTGTTCCGGTTCATCCCGCGAGAGATTTTCAATAGATTGTAAAATGAGTTTAGATGAAGATAGCCGTTGCTGAATGTCATTCAGCATGGCATCCCCTTCACGCTCCTTCATGCTTCGCAAGTCCTCAAGCGCAACTGTGAGACAGTCCCGGATCATCTTTTCACATTCTTCCGGAGGATCGGCGGAATTATTTTCTTCGAAAATTTTTGTTCCGGATAAGTCTGCTATGCGAACATTTACATCACGTCCGGTGACAGCTTCAAACTCACTCAGCAGTTGACTAATGCTTTGGGCACGTTCAGCATTCAGGCTAAGTTTTGCTTCTTCGGAATCTATTTCCAATCTGATTGAACAGTCGATTTTCCCCCGGGAACAAATTGCTTTAATTTGTTTTTTACAATCCTGCTCAAGGAATTGAAATCCGGCAGGAAGCCGGCAATGTATGTCAAGAAAGCGATGATTGACTGAACGGATTTCTGCCTGACAAGACCATGTTTCCCAGCGTTCTTCAGCTGATCCGAATCCAGTCATTGAAATAGCCATTTATTTTCCTTAATTACCAAATAAAATATGAACAGAGCTTAACAGCATATTGACAATTTGAGCTGCTCAAGTTAGATTACCAGTAAACATTAATTCCTGCGTAAAAGAAAGATGACGTTATTGAACACTCTTAATCACATCCTGCGCCACTACCTCAGAGTGTTTCTGAATTCATTTCCAACAAAGGTTCCCAAAGATATCCAAATCTACAAAATCGACTGCGAAAAGCTTGTTGAGCGCTACAACACACTGCTCAAAGAAATTTCTGAGTACATGAAGGATCACAGCAAACAAAACCAGGATGATCCGGAAAATTCAGCCCTTACCTTATCCTACTATGACACAGATTCTTTTTTTCTGATCTCCATCAAGGAAGATTTGGAAATTCTCACAAATGATTGTGAAGAACTGCTGGAAAAAGGTGTGCGGCATCCTGGAGATATTCAACTGCAAAATGGCGACATTGATCAATATCTAAATCAGCTTCGTGAATTGCGTCGCTATTCTGAACAGATTGAAACTGCTCTGGGTGAATATGAAGAAAATATCATGAAGATTGAGGAAGAAATTTCAAACAACACTTTGTGCAATTAACTTTAACCCTCCAAAACGGCATTCTTCAGGAAACTGACTGATTAACTCTGCTGCATTCACTCAGGATAATTCGCAGCTCTCCTGTCAGCTTTAATCAGGAAATCTTCTGCAATTCATAGGCAGTTGCTGATTCCATAAATTTCTGAAAACGAGACAAAACCTGCACCGGATTGTCAAGAAGACCTTCGATCAATAATGAATTTTCATAAAGCTGCTCAACGGAATCTTTAAGAAACGGATGTTTTTTATCTTTTTGCAGGATTTCTGAAAGATTCTGAATAATCGGATGTCCCATGTTGACTTCCAGGTTGCGCTTTTCCCCTTCAAATTTCTGATCCATCATTTTCATCATCTTCTCCATTTGCACCGTCATACCATCCTTTGGCGTAACCAGAGAGCAGGGACTGTCAACAAGTCGTTTTGAATCAGAAACATCACACACGCGGTCTTTAAGCTGTGTTTTAAAGAAAGTCAGGATGTCACTTTGTTCTTCTTTGGAAAGTGAAGATTCCGGTGCTGAGATGTCGCTGTCACTTATGCCTTCAATATCACCCTGTGAAATGTTTTTCAATGACTTGCCATCATAATCACGCATGTCGGTTATCATGAAATCATCAATTTGATCTGTCAAATACAGCACTTCCAAACCCTGCTTTTTAAAGTATTCCAGATTGGGATTATGCAAAATTGCCTCACGGGAACCTCCTGTAACATAAAAAATTTCCTTTTGCTCTTCTCGCATGCGCCTTACATAATCTTTCAACGACACATCAGGCGTAGCATCCTCTGAAAGGGATGAATTGAAGCGCAGCAAATCCTTCAGCCTGTCTTTGTTTTTAAAGTCTGACGAAATACCTTCCTTGAGCAACATGCCGAATTGCTGCCAGAATGTTCCATACTTTTCAACATTTTGCTCAGACATAGATTGCAATTCTTTGAGTACACGCAAAGTTAAACTGCTTTTAATTTTTTCAATCAGCACATTTTTCTGCACACTTTCCCTTGAAACATTAAGCGGCAAATCCTCTGAATCCACAACCCCCTGAACGAATCGCAAATATGACGGTAGTAAATCTGTATTTCCGGACTGGATCAATACTTTCTGGGCATATAGCGCAATGTCTTTGCTTTCACGGGCATACAGCACTTCATTACCAACTGACTCCGGAAAATAAAGCAGGGCATAGTATTGAATCGGGGCGTCAATGCTGAAGTGCATGTGGTGAAAGGGCTCCTGTTGAGAATGAGATATCTGCTTGAAGAATTCCTTATATTGATCTTCTTCTACTTCAGATTTTGATTGGGTCCAGATTGCTTTTACCTGGTTGACTGTTTGATCATTAACCTTTACTGGAAAAGGCAGGTAGTTTGAGTACTTCTTGATGATTGATTCCAGTTTCCACTTACTACAAAATTCCTTGGCATCTTCCTTCAGAAAAACCGTAACACGAGTACCGCGCTGGTTGTATGTTGTGGGAGCTATTTCATACTGACCTCCTCCGGTGGAAGACCATTCCCAAGCCTGGCTGTCAACCTCCCAGGAACGTGTGATTAACTCAACTCGTTCGGCAACCATGAAAACAGAATAGAAACCTACACCAAACTGGCCGATCAGATTTTCTGCTGATTTATTTTCAGCCTGTGCATGCTGCAGGAATTTCAGGGTTCCGGAATTTGCAATTGTTCCGAGGTTGGAGACAAGTTCTTCCTTGGTCATTCCGCAGCCCGAATCCTCAATCTCAATCTTGTGCTTGTTTTCATCAAAAGTAATTTTGATCTGCAGCTCCGCGTCTTTGTCCAGCACCTTTTCTTCTGTGAGGGTTGTCAGTTGAACCTTGCTCAAGGCATCTGAAGCATTGGAAACAAGTTCACGGAGAAAAATTTCACGTTCGGTGTAAAGAGAATGTACCAATATTTCGAGAAGCTTCTGCATCTCAGCCTGGTATTCATGAATTTCTGTTTTTGGTTTTTCGATTTTACTCATAAAGATATTCCTTAAAAATTGCTGATGTTGTAAAATTGTTTGAATTTGCAACCCCTAATTTTAACGGAAAACGGCTAAAATGAAAAGAAATTTTGGGACTTGCCGCAATGCAATTCAGGATATATGTGAAAAGTTTCAGAATTCTTTTCGTATAAATCCAATGTGTTAAATCAGCAGAATCGCATCTTTTTTATGTTAAAGTGGTTTTTCTTCTGTCAGGAATTGTGGAAAATGTCTGTTCAAATTAACTTTGCTGAAAGTCCTGCTGATTTTGAGTATGCGCGGCAGCTGTTTCTGGAATATGCAGACTCGTTGGGGTTCAGTCTTTGTTTTCAGGGATTTGATGAGGAGCTGGAATTTCTTCCCGGAAAATATGCCGCCCCTAATGGATGCATACTGCTGGCAAAGATTGAATCAGTCAGCGTTGGCTGCGCGGCATTGCGTCCAATCAGCAATAATGTGTGTGAAATGAAACGACTTTATGTAAAACCTGATTATCGTGGGAACGGATTGGGGAGAAAGTTGGCTTATAAAATTGTGCAGCTTGCGATTGAAAAAAAATACTTAACAATGCAGTTGGATACCTTAAGCAGCATGCACAGCGCGATCGGACTTTATCAATCACTGGGATTTGTGGAAACTACTCCGTATTACAACAATCCACATCCGGATGTGATGTTTTTTGAGAAAACTCTGGATGGTGCAGTCGTTACATAATGACTATAGTAGTCCGTCACGCGTGTGGATTTATTCTTTGGAAATCTGCACTTGTAAGCCATTTGGCTGAAGACAATTAATTCTGAGTGGACAGAAAAAATCGTGTTTATGTACAATGGAAACTGAGCAGCGTCTTGATCTGATAATTTCCGGGAGGGTGCAGGGTGTCGGTTATCGTTACTCAGTTAAAATGAAAGCAGATTCACTGGGGATTAAAGGTTATGTTAAAAATCTGCGTGACGGTTCAGTTTTTGTGACTGCGCAAGGAAATAAGGGCGCGATGGATAACTTTGTAAAATGGTGCTATCAAGGTCCTCCCGCGGCCATTGTCAGGGAGATAGAAAAGATTCTGGGGACAACAGAAGACTTCCGGGATTTCAGCGTGGTCTATTGAGCAATAATCAGTAACTGGATTGCCGGTCTTAGATTTCCTGCGTAAATGTGAATATTGAACATTAAAGAAAAATTTTCTCTATTTTGTCTTTAAAAGCCTGTATCTCAAATGGCCTGACGATATAGTCGTTCAACCCTGCTTTGATTGCCGGAACAATAATTCCCTGGATATCTTCAGCTGTGACCATCAGCACGGGTATTTTTCTAAGATCAGAATCAGCGCGTATTTGCTTCAGCAGTTCCAAACCACTCATCTCAGACAAACTCCAGTCTATTACAACCAAATCAAAAAGTGCTGACTTAAGCATAACCAAAGCAGTAGATCCGTCCTCCGCTTCAGCAGTATTGTTGTAACCCAGCTTATCCAGGATATTAATCACTATTTTACGTGTAGCTGAAAAGTCATCAACAACCAGAATTTTCAAATCTGTTTCAGCCATCATATTGCATCATGAAACCTGGATTAGTTTTTTCAACAATTGTGACATGAACAGTTTCCTGGTTTTTCTCTCAGGTTTTCACGCTGAGTGAATCCGGACATATACAAACTTAGTGAAAGTTTAGTATGGCAGTAAACATCAGTTAATCTGTAAACGCTTATCTGCAATGGCAAGCTGGTCTGAGAAAAAGCACACCAGATTTTCCAGGAATTGAGAGGCAATTCTGGGTTGCTGCTGTGTAAGGGCTAAAAGCCTGTCCTGAGTGAATAACATCAAAGTAGAATCTTTGCGTGCAATTGCTCTTGCCTTGGAATCACCATTGCCTTCACATAAAACAATTTCTCCAATTAAATCAAAGTCTTTACGAGTCCAGCAGTAACCCACAGAAAATGTGCTGCTTTTTGGTGAAACTCTTGACTCAACAGCAACTTCACCTGACCTGATAAACAAATAATTGCCTTTTTCAGGTTTAACTTTTGTTAATTTTTTCCCGCTTTCAACATTAATTATCTCGCTGTAGGACTCTAATTTGCTGCGCCATTTTCTGCCGAGCTTTTCCCATTCTGCTTCAGGATCAATAGACATCTCCTCTCGCTCAATTTTTTCCTGCTCGATTAGCTTCGTCTCAAGGCTGGCAAGGTCAAAGTCTTTTTGTGTCAGCAATCGTTCATCAGTTTCCTTCAAGGAAGACTGAAGACGATTTGCCAGATTCAAATAAAGTTTTGCTGCAATTTTCGGATTACGTTTTTTTAGCGGCTCAAGACAGTCACGATTAATCACCAACAGCCTGGTTTTTTCATAAGCTTCAGCTCCGGCGCTTCGTTCGGCGTTCCTGAACAGTCCCATTTCACCAAAGGTCTTGCCCTTTTCCAGTCGCACAAGATCTGTGCGCTGCCCGTCTTTTTCCAGGAAGATTGAAATTGAACCGTTTAAAACCACATACATTTCATCCCCGACATCTCCCTGTGAAAAAAGCAGCTTGCCGGGTTTCATATCTACCGTATATGCCATCAGGCTGGCGATTTTTGCTTCCCTGACAGACATGTTTTGAAAGAGGTCTATTTCATTGATGAATTCCTCGTCAAATTTTAGTCCTACATAATCCCAGACAGTTATTAAACCGGTTTCCATCACAACGGAAGGCAAAAAAGTCATGTCGATTGCCAGACAAACAAGCAATGTAAGCGCGGTGAAACTGCCGAATAAAATTACAGATTCCATTTCGGATTGAGAGAACAGTATGAAACCCGCTGAAAGAGAGATTGTAGAAAACAGCATCGCGCGTCCAACAACAGGAATGGTTTTCACTGAGGCTTTCCTTTTGTTTCGGAGTTTATTCGCATATTCGTTGTAATGACTTAAAAAGTGGATTGTGTCATCAACTCCGATTCCAAGCGCAATTGCGGCAATCACTGAAATCGTTACTCCGATTGGAATGTCAAGCCAGCCCAGTAAACCGAAAAATACCAGAATTGTAATAATATTTGGAAACAGGGCAATCACTCCCATTTTCCAGGAAAGAAAGAGCAGCGAAAGCATCACAAACACGATTACCAGGGCAAGTATCACGCTGTTGATCTGACCCTGAGCAATGTTGTTAGCGGATTCACTGGCCAGCACACTACCGCCTGTGTAACTGAACAGCAAATCAGGCAGAAATTCCGGCACCTTTTGTATCAACAAATCCCTTAATGCCAGAAAGGAAGTGGAACCGCTACTGGTCATTCTTAATGTAACCTGCAGAATATCTTCCGCGTCACTTAAAAATTTAGGGCCTTTTTCACCTGATTTAGCATAAAATTTATCCACTTCATCATCAGTCAATTTATCAAGTCCCAGGCGGTAATGGTCCAGCACATCTACCGGCGAATGAATTTTATCAATTCTTAGTCCCTCAATTTTCCCAATTTCAGTGGCTCCTTTTTTCTGAAAAAGCCATTCCTGGAACTTTTCCAGTCCCAAAATTGTATTTGCGGTTTTCAATGGATTGAGGTTGGAATCCTGCTGACTCAAACTGTCTGGTTTTGCCTTGAATAATAAGCGCAGCGAATCTGTACCGGCCAATTCATTTTCGATAAAATGTAAATCCTGCACGATCCGGCTTTCCTCCGGAAATGTCTTGGTGGAACTGTTGATACTCAAACCCAGCATTCCAAAAGCCGCAACTGCAGCTACTATAAGCCAGATCAGGATCAGGCGTTTTGAATGCTGCCGAAGCCATTCAACAATTATTCTGAAAAAACTGTTAAGAAATCCACTTTGATTTTCTGAAACTGCTAACTCAGGCAGGTGGATGTAATGCAGCAGTGCGGGCGCGAGTGTGAGGGCAAACAGATTTATTGAAACAATGCCTATGCTTGAATAAAGGCCTAATTCCTGTACCGCTGGAATTGGACTGACCATCAGAGCAATGAAACCCGCGACAGTTGTTATTGCTGTCACCGTGACAGGAACGGTAACGGAGGAGACGGTTGCCATTACTATTTCCGGAATAGTTGTTTCAGCATCACCAGGTTTTTTTGCTTCCCGGATCTGAATTGATTCAGTCTGATATTGATTCAGAAATTTAATAACATAGGCGCTTCCAACACAAAGTATTATGGGGGCGCAGACCATAGTTACCATATTCAGCTCTCCACCTATCAAACCAACTATACCGGCCGTCCAGATAATTCCGGAAAGAACTACAGCCAGTGGTACAATCACAGTCAGAAAACTTCGGAATGAAAATAAAAGAATGACGACAATCAGCAGCACACTAAGTGGAAAAATGTTTTCCATATCCTCGCTGATCAGTCCTCCCGCCTTGTTTATCTGCCGTGGTTGGCCAGCATAGGCAATACGCAGCTTTCCGGAAATTTCAGAGTTATTTTGATACTTTTCCAGCAGTTCTTTTATAATATTCTGGGTGTAGTCAGATTCAGGATTTGATCCCGGACTGAAGGTAAGAATAAGCGCGGCAGTGCTTAAATCTTTTGAAAGCAAATCGCCTTCGAATAGCGGATGGTTTTTTAAGCTGCTGACGACTTTGCTGATTTTATTTTCAGCATTTTCAAATATATTATTAGGACTTTGACTGTTGTTCATTAAGGCGCAATCAAGAAATGATTCCGTAGAAGTATCTGTTTCAGCCGTGCTTTGATTGGAATCGTCCGGACCTTCTTCAAGACTATCTTCCAGATCATCTTCCAGATTAACTTCCGTATTATCTTCAGGTGATTCTTCCAGACTGTCCTCAAAGTCTTCTTCAAGACTTTCATCTGTTTCCTGCTTTGGAACGCTGACTGCTGAAGCAGTGTTCAAGCAGGCCAGTTCATGTTCATATTTTTCCAGAGCAGAAACACAAACTGAACCGTAATCCATCTGATGAAAATATGATTTCCCTGCGCATGTACCTGAGGCTTGAGGAATATCCAGCATGCTTAAAACCTTGGAGATGCCTGGAACCGTTGTTTCAATTTCTTTTTGGAGGTGACCCAGAGTAAGAAGTAATTCAAGCCCAATCGGTTTTCTTTCAGTATTATGCAGGGCAACCACAAGCACTTCAGCGCTGCCAAATGCTTTTCTGGCTTCAAGGAACTGCTGGTATGCTCCGGAATCCCGTTCAATGAAAGGTTCTATTGTACTGTTGATGCGTATCTTCCCGCTTTGAGGATCAAACAGGCCTTCCTTTGCATGGTAAAAAAAGAACACGCTGAGGAGCAGGATGAATAAAAGGATGGTTTTAGGAAACTTGTTGATTGTGGTGAAAAAACGGACAAGCATGCAAAATTTAATACGCGGCAAATTTTTGGGTGTAGGTCAAAAGTACCTGATTTGTGGAAATTTTGTCTATGAGCATTTTCTGTCTCTCTGTTTCCAGACGGAATAATTTTAGTTCCAGTTCCATGTTCTCTTTGTAATGCTCCCAGGTGAACAGAGAAGCATATCCTTTTTGTATGAAAGGCCAGGTCTGATAATTCAGCAAAGTTATACGCAGTGAATTGTCCGGAGTTTTCAACACTGCAACTCCTGAAACCTGATTTCGAACAACATCCCTTTTATTTTGGAAGAGGGCGGATTCATTTTCATACAAAAAAACATGTGTGTTTTCAGGTACATCAAACGACTTGCGGTGGGAATATATCATCAGCCAGTAAAAATATTTGAATGTCCTTTCAAATGAAGTCGCCAGGGCAAAATGAGGGGATTGGAATGTTGAAAGACGAATCTGTCTTGCCTGTGGAATTTCATAGGAATAGAAGTTCCTTTTTTTAAAATATCCTGATTCCAGTTTCCAAACCATATCACTCCAGATTGCGTCTATTTCAAAAGTAAGGAAATCGGAGCGTGTTTCTTTCTCAGTGTAGTTGCCAAGCATATTTTCAAATGAGCCCTGAACCGATGCAGAAGTTTCATCTGAGGCTCCCTGATATTCAAACTTGATATATGGGTTCGCGTCAAACCAATGGAACAATCCAAACCTTGCATCAAATATATCACCGGTCCACTGATATTGAAGGCCGTAATAATCACGCAAAAATGATACCTTGCCTTCCTCTTTTTCACTTTCTTTTTTCTCTACTTCCTCACGAAATTCAGTAAATCTCATTCCAAATGTTTGCTGACGAATGGGAGAGAGGAACATAGTTGCAGTGTGTCCTCCACGAAACCAGTTGTATCTGATAGAGGGGATGGAGTCTTTTGTGTCATCCGGATCAAAAGTATATAAACCCATCACGTTGTTCATGTGCAAAACATCAATTACTTTATCTAAATCTACTTTCCCAAGGCTAAAAATCTGAGTTCCATAACGCAGCTGATGAGGGCCTGTACGGTAATTTGTGTAAATTTCACGCAGTGTGGCATAGCCGTCAAAAATACGTTTTTTATTTACCTCATAATTTTGGGAAAAGCTGATTGAAAGCCTGAAATAATTGTACATCCGCGGGGATGTATGAACTTTAACTGACTGATCATAGGTGGAAACAAAACGCAGTTCCTTGATCTCACTTAGTAGAGGTTCCAGTATTGACAGCCCTTTGGTTTCACTGGCACCTAACAAAGTTTTTACTTTATGGGAAAAATTTACCTTGGTCTGAAATTCCTCTTCTTCAGTCTCTTGGTCTTCACCCTCCTGATCTTCTGTTTGCTCATCAATTTCGAGCAATTCTTCAGTGAAGGGCTCTTCTTCTATTACAGACTCAGCGCCGTTTTCATCTGAAGGTTTTTCCTCTAAAACAACCACTGGACTTATTTCTTTAAGGGGGTTAACCTCCGAGCCTATTTCCAGATTTTCCTCGGACAACGGGTCCTCACCATCACCTGGTTTCGTATCAGTTTCAGCCAGCGGGTCTTCTTCCGCATCAAGTCCGGTATCAGTCTCAGCTAATGGATCTTCTTCCGCATCAAGTCCGGTATCAGTCTCAGCCAATGGATCTTCCTCCGCATCAAGCTCAGGGTCAGTCTCAAACAGCGGGTCTTCCTCCGCATTAAGTTCGGGATCAGTTTCATCCAGCGGGTCTTCCTCCAAATCAAGGTCCGTATCAGTTTCAGCCAGCGGATCTTCTTCAGCATCAAGCTCCTGATCAGTTTCAGCAAGAGGATCTTCCTCCAGACTTAGACTGGTATCACTATCACTGATCTGCTGGGAGAAAGCAGATGGGACAGCAATACAAATTGAGATGGCAAGCAGAATTGAAAACAAAAATGTCGTCAAGACCAGTTTTCTGGTCAATTGAGGAATTGAAGCTGTTGTTGGGGAATCTGTTTGAGAAGATTCAGTCTGTGCTGAACAATGATTCAAAGGGCACATTTTTGAGAGCAGGATCGTCAGACAAATCAAGATACAGTTTTAGTTTTCCCTTTTTTTTGTCAACATGTGTAAGTGTTTCAAAAACAAATTTTTTCTCGCTGCCTTGAGTAGTACGGACACGCATCACCGTTGAAAACCACTGGCCTCCAACTTTGACATAATATTTAGGAAAAAAACGGTAGACTTTCCTGAGAACTTTTTCTGCAAAGAAATTCACCATAATTGGAACTTCTTTTTCCTTATCATAATAACTCAGTACACGATCATAAGATTTATCGTTTTCTCCGGACTTAACATCAATTAAGGTTTCAATTTTGAAATACTTTGGATTTTTCAGTTTTGAACATTTCATCTTTTTCACATTTCCGGAAACAAAGTCAAAATCAGCTGAATCAATGTTTGTTCCCGGAAAAATAGTACCTTCATCTGACGGGAAACTTCTGCAGCTTTCATTTGACACAACTCCGCAGCTGGAACAAACAAAGCGTCTTGCACCTCTTTGAATTATGCAGCGAGGTGCATTCGGTCCTTTCTCGGCAAAAATTCTGCGCTTGTTTTCAAGTCTTAGGATGCGAAGTGTTTCTTTTTGTGCGGCACGCTTGCTTTTTGAGCGGCATACTTTACCCTCACACGCATCCAGAATCATTGCTAAGCTGATATTTTTGCGCTGCAGTGGACTTGAAAGATGTGATTTTTTGATGAACGATTTTATTTTCTTCGGAGAATTCAGCTCTTTACAACCGACAGCATGGGCGCTGCCTGGAATCACGAAAAAAAGTAATATTATTGCTAAAACTGAAAATTGTTTTTTCATAATTTTTCTGATGTTTGTATGAAGTTGTATGCAGCTCGACTTGTAGAGTTTTGCAGATACTAGCTGAATCCAAATTTGAGAACAAGCCAAAAGAAAATATTTTCTGATTTTATGTTTTTGATTATTGGACAGCACTTCGATCTTTCAGGCAAACAACTTGACTTTAAGTGTATATTTTCTGATCCTGAAGGTTTACTTTTTATTAGAATTAAGTCCATAAGCAGCAACCTAAATGTTAAAAGATCGTATAGAGGACAGTCTCACATTTGATGATGTGCTTCTGCTCCCAGGACATTCCAAATTATTACCTTCAGAAGTTTCCATATCAAGTAGAATAACTCAAACTCTTGAATGCAACATTCCATTGTTAAGCGCGGCAATGGACACGGTTACGGAACATCAAACTGCAATTTGCATGGCTCAGGAAGGAGGCATGGGTATCATACACAAGAACATGAGCGCGGAAGATCAGGCAAGACAGGTCAATCTGGTAAAGCGTTCTGAAAGCGGCATGATTTCGGATCCAATTACAGTTGAGCCGGATGAACCTCTGCAAAACGCGCTGAATCTGATGAAGGATTACCGGATTTCCGGAGTTCCGGTTACTCAGGGCAGGGAATTGGTAGGGATATTGACTAATCGCGATTTGCGTTTTGAAACCAATTTTGAGCAGCCTGTCTCAGCTTTGATGACAGGAGGGCGTGAGCGTCTGGTAACAGTGGCTCCCGGAATTGAAATGAAGGAAGCCAAGCGGCTGCTGCATAAGCATCGAATTGAAAAACTGCTTGTTGTTTCAGATGAATATGAACTGGTTGGACTGATTACCATAAAAGATATTGAAAAAGCACGAAAGTTTCCTATTTCAAACAAGGATGAACAAGGACGTCTCAGAGTTGGCGCGGCATTGGGGACATCTTCAGATTTATTACCTCGTGCAGAAATCCTGATAAAAAGCGATGTTGATCTGGTTGTGCTTGATACTGCACATGGCCATTCACAGGGTGTGATTGACAGTATTGCCAAACTTCGTTCAACATTCACTGATCTGGAAATTATTGGCGGTAATATTGCTACCGGAGAAGCAGCAGAGGCACTGGTTAAGGCTGGAGCAAATGCTGTTAAAGTCGGGATTGGGCCGGGTTCAATTTGCACCACAAGGATGATCGCGGGAATCGGGGTACCGCAAATGACAGCGATAGACAAAGTGTCACACGCGCTGCGCAAAACAGATGTCCCGATAATCGCGGACGGCGGGGTAAAATATTCTGGAGATATAGTAAAAGCCATTTCTGCAGGAGCCCACACAGTCATGATTGGCAGCTTGTTCGCGGGAAGTGCGGAATCACCCGGAAAGGTTGTACTCTACCAGGGAAGACGTTACAAAATCTATCGTGGGATGGGTTCCTTGGGCGCAATGAAAGACGGAAGCAAAGATCGCTATTTTCAGGGGCATATTGAGGAAGAAGTAAAATTTGTTCCTGAAGGCATCGAAGGACGTGTGCCTTACACCGGTCACCTGGCAGATTCAATCTACCAGTTTGTAGGCGGTTTGCGTACCGGCATGGGATACACTGGTTCAGCAAATATAGAAGAATTACGCACACAGTCTCATTTTGTTAAAATTACTTCCGCGGGTTTAAGAGAAAGTCACGCCCATGATATTTTTATTACTGAAGAAGCACCTAATTATCCAATGAATGTCAAATCATGAATTCCCCCCGGTTGTCATTCATTCTTAAACTATTCCTGTTTATTTCTTCCTTTTTCCTCTTCAGCTGTTCCTTTCATTATGACCAGGGATTGAAACTGGAGCAGGAAAAACGATGGTCGGAAGCGGCTATAGAATACCGGATTGCTGCCATTGAAGATCCGGATAACGAGGAAATTCAAAAGGCACTGACCCGGATGAATATTCTGGTTGCAGAAGAAAATTTTGAAATGTATAAGCATTACTTAAAGCAGCAGGAATTTCACAAAGCTTATCGCAGATTGGAGACAGCCCTGTCACAGAATCCGGAACATATTGAAGCAAGTTCGGAAATGAAGCACTGGTGGCATTTGTTGATCACAGGAAAAGTTGAATTGGAATTTTCCCGCTTCAGCACTAATCTGCGATTGGCAGAGGAAATGGCGCTTCAGGTAATGGTCAACACACCAAAAGGAAAAATTCTAACCGGAATAATCTCCAGCGAAACAGGAATATTTTTTCTTGAGGACGTTGTCTATCAAGCCCCTCCGCAGCAGCTTGCGGAATATTCAATCAACACTATAGGTCTGAAAATAAAACGTAAATCAATTCAGGGCTATTACCGCAATGAATTGAAAAAGTTTGTAAATTTCAGGAAACTGTCACCATTGCAGGTCAGTGGGTGGACAAATAATATTGTGCTTAATACACCACAAAACGTACTGGACCACCGTCCAGCTTTACTGACCAACGAAGAACAGTCGACACCTTGGAATCCGCCTCGTCTGGTAAGTTATGAGCTCCGGTTCGCTGGCGATTTAATAAAAGTGATTTCTGACACCAACCGCAGCGAATTTGCTCCTTCCGTTTTATATTTGAACAAATCGGATCGTCGGGCAAACATTGACTTTGGTGTTTATATACTTGAAATGAACGGTTCCGGAAGAAAATGGAGTATCAGGCGAAAAAATTACAGCAGTTCCGGAGACGATTATTTTTATGGTCTTTCCCGTAACTTATCACTTAATCGGTACTTTTATTATGATAGAGTTTTCCGGTTTATGCAGTAATCCATCAATTAATTAGGTAGTGAGCAATACTTAAAAGTAAAAACAAGAAAACCGCAGTGAAACATCCCATTGGGACTGGAAGGAGGGGCAGGGCTGCAGAACGAGGTATTTTTTGACTTTTATCCAATTGTACCTGGAAGTGGTTCATGCTCTATATAAGGTGACGGCTCAGATTCCAAACCAAGCAGAGATTTTTCTTTGGCAATTTCATGACGGATCATAGCAATTCCGCGGTAGTAACCGTTATTGTTTAAACTACCTAAGCTGGTAATTTTTCCGATTTCTTTCCCATCATAAAATAGAGTGCTTCCGGACACTGCTGAAGATTTTTCCGGAATTCTTAACCAGACTGAGAGCCAGTTAGGATGTCCACGGTGATACATTCTCGCGTGAGGTTCCTGGCCGATGTAACATCCTTTGCTATATGAGATGTGATCTCCAAGTGCTGCTTCCTGAGGGAAATTGTCAATGCTGTAATCAACTCCTGCTCTTGGTATTCCCTCTGCTATTCTGATTTCTTCAAATGCCTCAAGACCGATCAAATCCGCATTTTCCTGTTTCAGGATCTGTTCAATAAATTTTTCAATAACTCCGATGTTTACGAGGTTTATTATACGAGATGATTCCCCTAATTCATATGTTGAAGAAAATATAGTTGTCTCCGTAAATTTCCATTCAGAATTATCCTTAGCGCCCCCAAGTTGATTCAAAATACTTTCTGCATGAGGACCAATAAGGTCGATCCGCAGCATTTCGCTGTTGTTAAGAAGACGTAATTCCAAATCTTCCCTGACATGGAAATTGTGCAGTATCGTTCCGACAGCACGACCTTCTCCGGGATCGCAAATTACTATCCATTCATCTATCATGCTGCGGAGAATCAGCATGTGATGTAAGATTTTCCCTTTGCTGCCACAAATCAGGCTTGACTGCGTTTCCCCCACTTCAAGCTGCAAAACATCACTAGTTACCATCCCCTGAAGAAATGTACCGGCATCAGAGCCTTTCATGGCAATCAGCCAGCATGCTTTAAGATCGAATAATCCGCAGCCGTGAAGGAGTAGATTGATTTCTTCTGTCAATCTGTCAGAATAATTCGTCGGAAGTCTTGCGCCTGCTTCAAATTCTTGCAGGCTGCCGCCTGAATTAAGGTGAAACGCGTCAATATTTTTGTAAATTTCCATAAGATTTGTTCTTGTTTCTATTGCACTAATAATACAGCAACAATGTGATATTTGTAACTCTCTTTTAATTTTTAAGCAAATGTAAAACATGAGTGAATTGATTTCAGGGAAAACGATCAGCATGCAAATCAAAGATGAATTGCGTTCTGAAGTGGAACAGTTAAAATCCAGGGGGATTGAGCCTTGTCTGGCAGTTATTCTGGTTGGAGAAGATGCTGCTTCAGCAATTTATGTGCGTAATAAAAAGAAAGCCTGCTCTGATCTTGGAATCAGATCTGTAGGACACGACTTACCTGACACTGCAACTCAGGATGAGCTGGAAAATCTGGTGCAGGAACTGAATGATGATCCTGCTGTGCATGGGATACTGAATCAGTTTCCTTTGCCGAATGGACTTAATGAAACACGAGTTATTCAAAAAATTTCGCCAGAAAAAGATGTTGACGGACTACATCCATTGAACGCAGGAATGATAGCAATGGGTCAGCCCAGATTCGTATCATGTACACCTTACGGAGTTCTGCAGATGCTCAAAAGAAGCAATATAGACACATCCGGAAAAAAAGCAGTGGTACTAGGAAGGAGCAATCTTGTAGGGCGTCCTATTGCAACACTGCTTTCAAGCAAGGGCTGGGATTCCACTGTAACAGTCTGTCATTCAAGAACCGCAAATTTAGCAGATGTAACCTCTGAAGCAGACATCCTGATTGCGGCAATCGGAATTCCTCAATATGTCACCGCAAACATGGTTAAAGAAGGCGCCGTTGTGATTGATGTAGGAATCAACAGCATAGAGGATTCCAGCAAAAAAAGCGGTACAAGGCTTGTCGGGGATGTTTCTTTTGAAGAGGTGGAGGCAAAAGCTTCATTTATTACTCCTGTGCCCGGAGGAGTTGGACCCATGACAATTGCAATGCTGATGGTAAACACAGTTAATGCCGCACGCTGGCAAAACGGACTTCCGGAATTGCAAATTTGATGTAAAGCAGTTTGCGCGAATTGGATAGTCCACAAAACTAATTAAAAGGAATTTGGTAACTATGTTTGAAAATTTAAGCTACTTGCAAAATTTTCAGTTTTTGTATCTTTTAATTAAGTTTTTGATTGTATCTTCAGAAAATATACAATATACATAAATGTCGCTTATACGATGGTGTATTGGCGATTGTGGGGAAGTCCCCTAACCTCCCGGTGATGTCCGAGAGGTTTTTCAATAAATGATTCCGGAAATATTTCGGATTTTCTAAGGAGAATGTTATGAAAAGAATGCTTTCCGCACTTCTGCTTGCAGGCATAATTATATGGAGTGCTTCTCAGGCAATGGCTTTCAAGCCTGCTGTGCTTTTTGACATGGGTGGTAAATTTGACAAGTCATTTAATGAAGGTATCTGGAACGGTCTTGAAAAGTTTCGCAAAGAGACAGGTATCAAGTACCGTGAATTTGAAGTCAGACAGGAAGCTCAGCGTGAACAGTTCCTGCGAAAGCTTGCCAGTAAAGGTTCTGATCCGGTGATTGCGGTTGGTTTTGGACAGGCAGCAGCATTGACTAAGGTCGCGCAAGAGTTCCCGAATACCAGGTTCAGTATCATAGATATGGTTGTGGACCTGCCAAACGTTCAGTCAATTATTTTTAAGGAACACGAAGGTTCATTCCTGGTAGGCGTTCTGGCTGCTATGAAAAGTGAAACAGGAAAAGTGGGATTTGTCGGGGGCATGGATATTCCCCTGATTCATAAATTTGCCTGCGGATATGTACAGGGAGTCAAGCACATCAACTCGGGTATAACTGTTTATCAAAAGATGACAGGAACAACCCCTGCAGCCTGGAATGATCCCGCACGCGGTGCTCAGCTGGCAAAGACCATGTATGACAGCGGTGCTGATATCGTTTATGCTGCTGCCGGTGGTACCGGACTTGGAGTATTGCAAGCGGCTGCTGATAACAACAAGCTTTCAATTGGCGTTGACAGCAACCAGAACCACCTGCAGCCAGGATCCGTTTTGACTTCAATGTTAAAGCGCGTGGATGTTGCTGCTTATGAAGTATTTAAAACAGGACACGATGGTTCATGGAAAGCTGGATTTAAAATTCTTGGACTTGCGGAAGATGGTGTAGGTTGGGCGCTTGATGAACATAATGCAAAACTGGTTTCAAGTGCAATGAAAAACAAAGTCGAGCAAGTTCGCAAAGACATCATCGCAGGTAAAATAAAAGTTCATGACTATATGAGCAACAATAAATGTCCTGTGCAATAGCTGTAAATTGGTAAACAATAATTAATTTCTGGTAAAGGGTGATGACCATCACCCATTACCAGCCAACCTCTTCCTGCAGCTTCCTGCACCAATCACCTTTTTCATGCCCTCACAAAAAATCATCATAGATACCGATCCTGGTCAGGACGATGCTATCGGCATTTTACTGGCGCTTGCATCTCCTGAAGAGCTTGATTTGCTGGGTATAGTCGCAGTTGCCGGGAATGTTCCGCTTGAATTAACCTCCAGAAATGCCTTAATGCTTTGTGAGCTTGCCGGCAAACCTGAAACAAAGGTGTTTGCCGGATGTTCACGACCTCTTGTGCGTCCACTTGTAACTGCTGAGCATGTTCATGGAAAAACCGGTTTGGATGGCGCAAATCTTCCAGAGCCAAAAATGTCGCTGCAAAATCAGCACGGAGTTGACTGGACGATTGATACCTTGCTCTCAGCCGAAAATGACTCCATCACAATTTGCTGTTTTGCGCCTTTGACAAATGTGGCAATGGCCTTGATTAAGTCGCCTGATATTCTGCCAAAAATAAATAAGATTGTGTTGATGGGCGGGGGCTATTTTGAAGGCGGCAACATAACTCCCACGGCTGAGTTCAACATATTTGTTGATCCACATGCGGCAAACACCGTTTTAAACTGCGGCCGCCCAATCGTAATGATGCCACTTGATGTTACTCATAAAGCGCTTATGGAGCGAAAATGGTTGAATGATTTAAGAGATTTGGGAACCGCGGTCGGGGACGCTGCATACGGAATGATGAGTTTTTATGAACGGTTTGATCTTGAAAAATACGGTTCCAGCGGAGGTCCGCTACATGATCCCACTGTGATCGCTTATTTGCTTCAGCCGGAACTGTTTGAGGGACGGCATGTCAATGTTGAAGTAGAAATTCATTCCGAACTGACAATGGGGATGACGGTGGTTGACTGGTGGGATGTCACAAATCGTCAGCCAAATGTGACTTATAACAATCAAATCAACGCAGATGGGTTTTTTCAATTGATTTTGGATCGTCTGTCACTTTTGTAATAATTTCAGCTGGGATATTAATCCCTGACTCTCTACACAAATAATCACACCAATTCCTTTAATTATGCCAAACCTGGCAATACAATTAACTGACATAAATAAGAATTTCGGCAGTGTTTGCGCGAATAAAAATGTTTCGCTGACAGTGGAGTCAGGAACCATTCATGGTATTGTTGGAGAAAACGGCGCTGGCAAATCAACCTTGATGTGTGTGCTTTACGGATTCTATCATGCAGATTCAGGCTCGATAGCCGTTCAGGAAAAACCGATTGTAATTCGCAGCGCGCATGATGCAATTCAAGCGGGAATAGGCATGGTGCACCAGCATTTCATGTTAGTGGATACATTCACAGTGCTGGAAAATGTGGTTTTGGGAACAGAATCAGGTATTTCTCTGAAAGAATCTCTTCGGGCTTCAGCAGAAGAATTGAAACGCCTTGAACAGGAATATCATCTTGAAGTGGATATAAATGCCACAATCAACACATTGCCTGTTGGACTGCAGCAGCGTGTTGAAATTCTGAAAGCGCTTTATCGTGGGGCAGAAATACTTATTCTGGATGAGCCCACCGGTGTGCTTACTCCACAGGAAGCCGACCATTTATTCCGTATACTTGACGAACTGCGGGAGCAGGGAAAAACTGTAATACTGATCACTCATAAGCTGCGGGAAATAATGGCCATCACTGATTATGTTTCCGTGATGCGTCAAGGTGAAATGGTAGCAAACCGCAAAACTTCAGAAACCAATAGAGAAGAATTGGCTGAATTGATGGTGGGACGCAAAGTTCTGCTTCGTGTAGATAAAGCCCCGGCTAAACCTGGAAGGACTGTGTTGTCGGTTGAACATCTTGACTTTAAGGATAAGTCCGGTGTTAACCGCGTAAAAGATGTCAGTTTTGAAGTGCATGCCGGTGAAATCGTAGGCATAGCCGGTGTGTCCGGAAACGGCCAGTCGGAACTGTTGGATACCATCACTGGAATTAATCCTCTGCAGAGTGGAAAAATAAAAATTAATGATCAAACTATCACATCAGACTCTAGTGTGGACGCGGCAGCAATGCGTCGGTTTGGTATGGCTCATGTGCCGGAGGATCGGCAGCGTATGGGCTTGGTAACCTCCTTTGCCGCAAGTGAAAATATTATTCTGGGATATCATAAGGATCCGTCTTATAACGGATTAATTGAAATGAATAATGATGCTATTTATAAATCCTGCAGTGAGCAGATGGAACATTTTGACGTGCGTCCGGGGAATCCGTATTTGAGGGTTTCACTCTTTTCCGGAGGCAACCAGCAAAAAATGGTTGTGGCCCGTGAAATGGAAAGAAATCCGGAACTTTTGGTGGTAGGGCAGCCGACTCGTGGAGTGGACATTGGAGCAATTGAATTTATTCATCGTCAAATAATTGCCATGCGGGATGCAGACAAAGCTGTTTTGCTGGTTTCGGTTGAACTTGATGAAATAATGTCTTTAAGCGACAGAATTTTAGTCATGTTTGATGGACAAATCATGGGAGAGGTTATGGCAAAAGACGCCAACGAAAGTGAAATTGGCTTGCTGATGGCAGGCGTACACACGGAGGCTGCTTGAGCGAGCGACAAGTCAACGATCTGGTAGTTACTCTGGTTACGGTGACAAACCTGTTAGTGGCGTTTTTTATTTCCGGACTTGTGGTCTGGGCGCTTGGAGAGGACCCCTGGTTTGCATTGGAAACCATGCTTTACGGAGCTTTTGGTTACGACGAAGGGCTTGGCTATACTCTTTATTACACCACGAACTTTATTTTCACAGGCTTGGCATTTGCAATCGGCTTTCATTGCGGATTGTTCAACATCGGAGCTGAGGGACAGGCATATATTGGCGGGCTTGCCGTGGGTTTGATTTGCCTGTGGCTTGAAGACTGGTCGCTCTTGATAGTCTTTCCGCTTGCAGTACTTGCTTCGATCATTTTCGGAGGAATTTGGGGAGCAATTCCGGGCTATCTGAAAGCAAGGCATGGCAGCCATGAGGTGGTGACTACGATCATGTTCAATTTCATTGCATCAGTAATCATGGTCTATTTACTTTCGCATATTCTCAGACCTCCACAGGAAATGTCGCCTGAATCGCGCGATTTTGCTGAAAAAGTCTGGGTTCCCCAAATGCACGAAATATTTGACTGGTTTGGTCTTGAAATTACTCAGACTCCACTTAATGGGACATTCTTTTTTGCGTTGATTTGCTTATATCTGGTGTGGCGTTTCGTCTGGCATACACGCTGGGGGTACGAGCTGCGTACAGTCGGAACAAATGAATCAGCCGCGGTTTACGCGGGAATAAATGTTTCAAAAAATATTATCATTGCTATGATCATCTGTGGGGGTTTGTCCGGTTTTGTTGGCATTAACGAAATCATGGGTTCAAGTCACCGTATTATGCTTAATTTTCAGGCCGGAATAGGTTTCACCGGAATTGCTGTTTCACTGATCGGACGAAACCATCCACTGGGAGTTCTGCTGGCAGCACTGCTTTTCGGCATTCTTTATCAGGGTGGAGCAGAGCTTTCGTTTGAAGTGCAAACCATAGATCGTCACATGGTAGTACTAATCCAGGGTTTGGTGATCCTGTTTGCCGGTGCCTTGGAGAATCTTTTCAGGCCACAGATTGAGCAGTTTGTTAAACTTGTTGTTTTACGCACAACATAATCAAACTCAAAGTTGACATGAAGCACATAATTCACAAACTGTTTCTCAGCTGTTTACCTTCAAAATAACTTATGTGGAATGATATATTACTGATACTGGACGGCACCCTCCGTATTTCGGTTCCATTTTTATTAGCGGCGATGGGTGGTATTTTCGCTGAACGTTCAGGGGTGATAGACTTTGGTCTGGAGGGTAAAATGCTCGGCGGTGCATTTGTAGCAGCAGCAGTGGCTCATTGGACACAATCTGCATGGTTGGGGTTGCTGGGTTCAATTGGTATTGGAATTATTTTTTCAATGATGCACGGTTTTGCCAGTGTTACCAAACAAGGCAATCAGGTGGTTTCATGTGTAGCAATAAATATCTTCGCAATGGGTCTGACGGTTGTACTGGCTAACGCGTGGTTTGGCATGGGAGGAAAAACTCCACAGCTTCCCAAAGAAGCCCGCTTTCTTTCCATTGAATTACCTTTTGCCGAGGCGATGCGCGATATTCCTGTAATTGGAGAAATATATTATGAATTAATCAGCGGACACAATATTTTAGTTTACATCGCTTTTCTGGCTGTGCCCATAACCGCATGGGTGGTGTTCAAAAGCAGTTTTGGGCTGCACCTGCGTGCCACCGGCGAAAATCCTCTTGCTGTGGATACAACAGGAATTTCGGTCAATAAAACCCGCTACCAGGCTTTACTGTTCAACGGAATACTTGGCGGTATGTCTGGAGCCTATCTTTCTACCGCGCATTTGGGATTTTTTGTCAAAGATATGTCTGCCGGAAAAGGCTATTTAGCTCTGGCGGCAATGATTGTCGGCAAGTGGCGGCCATATTCAGCCATGTTTGCCTGCCTGCTGTTCTCAGCTTTGTTTGCAATCAAAGATAAACCTGAGATTTCAGAAATGCTGAAAGGATTGGTTCCGCTTAATCTTATCGAGAGTTTTTTAGAAATGTCTCCGTACATACTAACGGTGGTGATTTTGGCAGGTTTTGTAGGAAGAGCTGTTGCGCCTAAAGCAATCGGCCAGCCATTCTCTAAAGAAAAGTAAGAACTCATGATTGGCATCAAAGCAATAGGCACATATTTGCCGGAAGCCAGAACGTCAAACTTTGATCGGTTGAAGAAGTTTGGCATGACAGAATCATTTGTTCAGCAAAAAATCGGTTTCACTGAGGTTGCCCTCAAAGCTCCGGAACAGGAAACTTCTGATCTTTGTGTCAAATCTTGGGAAGATCTTCAGCAGAAGCATCCTGTTTCCCCTGAAGAAATTGATTGTGTGATTGTCTGCACTCAAAATCCTGATGGACATGGGCTGCCGCACACATCAGCAATTGTGCATGAAAAACTTTCCCTGCCTTTGAGCTGTGCTGCATTCGACCTTTCACTGGGATGTTCCGGATATGTTTACGGACTTTCTGTGATCAATTCATTCATGGAAGCAAACAGTTTTAAGAATGGCCTGCTCTTTACAGCTGATCCTTACTCCAAAGTAATGAATAAGGATGATAAAAAAACCGCGACGTTGTTTGGCGATGGCGCGAGTGTGACCTTGCTTAACGAAGATCCGGTTTTTGAATGCGGAAAATTTGTTTTTGGATCAGACGGCTGCAAAAAAGAGGGGATCATTGTCCGGGAAGATGGTTATGTGCACATGAACGGACGCGCGGTGTTCACTTTCACTGTACGTGTTGTTCCGGATAATATTAGAAATATGCTGGAGAAAAACTCTACATCACTTGATAGCGTTGACCGCTTCATTCTGCATCAGGGCAGTCTTCACATTGTAAATTCAATTGCTGACGCACTTGGAGTTCCACGAGAACGCTGCCCGTTTTACTCAGCCAAATACGGCAACACAGTGTCCTCATCTGTTCCGATGGTTCTCTCCCGTGAAATTGATAATCAGGAAATGAAAGTGGCCGTTCTTTCCGGATTTGGAGTAGGACTGTCCTGGGCAAGCACAATGCTTTACAGGAAGTAAACACAACAGAGGAACCTTCTCATTTCTCGCAGGTTATTTAATAATAATATCAATTATTAACAGAATATTCCTCCAAATGAAAAACGGCTTCCGATCATTGCAGGTTCGGAAATGCGTCAAGCGAAAGATCATCAAATAACTCTGCTTCGTATCGATGAGCAGCAAGGCAGGCAACCATTGCAGCATTGTCGGTGCATAGATTGGGCTGGGGATAATATAGCTTAATTCCACGATGGGCAGATTCATCTTCAAAAGCTTTACGCAGCTTGCGACTGGCGGCAAGACCCCCGGATACAGAGATGTTGTTAAGTCCATGTTCTTCTGCCGCCTTAAATGTTTTGTGGATCAGCACATCAATCACACTTTGGAAAAAAGAGGCTAGAATAGGGCCTGTCTCAGAGTTAGTTTCTGACTGTTCAGGAACTGTTGAAGAATTGTTCATTTGACTTTCTCTGAATCGCAGCATTGCTGTTTTCAGGCCGCTGAACGAAAAGTTATGGTTGTTTTTGTTTATTAATGGCCGCGGGAAATCGTATTCATCTCCGGAATACTCCATGGCAGCCTGATCCACAACCGGACCGCCAGGCATTGGATAACCAAATAATTTTGCAACTTTATCCACACATTCTCCGGCAGCATCATCAATGCTGCGTCCTATGATTTTATAATCGAAATGATCGCGAGCATGCATTAACAATGTATGACCTCCTGCCACAACAAGATGGAGAATTGGAAACTGCATTTCACCATGGTTTAGAACATTGGCGTAAGGATGAGCTTCTACATGATTGATTCCGATTAAAGGACACTTTAAGGAATATGCCATGCTTTTTGCCACAGTTAAGCCCACCAGCAAGGACCCCAGCAGTCCGGGATGATTTGATACTGCAATGTAATCAATTGCTGAAAGTTCAAGGTCAGCCTTTTTTAAGGCCTCATCAATCAGGTGATTAATAACTTCCAGATGTTTACGAGATGCTCTCTCAGGAACCACACCACCAAACTCCTCATGATCTTTATATTGAGAAAGAGTCAGGTTTGCTAAAATTTCACTTTTCCCCTGCAAAATTGCGACAGAAGTATCGTCAAAAGTGGTGTCTATTCCAAGGCCTGTTGCTGACATTTGCTGTTGCTGTTAAAGAAAGAATTAATGAACATCATTTATGGTCTGAGATTGTGAATCAATCCTCAAACTGAATAATTGCTGAGTTTTTTGATTTTTAATCATCTATCTTTGTCATATTCTGCATTTAAAGAAAAGACACAGGCGATACTGAGGTTCAACCGAATTCATATTTCTTGTTGTTTTACGCTAATAAAGATAGACTTCAACTGATAAAAGCATTCGATAAAACAGACTCAAAAATAAAACACTAAGACGCGAGAGTGTCGCCTGAAATACAAATGAGCAAAGAAACGGGTATCACAGTCACTCTCAAAGCAGCAGTAACTCTCGATGGAAAAATTGCCACAGCATCTGGACATTCAAAATGGATTACAGGCGAAACAGCAAGGCATAAAGTACATCAGTTGAGAAATGAAAATGACGCGGTTTTAGTTGGTATCAATACAGTAATTGCGGATGATCCTGAATTAAATGTTCGTGGAATTGATGACGGGAAATCACCTGCCCGGATTGTTTTGGATTCAAAAGCAAAAATTCCGGAACATAGCCGGGTTTTCAATAATGATGGTGTCCCAGTTGTAATTGTTACCGGGAAACAGGCAGAATCAAGGAAATGGCCTGACTTACCAACTTTATCGATTTTAAGTGCTCCCACAATAATTCCAGAAACAAACTGGGTGCTGGCTGAATTAAAAAAACTTGGATTGAAAAGTTTGCTTGTTGAGGGTGGAAGCCTGATTTATGCAAGTTTTCTCAAAAATTTGTGTGTGGATCAGCTTGTGTTATTTATCGCGCCAAAAATAATAGGCGGGCAGGAATCTTTGTCCTGGTGTGGAAATTTGGATGTTGATTTGCTTGATCAGGCACTGCAGCTTGATATCAGATCAGTTACAGCAGTAGGTGAAGACTGGATGATAGAGGCAAAAATAAAATAACTTGACCTGAAGCTGTTATATGCTATTGTTATTACAATATAAAATTTAATTTTTTTTAGCAGTAATTGTACAAAAAATGCTGGAAACAAGCGAAATATTTGATTCTGTAGAAGACGCGATAAAGGTCTTTGGTCAGGGAGACATGGTTGTGGTTGTTGATGACGAAGACCGTGAAAATGAAGGCGATCTTGTTTGTGCGGCTGAGACTATTACAGCGGAAAAAATTAATTTTATGGCAAAGCATGGAAGGGGCCTTATCTGTCTTCCGCTTGACACTGAGATAGTAAACCGCCTCAATATTCCATTAATGGTCAGCAACAATAATGCTACCATGGGTACAAACTTTACTGTCAGTATTGAAGCATCTACCGGTGTAACTACAGGCATTTCTGCCGCTGACCGGGCCCGTACAATAAAAGTTGCCATTGATCCTGAGTCCACCGCAAAAGACGTACGCAGTCCCGGACATGTTTTTCCGTTGAGTGCCAGACAGGGTGGTGTATTACGCAGGGCAGGACATACAGAAGCGGCTGTTGATCTTGCAAAACTGGCCAATATGCTTCCGGCAGGAGTTATCTGTGAGATCATGAATGAAGATGGTACCATGGCCCGTGTGCCTGAATTAAAAAAGTTTGCTGATCACCATGGGATTAAGATCATCACCATAAAAGACCTGATACAATACAGGAAGCGTAATGAAACACTGGTGGTCAAAAAAGCTGAAGCAACATTGCCATCAGTATATGGTGATTTTAAGGTGATCGGTTTTCAAAGTCTACTGGATGACAGTGATTATGTGGCGCTGGTTAAAGGTGAGTGGGATGAGGATGAGCCGGTACTTGTAAGAGTACATTCGGAATGCCTGACCGGAGATGTCTTTGGTTCATATCGTTGTGACTGCGGACCTCAACTGCACTCGGCAATGAAAATGGTTGAACGTGTAGGAAAAGGCGTAATTCTTTATCTGCCACAGGAAGGACGAGGGATTGGATTGATCAACAAGCTTCAGGCTTATAAACTCCAGGAAGAAGGAGCGGACACAGTGGAAGCAAATCAACAATTAGGATTTAAGGATGATTTACGTGATTATGGAATGGGAGCGCAAATGTTGTATATGCTTGGTGTTCGACGTATGCGGTTAATGACCAATAATCCTCGTAAAATAGTTGGAGTACAAGGACACGGTTTAGAGGTTGTTGAAAGAGTGCCGCTTGAAATTGAGAGCAATCCCGGTAATAAAAATTACATGCGTACAAAAAAGTCCAAATTGGGACATATTCTTAATATTTGAAAATTTGTGTAAATTCAAATAGTTACCTTAACTGTCCCGTATTTATCCCACAAAAGATAAAACTCAGAATCACAAAAAAGTATCCATGCTTGTGAAAATATTATATAAACACAGACTACAGATTAATTTAAGACTTACTGTGTTTCTGATCAAAGAACATTCTGTAATAAATATTTATTGATTAAAACTATCTATGGCCGTAGATCAAACCGATTTGGTAAAAGCGCTGAAAAAGTCCTCAGTCTATCCGAATCCTCCCAAATCAGTAAAAATCAGGGAGACTGACTCATCTTATTTATTTGAAGCAGATGCTTGGTTGTACAAGATCAAGAAGGAAGGAAATGAGTTTCCTACAAAGGCTGTAAAGGAGGCTTATTGCAATGAAGAAAGCAAGCTTAGTCTGCGTTTTAATCCGGAATGGCCTTCAACAGTACTTCCGATAGTAGAACAAAATGGTGATGTTAAAATCGGCGGTACGGTAGGCGAAATCGTTGAGTATGCACTTAAAATGGAAAAACTTCCGGATAAGTGGCTGCTTTCCAGTCATCTTGAAAAAAATGATGTGAGCGCAAAAAATATCTCAGATATTGCTACACGAATTGCTGAAATACATGAGATTTCTCCAGCAAAAGACAAAGCAGCTGAATCAGGGAAAGCTGAGTCTTTTCGAGCGCTTTGTGACGACATGCTTTTTCAAATGAAACGTTATTTTGAAGCATCTCTGACTCAGCCTATTTTGGACATGATCAGACATCCGCTGGAAAAATTTATTGATCAGAACAAGCGACTCTTCAGCAAGCGGCAGCAAAAAGGAAGGGTAGTTTTTGGGCATGGAGCGTTTTTGCCGGAACATATTTTTGTCAGTGATGAAGTAGTACGATTCATCAGTCCACAGGAGGTACACCGAAAACTGGCTGATCTGGATGTGGCAAATGATGTTTCAACTTTAACAGTTGAGCTGACAAGGATGGGGAATAATGAGTTGCTGGAAGCATTTTTGAATCAGTATCTGGAAACTTCAAATGATCATGACTTGCATAAAATGCTGCCAATTTATCAAACTTATTGTGCGCTCAAGCAGGGAGTCAGAACATGTGAACTTAAAGTAGCCCGGCAGGATGAAAAACTGGGCACTTTGGCCATGGAATACTTCAATCTCGCCGTAAATTTCTCCCGTGAAATCCCAAGAGCTTAATTTTTGCATGATATTGTTCTCAGTTTAATAGCCCCGCATTAAGTTAAACATTCCAACAAAAAATTTATCAAAATCATGAAAGAGGTCTCCAATAGACTCAGCTTTTCTCAGAAGGAAGAAGAAATTCTTCAATTCTGGCGCAAAGAAAATATTTTTCAGAAATCTATAGATGAACGTCCAAAAAAGAAGTCATTCAGCTTTTACGACGGACCTCCATTTGCTACCGGACTTCCTCATTATGGTCACCTGTTGGCAGGCACTATCAAGGACGTAATACCACGTTACAAAACGATGCGCGGTTACCGCGTTGAACGCCGTTTTGGCTGGGATACCCACGGTTTGCCTGTGGAATATGAGGTGGAGCAATCTCTCAAATTGAATGGAAGACACGAAATCGAAAATTTTGGTGAAGGAAAATTTAATGAGGAATGCCGATCAATTGTTTTACGTTACACCGCTGAATGGCAGGAAACAGTGGAACGGATGGCGCGCTGGGTTGATTTCAACAATGACTACAAAACCATGGACATTGATTTTATGGAGTCTGTCTGGTGGGTATTTAAGAGTCTTTGGGAAAAGAAACTGATTTATGAAGGCGTGAAAGTTGTTCCCTATTCATGGCGTGTATCCACTCCGCTTTCAAACTTTGAGGCAAATCTGAATTATAAAGAAATACAGGATCCATCAATCACTGTACGTTTCAAGGTCGATGGAGAAGAAAACTTATTTTTTCTGGCATGGACAACCACTCCCTGGACTTTGCCTTCAAACATGGCACTTTGCGCGGGCCCGGAGCTGATCTATTGTATTGTCCGTGAAAAAGAAAGCGGAGATCGCTATATTCTTACCAAAAGCTGTATAGAGTCACATTTCGAGAATGGGAACTATCAAATCGTGTCTGAAATGAAAGGCTCAGAATTAAAGGGTATGTCATATGAGCCGCTTTTTGATTTTGCGAAAAAAAAGCTGGACACAAATCAATGCTGGAAAGTTCAGATAGACGATTATGTCAGTGATGACAGCGGAACAGGGTTGGTGCATCTGGCTTGTTTTGGTGAAGACGATGTGAGGATTTTCCAGCGTGAAAATATACCCGTTTTTGATCCGGTGGATGATGAAGGAAATTTTCTGGATTACATGGGCTTTATCGCCGGAAAGAATATCAAAGATGCAGACAAATCAATTGTAAAGAGTCTCAAAGAAGAAGGTAAAATGTTTCGGCATGAAACAATACAGCACAGCTATCCCTTTTGCTGGCGTACTGATACACCTTTGATTTACAAACCTATTTCAACCTGGTTTGTGAATGTTGAGGCAATCAAAGAAAGGATGTTCGCCCACAATAAGACTGTGCACTGGGTTCCGGGACATATACGTGATGGACGTTTCGGTAAGTGGCTGGAAAACGCTCGTGACTGGGCTATCAGCCGCAACAGATTCTGGGGTACGCCTATTCCGGTATGGAAAAGCGAGGACGGAGATGTTTTGTGCATTGATAGTGTTGAAGAGCTGGAAAAATTGATCGGCAATAAAATCAATGATCTGCATAAACATTTTGTTGACGCGCTGGTGATCGAAAAGGATGGAAAAACTTACAGGCGTGTTTCTGAAGTGCTTGACTGCTGGTTTGAATCAGGATCCATGCCTTATGCACAGGAACATTATCCTTTTGAAAACAAGGAGCGCTTTGAATCAAACTTTCCTGCTGATTTTATTTGCGAGGGACTTGACCAGACACGTGGCTGGTTTTACACGCTTGCTGTTTTAGGCACAGCCTTGTTTGACACTCCTGCTTTTAACAACTGTGTTGTTAACGGGCTTGTGTTGGCGGAAGACGGAAAGAAGATGAGCAAAAGGCTTAAGAATTATCCGGATCCAAATGAGATGATGAATAAATATGGCGCGGATACAGTACGTCTATACATGCTTAACAGTCCTGCTGTACGAGGTGAAGATTTACGTTTTTCTGAAAAAGGTCTGGTTGAAACAACCAGACAGCTGTTGCTGCCGCTTTGGAACGCTCTCATTTTTCTTACTACCTACGCCAAAATCGACGGGTGGGAACCAAATCCTGAAAATCTCAGGGTGAAGAATAACAATCCACTTGACCGCTGGATTGTATCACGACTGCATAAACTGATTGGGGAAGTGCAAAAAGAGATGGACCGTTACGATTTAAACCGCTCAGTCGCGCCTTTTGTTGGATTCATCGACTTATTGACAAACTGGTACATCCGCCGCAGCAGAAGACGCTTCTGGAAGGCAGGGCAGGGGCAGGACAAAAGCGAAGCCTATGCCACGCTTTACAATGTGCTGTTTGAATTCAGCAAAGTGATTGCCCCGTTCATTCCGTTTATCGCTGATGGAATATTCCGGACATTGCGGAATGAAACTGATCATCAGAGTGTACATCTGGAATTATTCCCGGAAGAGAATTCTGCTGTACGGGACATTGAGCTCGAAAACCGCATGGATCTGGTGCTTTCTGCTGTCAATATGGGACGTGCACTGAGGGCAAAACATCAGTTGAAAATTCGTCAGCCACTGCCGAAGATTTTCCTGGTTACACATGATTCGGAAGCAAAAAATGTTTTGAATGAGCTTTCCGAACTCATCACAGATGAACTGAACATCAAAGAAGTTGCAGTCACGTCTGATGAAGAGGAGCTGGTAAACTTGAAATCCAAGGCAAATTACAAAACATTAGGCCGCAGGCTTGGCAGTAAAATGAAAGCTGCCGCCCAATCCATTGCTGATCTGGATTCTGATCAGATCAGGAAAATTCAGAATGGCGACAATATTTCCTTAGTGATTGAGGGAGACGCGCTTGAATTAAGTCCGGAAGATGTTTTGATTCAGCGGGAAGAAAAAGAGGGATTGCTGGTGGAAACTGATAATCGAATGTCTATCGCCCTGGATACTGAATTGAGTGATGATTTAATTCAGGAAGGTTTTGCGCGAGAATTTGTAAACAAAGTTCAGAATATGCGCAAAGAAATGGATCTGGATGTGATGGACCGCATCAGCATCAGTTATCAGGCTTCGGCTGAACTGAATACGGCGCTGGAAAATTATACTGATTTTATTTGCACGGAAACACTGGCCTTCAACCTGGAACCACAGGATGTATCTGACAGCACCTCCTGGGACTTAAATGGTGAGCCTTGTAAAATTAGAGTGGAGCATGCTGCTTAAGGGCTACCAGAGGAAATTCCCAACTGAGAAAATTTAATTAACTCAGCCTCATTTTGAACAAGGTCGCCGACATTATAATGAACTTTTTCCACAATTCCATCCGACGGTGCAACAATTGTGTGTTCCATTTTCATTGCTTCCATCACTAACAGCTGCTGACCTCGGCTTACCCTCTCACCTGCTTTTACAAGCACCCGAATTACGTTTCCGGGCATTGGCGCCGAAAGACGGAACTCTCCGGAAACTTCTTTCTTTTTAAATGACAATGGGTCCAGTCTGGTAAAAAACGACCGGCCATGTTCGTGGACTGCAAGCAGTAGCTGCTTGTCATGATGAAGAACAAGCAGATGACTGCCTGATTCTTCCGAATTCTCATTATTCCAGTTCAGCTCAAGCAAATTCCCGTTTTTGATTACTGAAACAGAAATTGTTTCTTTGGCATTAATGATTTTGAATGTGTTTTTGTCGCAGGCAAAATTGATTTCAGTTTCCTCACCTTTGTGGTTCCTTAACTGTACTCTATATGGTTCACACCCACCGACACGCCAATTGCTCAGCTTGTTCCAAGGTGACCACGGATCAAATGCATTTTGTGCATTCTTCTCTGCCTGCAGGGAGTCTTCGAGAAAGCATGAAATAGCGCTAGCCCGATAAATCCAGTCTGCAGAATCTTCTTTACTTTCAAGCAGAGATTCAAGTTTGGAATCAACAAACAATGTATCCACCTGACTTGCTTCAAAGTCCGGATCACTCATAATTTTCTGCAGAAACCCCAGGTTAGTCTCCACACCAAGAACAGCAGTTTGTGCCAAGGCTGTGCGCATAGTTTTAATTGCGTTCTTTCGAGAATCCGCGTGTACAATCAGCTTTGCTATCATCGGATCATAATGAATACTGATTTCATCACCTTCCTCCACTCCTGTATCTATTCTGACGCTGGAAGCTGATATTCCTGCTTCCGGAGCTGATTCATGATTTATTTCTTCTGTTTCCGGAAAAACCAGTCGATGTAAAGTGCCTGTGCTGGGAAGGAAACCGGTTTCAGGATTTTCTGCGTAAATTCTTGCTTCGATGGCATGACCGCTTTGTTTGATTTTTGATTGTTTCAAGGGAAGTTTTTCTCCAGCGGAAATCCGCAGCTGCCACTCAACAAGATCAAGGTCGGTGATCAATTCTGTAACAGGATGTTCCACTTGCAGGCGTGTGTTCATTTCCATAAAGTAGAAACTGCTGTCGTTTGCTACTATGAACTCAATTGTTCCCGCACCTGTGTAATTCACTGCTTTTGCTGCGGCCACCGCGGCCTCTGCCATCTTCTCCCGCAGTTTTTGGTCAAGAAATAGAGAAGGTGATTCTTCAACAATTTTCTGGTGTCGGCGCTGTGGCGAGCAGTCGCGCTCAAAAAGATGCACAACATTTCCATGCTGATCACCAAATATCTGGAATTCTATATGGCGAGGCTCACTTACAAAACGCTCAAGCATTACCCGCTCGTCACCAAATGCCTTGCGGGCTTCATTCTGTGCTGACCGCAAAGCGTCCTCAAACTTTTCTTCCTTCTGAACAACCCTCATTCCTTTTCCGCCGCCGCCGAAAACAGCCTTGATCATCAGGGGATAACCAATTTTCTCTGCTTCCGACAGCAGAAATTTCTGACTTTGTTCCGCACCAAAGTATCCGGGAACAACAGCAACTCCGGCTTGTTCCATCACAGCTTTGGCCTTGTCCTTAGCTCCCATCAATTCAATTGCTTCAGCTGAAGGGCCGATAAAAGTTATTCCGGATTGAAAACATTTTCGGGCAAATTCAGCGTTTTCCGATAAAAAACCGTAGCCAGGATGTATCGCCTGAGCATTACGAACTTTGGCGGCATCCAGCAGTTTATCAATCCTCAGATATGACCCTGCCGGAGCAGGTTCACCAATACAGCATGATTCATCCGCCAGCTTAACATGGAGAGCTTCAGCATCTGCTTCCGAAAAAACAGCAACCGTGCTGATTCCCATGTGGCGGCAGGTGTTGATAATTCGACAGGCTATTTCACCACGATTCGCTATCAGGATTTTTTCAAACATTTCGCTTTATTATATTTTCCGGCCATGAGTTATGTTTACAGACTTCCAGTTAATTGACATTCTATGAAACAAAAATGCCGACACAATGCAGACTGACATTGTGTCGGCTCTTGTTGTTAAAGTGACAAAACTAAAGAATTCTTTTAATCAAAACCAGAAATTGCAACTTTTCCTATGTTCCTTTTTTGGAATACTCGACAGAAATATTTTGCTTCATCCTTTCAAACAATTTAACACACTTTCCTCTTATTATCTATGAGTAGTGTCCCACGTATCGTTGATTCTGCTTGAAATAATCAAAACTCTATAATCATTGAAAATCTGAAGTTATATTTCAAATTTTCAATGATAAAATCGAATTGTCTAAAAGAACTTAGACAATTAAGTATAATACTTCATTTTAAATTTAATAAACTTTAAACAATTGATTTTAAAACATAAAATCGACATGCTTTGCGACAATGAACATTGGCTTTTGGTTTTGATTGAATCGATGATGATTCGGAAAGGCTGGAGCATTTTCTGCAAACCGAAAAAAACTCCTCAAACAGTGCTTAACTTAGCTCAGGCTATAGAATATTGAAAGCCTGAAACGCTCCCTGAGATCGACCACTGAGCGCAGTCGAAGTGGATTCGAATAGTGCACAATGAGACTGGTTTCGACTCCGCACAACCAGCTCTCGGCATTGTAAAATAAAATTGAACTGGATGGACTATTAGTTCTGATTATGAAGGACGGCTCCCCCCTCTCCTCATGGGAGAGGGGGATTCCATTCTACCTCCATACAGCACATGGCAGTTATACTCAAGGCATCAAGCCCAGTTGGGTCAGCATTTCTACCAGATTCCAGTAAGTCTCCTCCCGGACAATTTTGTCACCTCTTACCTTGACCATGATAACCCCCGGAAGGGAAATCTTTTTGCCTGTTGGAGGCACAACCTGATCCGGACCCAGTGCTAGAGGACCGTCATGGGTAGCATCCGCATCCCAGCGTGTGTAGGTTAAATCACCACTTGTGGCACTGTTGCTGAATTCAAATTGCATATCAGAGAAAGCTTTATCGAAGGGTTGGTTATAAGCCAGAGCCTCTTCCTTGCTCAACCCTTGTCGCGCGTTTGGGTATGAAGCTTCAAAATCATCAGCCAGCGCCTGGTACCATCGGTCAAGGTCATGTGCCTGAAAGGATTCGAAAAGCAGTGTGGGTAGATTGTCAGTAGTCATGTTGCCTCTAATGGATTAATCAGAGTTTAAAAAAATGTTTTTAAAGAATGAACAAACCGAGGGTTCCCTCTCACCCACCGCGCCTTCGGCTACGCTCAGGCACCGCGTTCACCCCTCTCCCATGGGGAGAGGGTCGGGGTGAGGGGGTAAAGCAGCAGTGTACAATATTCTTATTCAGAACCACTGCAACGTCCTGCCGCCTAATGGATCAGGGGATTTGGTAAGATGTTTTCCACTTACCTCCCCCTTGGAAAGTTCCCTGTTCAAAGGCAGGAACAGGGCTGGACTTGTACGATCCTGACCCAGTGATCCCCTTGTATTTACCTGTTCCATGCGTGATCCTGGATTTTGCGTCAGATGGTCCACCTAAACTTCCTTTTGCTGAGGCCCTGAAAGTAATGGTGTCTCCATCCGCGTCACGAAACGTACAGTATCCCTCGTTTTGGGTTTTTGGCATTTGCACCACTTCCAGCGAAAAGTGACACTTGAAGGAATTCATGTGGAAAATGCCGTTTCCAGAATCATTTTTTGTACTGCCATAAAATTCAGCGAGTATGAAGGCCGGAGCCTTGTCCTTCATGTGCATTCCCAGCACTTTGCCGGCAAAAGAGAATGTCCCGCTAATTTTACCTTTCTTAGCAAGCTGAGCCTGGGCAGTCATGCCAAATGAGAGGATCAAAAACAGACTCATTGTCATAATTGAAATTAACTTTTTCATTGTGTCTCCTTGAAAAAAATTGTTGATAAAAAATTGTGATATCCAGCAACGAGATTAACGATGTTGATCCGGTAAGACTAAGTCTGAGCAGGATGGTTCTGATTCATGATAATCATGATTCTGATCAACTTTTGAAGTCTTTCCCATCCTCCCCCTCCCCCCCCGCAAGCGGTCCCCCCTCTCCCCCGTGGGAGAGGGTCGGGGTGAGGGGTTAGCGACTCCCTCTCTTCCTTTGGGAGAGGGAATCACGGAATTGTTCCAGCTTCAGGGAGGAACACCGAATGAGCAATGTAACAAAACAAGATTCCATTCCGGAAGAGCACCGGAAAACCGAAAGATATCCGGACGGTGTTTAACTAGGCGAAAATTCGGAATGTTGGAAAAAAGAGGAGAAAATAACAGCTGAACTGCTTCCGGAGGAAAACGAAAACCCCTGAGGAAAAAGTCGGCGTTTCGCGAGGGCCGGAAAAGGCTAAGAATTAGCCGTAAACTGCGTTTCGTTTCGTTGCGTTGCGTTGCGTTGCGTTGCGTTGCGTGCATGATGAGGGCCCCTCAAAAAGTGAAGAAATCAAAACTCAAGCTGAAGAACTTTTTTATATCCGCAGGTTTTCATGATCATGTGAATTTGTCAAGAAATATTTTATTTTGTTATGTTATACAGGAAATTTCCATTGTATCAGAAAGTCATTTTGACTTGGATTTGAGGGTAATTTTCTGATACTCTTACAATGAAATGCTCACGGAGGGAGGAATGGATCATCCGGGAAGATACTGGCAAAAACTGGATGACGGCAGGATTCAGTGCGACATTTGTCCAAGGCAGTGCAGGCTGCACAATGGACAGCGCGGACTTTGTTTTGTGCGCCAGGCGGATGATGACCAGATTGTGCTCACAACGTATGGGCGCTCAAGCGGTTTCTGCATTGATCCGATAGAAAAGAAACCGCTGAATCACTTCCTTCCGGGAACACCAATTCTTTCCTTCGGCACAGCCGGATGTAATCTCACCTGTAAATTTTGTCAAAACTGGGACATCAGCAAGTCCCGTGAATTTGACCGACTGACTGAAACTGCTACTCCGGAAATGATTGCCAGAGCGGCAAAAGCGCACGGATGCCGCAGTGTTGCTTTCACCTACAATGATCCGGTTATTTTTCTGGAATACGCAGTTGATATTGCGCAAGCCTGCCGAGAAATGGATATCAGTCCTGTAGCAGTCACCGCCGGTTACGTGCTTCCGGAAGCACGTACTGAATTTTTCCAGAATATGGATGCTGCAAATGTTGATCTAAAGGCTTTCAGCGAGAAATTTTACAAGAAGATTTGTGGAGGAAAACTTGAGTCGGTGCTGGAAACTCTCGAATATTTAAGGCACGAAACTGATGTGTGGTTCGAAATAACAACACTGCTGATTCCGGGAGAAAATGATTCTTCAGAAGAAGTGCATCACATGAGTGAGTGGATCATGGAACATTTAGGTGCGGATGTTCCCCTGCACTTCACTGCGTTTCATCCGGACTGGAAAATGCGTGATATTTCTCACACGCCTCATTCCACCTTAAACAGGGCAAGGCAAATTGCTCTTGCTGCAGGAATTCGTTATGTGTACGTGGGAAATGTTCACGACAAATCCGGATCAAGCACATACTGCCATCAATGCGGAGAATTGCTGATTGGTCGGGACTGGTACGAATTAAGCGACTGGAATCTGGAACAAGAGGGAAACTGCATTAAATGCGGAACAAAGTGTCCCGGAAAAATTGAACAGCATCCGGGAAACTGGGGAGCAAAAAGAATTCCCGTGAGTTTGTAAATATACAGGAATATTTATTTATACCCATTCAACTTTTGCTTGTGAAATGTTCCGGGAAATTAAAAATCACTCCGGGAAATGCGGGTGTGATGAGGCTTACTGTTAGTTAATGCTCTGTGATGCAGTCACTGCCCATGCACCGTAACCCACCACACGTCCGTGATCTCCCGCTGTATCTCCGGAGTTGCAGAGATCCAGCCTGTGCACCTGCCAGTCGTTTTGGGAAGCAGCCAGTAATGCTCCGCGAAGCGGATATGCACCACAGGCATCTTCCGGAGAAAGCAGTTGCGGTAACAATGACTCAATCGCGTTTGCAGTGCGTGAGTCCAGTTCCCTTGCTGTTTGATAGTCATGGAAATGACTGAGGTCGGTACTGATCAAAATCAGAGTTTGATCATCATCACAAAATTGCTGAATCATGTTTGCCAGCAGATCTGTTTTCGTGTCACCCACAACCAGAGGAACAAGTTTAAATTCGCCGAGAGTTTGCTGTAAAAAAGGAAGCTGCACTTCCAGGCAGTGTTCCTCAGCATGTGCCTCATCACTGACAGTAATCCAGGAATAATCAGCAAGCAGTTTTTCCATCAGTACGCTGTCCAGATGTATCACACCAAGCGGAGTTTCAAAAGCATCAGACTTCGGCAAAGCCGCACCGGTAAGCCACACACGATGAGCAGGTCCAAGCAGAAATACCCGCTGAAAACGATTTTTTAACTTCATCAAAAGCCGATACGCCGCGGCGGCTGTTTTCCCGGAATAAATGTAGCCTGCATGCGGGACAATCAGCATCCGTATTGATGAGATTTCATTCGTGGTTAACTGTAATGAATCCTCGTCGCCTTCCATACTATGCAGATAGTTCCGGACGGTTTTCCTCAGCTCCGATTCATCTCCGGGATAAAACATATATGAAACCGCTGCTGGTCGAATGTTTTTTGAAAAGTTTTCTTTAATCATGATCTGCCTCAATGATTTGGAACTCGAGAATCAATAGCCGAAGTGTTTGATTTCTTCACCTTTTTCATCAATATCAGTCATGGCTTTAATGCCCATTTCCAGATGCATGTCAACAAATTTTGCTGTAACTTTTTTGTCCAGTTCCTGAGTTTTTACTCCTTCCGGAAGCAGTGGATTGTCTGAAACAAGCAGGATGGCGCCGCGGGCAATTTTGTTGGCATGACCCACAATGAAGAGGGTAGCGGTTTCCATATCAATTCCAATTGCGGAAAGATTAACTAGCTTGTTTCGAAAATTTTCATCCCATTCCCAGACGCGTCTGTTAGTGGTGTAAATAACTCCTGTGCGATATTCCTGTCCATATTCCAGCACAGTATCTGAGACAAATTTGTGCAGCTTAAATGAGGGCAATGCCGGAACTTCCGGAGGAAGATAGTCATTGCTTGTCCCTTCGCCTCGTATTGCCGCAATCGGCAGAATATATCTGCCTATTTCCGCGGTTTGTTTCAGGCCGCCGCACTTGCCTAAAAACAGAACGCCTTTAGGATTACAAGCCGTCAGCAAATCCATGATGGTCGCCGCGTTAGCGGAGCCTATACCGAAATTTATAATGCTCAGACCGTTATCATTTGTGGCAGTCTGCATCGGACATCCTTTCCCCTTGATTTTGCAGCTGAAACGCTCTGCGAACTTGGTTACATAATTACTGAAATTTGTCAGCAGAATATAATTTCCAAAATCTTCGATTTCTGTTCCGGTGTAACGCGGCAGCCAGTCCCGCGTAATATCTGTTTTGCTTTTCATCATGGTTGTTGATTTATTATTGAAACAACTTTTCATGATATTCATCTTGAAAGAAATTCCATAAAGTTGCCAGTGGAACCTATATAAACATCATCGAATTCATTTGCATTATTTTCATTCCGCTCGAAGTCTTGTGATGATCCGGTTTCAAGTAGGTGTTGGTTAAAATATTCCCCTCACCCCGGCCCTCTCCCAGCAGGATAGGGAGTAGCCACAACCACACCCTTGCCTCTCCCAGCGGGAGAGGGAGAAGGGTGCATAGTATAGTATTGTTATCAATGAGTATGGATAAAGACGTCTTAACAGAAGAGGAATCCGGACAGGATAAAAAGGAGGACTTGAAAGAGAGGACAAGATTCGGGAAGCACCTGTTTGTCGGTGCTCCCGAAATCTAAAGATTATGCTTGATTACATTGCATTCCAGATTATGTGACTCCATGCACCTTTAGGCTTTTTGGTGATCACTGGAGTAGAATCCGAAGCCATCAGTACTTTGACTGTGCGCCTGTAATCTGCCGGTATAAGATAACCAATACCCTGTGGCTGGTTGCCGACCAACTTGTTTATTTCACCCATCATGCGGCGCTGATGTTTTTCAGTCTGTGCGCCGGTATCGTCATTTTCCAGCACGATATCTGCTGCTGCATCTGGATTCGCGGCTGCATACTTCCAGCCTTTGATTGATGCCCTGAGGAAACGAGCCATTTTATCCACGAAAGCCTTTTTTCTCAGATTTTTTCCCAGCACATATAAACCGTCTTCCAATGTAGCAACACCCTGGTCTTCATACTTGTAAACAACCAGTTCAGAAGGACTCAGTCCGGCATCAACAACTTGCCAGTATTCATTGTATGTCATGGTTGAAACGCACTCAGCCTGTTTCTGCAGTATTGGATCCACGTTGAAACCCTGCTTCAAAACGGTTACTCCATTTGAACCACCGGTAGTTGGGATACCCAATTGGCTCATCCAGCTCAGGAATGGATATTCGTTTCCGTAAAACCAGACTCCCAGAGTTTTTCCGCGAAAATCTGCTGGAGATTTAATCCCACTGTCTTTACGGCAGGTGAGCATCATTCCGGATTTTTTAAAAATCTGGGCAATGTTCACCAGCGGAACACCTTTTTCACGTGATGCCAACGCCGAGGGCATCCAGTCAATGATCACATCAGCTCCTCCTCCTGCAATTACCTGGGGCGGCGCAATGTCTGGTCCGCCTGGCTTGATGGTTACTTCCAAGCCTTCTGCTTTATAGTAGCCCTTATCCTGTGCCACAAAGTAACCAGCGAACTGAGCCTGTGTAACCCATTTCAACTGAATGGTTACTTTTTCAGCTGCTTGTGCGGTAAATGTCAGACCGATAGCCAGTATAACCATCATCATTTTTTTCATTGTACTCATAAGTCACTCCATTTGAGATTATATACAGGTCAGCATTGTTTTTGCTGAATGCAAGTCAGCTGACTCGGATAGAAGGGTGCCATCCTGTGAACTGCCGTTCAATAAAAGCCAGCAGTGCATAGAAAAGCGACCCGGACAATGCTGCCACCGCGATTGACGCCCAAACCACATCAACGTTCATACGACCGATTTCTGTGGAAATTCTGAATCCCATTCCTACAATCGGCGTACCAAAAAATTCCGCGACAATTGCCCCAATCAGCGCCAAAGTTGAGTTGATCTTCAGTGCGTTAAAAATAAAAGGCAACGCGTTCGGGAGACGCACCATAAACAGCAGCTGCCAATAATTTGCAGCATATGAGTGCATCAAGTCAAGCTCTATTCTTTCGGTGGACTTTAAACCGGCAAGAGTATTCACCAGCATTGGAAAAAATGTCATCATAACCACAACCGCGGCCTTTGACTGCCAGTCAAAACCGAACCACATGACCATGATTGGAGCCACTCCAACTATGGGCAAAGCGCTTGCCAGATTTCCCAGAGGCAGTAAGCCACGCTGTAAAAATGGAACTTTATCTACCAGAATTGCTACTCCAAATCCAGAACAGCAGCCGATCATGAATCCGGCAAGCACTGCTTTCAAAAAAGTCTGCTGAAAATCAGCCCACAGCATCTCCATTGCATTGACGAATGCAGTTCCAATCATCGATGGCGCCGGCAGCAATACTTGCGGAACCTGAAAACCCACAGTCAGCATTTCCCACAAATATAGCAACACTGCACCGAACAAAACCGGAACCAGCAAATTTACGGCAATTGCGGTTTTTTTGTCTCTGCTGCCATCTATTTTTGACCAGAAACCCATTGCTTCCCAGATTACCAAAGTGAGTACCGCGACATACAGCCATATTCCCCATGATGTTGTTCCGGAATCAGACATGTGAACACTGTTTAATGTGGACAAACATCCTGAGGCAATCAGTAAACTGATGACGCATTTGCCTGTGACTGACTCAGTTATTCCTTTGCGAATCAGTATTATTACAACACCGATCAGTGGTAACAGCGCTAAAAGTGCGGTATTCTCTCCCAGCAGCATCCAGTCACTTGAGAATTGAAACTGGATCGCGTAGCAGATGATAAAAATCCAGTAAATGATTCCTGAAATTTTCAAGACAATACCCCCATTCTTTTTTGAACTATTCTTTCCATAAAACTCATCAGAAACACAAGTGATGCAGCTATAACTGAAGCCACAATCAATGCGCTCCAGATTTGCACTGTCTGTCCGTAATAGGAACCGGTCAGCAGCCTTGCGCCCAGACCTGCTCTTGCTCCTGCAGGCAGCTCACCCACAATGGCACCAACAAGACTGATGGCAATGGAAACCTTGAAGCTGGCAAAGAGGTAAGGTGTGGAAGCAGGCCAGCGCAATTTCCAAAATGCCTGTGCCTGTGTCGCATTGTAGGTTTTCATTAAATCCAGGTGGATTGGATCAGGCGAACGCAAGCCCTTGACCATGCCGATAACAATTGGGAAAAAGCAGAGATACGCTGAAATAAATGCTTTTGGTAAAAGACCGGTCAAACCGATTGCTCCTAAAACCACAATTATCATTGGGGCAATAGCCAGAATAGGGATTGTTTGCGAGGCTATTATCCAGGGTAATACGCTTTTGTTTAGTGTTGGAACATGTACAATTCCTATGGCCAGTAATATTCCTAAAACTCCTCCCATCACAAAACCAACCATAGTTGAAGAAATTGTTACCCAGCCATGATATACAAGACTGCGCTTTGAGGTTATCTTGCGGCCGAACAATGACTTATTCATGTCAGACATTATCTGATGCGGTGCCGGCAATACAGGGCGGCCCATGGCCCACGAATCCTCGACAAGTTTCTTAAAGTTCCACTCGGTGTTTTGACGTTCATATTTGTCAATCAATACATCCGAATTCAGATAAACTGCTCCGGCATACCAAAAAACAACGATCAACGAGACAACGGTTGTGATGGGAATGAAGGATGATTTAAGGAGTTGGTTCAGCATTATCAATCGATTTGTGTGAATCCGATTTTTATTTTTTTTGTTTTAGGTAGAGAAACTAATGCTTTGAGAGTATCAAAAACATCTTTGAACTGTCGTTCATATTTGGTTTCCATTTTTTCCAACTTCCTGCTTAATTCTGTATGAATGAGCGCTGTTTCTCTTAGTTGTGTGAATGTTCTCATAATTTCAATATTCACATGAATTGCTCTGGTGGAATGCAACGCACCGGAGAACATAGCAACTTCGTTTTCAGTAAAAGCTCTGGGAGGTTTGTGTGCCTCCCCAACTTGATATCACATTTTGTGATCTTAGAGAATTTTCACTAGATATCACAATTTGTGATTTCAAGTTTTTGAATTCTTCTGAAGTGAGTTGAAACATAAAATCGTCAGGGAATCGTTCAATGTTCCTTGTAACAGCTTGATTTAACGTTCGTGTTTCAACTTGGTACATAACCGCCAAATCGCTATCCAGTAAAACATTCTGCTGACGAATTGTATAAATTTGAGCCCGAATCTCTTTTGCCGTTACAATTGTTGAATAATCAGACATTTAAAAGACTCCTTGTTTCAACTTTATGTACTAATATCACTGGTATTCAATCATAACTGTGTCCCTCACGTAATCCTTTACGAATACGTTGAGAAAGTTCAAGGAATTCCTGAGTTTCACGTATGTCGAGTGTTCTTTTTTCAGGAAGAGTGCTTTCTATAATATCGATAATTTTTCCCGGACGAGGAGACATCACCACAATTTTAGTGGAAAGGTATGCTGCTTCTGGAATAGAGTGTGTAACAAAAACAACGGTTTTATGAGTCTGTTCCCACAGTTTGTGAAAGTGTTCATTAAGCTGGTCACGCACGATTTCATCAAGCGCGCCGAAGGGTTCATCCATCAGTAATAAGTCCGGATGAAATGTCAGGGCACGTGCGATAGAAACGCGCTGCTGCATGCCGCCGGACAACTGCCAGGGGAATTTTTTTTCAAAGCCGGTGAGATCAACCATTTCAAGCGCTTCACTAGCACGCCTGGACTGGTCAGTTTTTTCGACACCCATGATTTCCAAAGGCAATTTGAGATTGCCTTCAACAGTACGCCATGGGTAAAGGGCTGGGGATTGAAAAACATAGCCATATGCACGATTCAGGCGGGCTTCTTCCGGAGACATCCCATTGACTTTGAGCACTCCACCGGTAGGTTTTTCCAGATCCGCAATCAAGCGCAGCAGCGTGGTTTTTCCACAACCTGACGGACCGATGAGTGAAATGAAATCACCTCTGTTTATTTCCAGGTCAATTTCAGACAGTGCGTGAACAGGACCGTCTGCTGTCTGGAATACCAAATCAACTTTTCCGGCCTCAACTACCTTCGCACTATCTTCCATTGCTATGACCGATCCACGGCACTGGGAGCAGTGGCGGCGCTGCGTTTTTCCATTGCTCCATAATAAGGAGCAAAACAAGGTCGGTCGATATAATGTCCGGCGCCTTGTTCCGTACGAACATCACCGTCCTGATAAACCACTTTGCCCTGGCTGACTGAGGCTACATTGACTCCGGTTAATTCCATGCCCTCAAAGATATTGAAATCAACATTTTGGTGATGCGTTTTTGCGGAAATTTTATGAGTAGTCTGCGGATCAAAAATTGCCAAATCAGCGTCACTTCCGGCAGCGATCAGCCCTTTTCGTGGATATATATTGAAAATTTTTACTGTGTTTGCGGAAGTGACTGCAACAAATTCGTTCATGGTGAGTCAACCAATGTTTACGGTTATGCCGAAAATTTAATTTTGATCAACACGCATCGGGTTGTTCGGATGAGTTGTCCAGTTCTGATATTCTGTTCCGGTATCAACACGTTCCATTGTGATGCAGTTTGGTACAGGGCAGGCAAACATACAAAGGTTGCAACCAACACAATTATTATCAATCACCTCAAACCGTCTTCCGCCATTTGCTTTGATTTCACGAATTGCCTGGTGTGACGCGTCTTCGCATGAAATGTGACACAATCCGCAGTGAATGCAAGTTGTTTCATCAATACGTGCTTTGATGTCGTATTTCAGGTTTAGATATTGCCATTCAGTGACATTCGGAACAGCGGCGCCCCTGAAATCTTCAATTGTCTCATAACCCTTTTCATCCATCCAGTTGTTCAGCCCGTCAATCATATCATCTACTATTTTGAAACCATAGTGCATGACAGCAGTACAGACTTGAATTCCCCGTGCCCCCATAGCAATGAATTCTGTGGCATCTCTCCAGTTTGAAATACCTCCGATAGCAGAGACAGGTAAAGTATTTGTTTCCGGATCCTTTGCTATTTCAGTTACCATGTGCAATGCAATAGGTTTTACCGCGGGTCCGCAATATCCTCCGTGGGAGCCTTTACCGTCAATCGTCGGTTCCGGTGCCATCAGGTCTAAATCAACTGACACAATTGAGTTGACCGTGTTGATCAAAGCTACTCCATCTGCACCGCCAGCTTTTGCAGCACGTGCGGCATGACTGATATCGGTAATATTAGGAGTGAGTTTTACCAGACATGGAAGATCTGAGCATTCTTTCACCCATCGTGTAACCATTTCAATATATTCGGGGACTTGTCCGACGGCAGAACCCATTCCACGCTCTGACATTCCGTGAGGGCAACCGAAATTGAGCTCAACTCCATCGCTGCCGGTGTCTTCAATTTTTCTCAAAATAAACTCCCAGTCATTTTCCGTGCATGGCACCATCAGTGAAACCACAACCGCACGATCCGGCCAGTCTTTTTTAATCTGCTTGATTTCCTTTAAATTGTCTTCGAGTGGACGATCTGTAATCAATTCAACATTGTTAAATCCCATCATGCGCTGACCATTATAATGCACTGCGCCATAACGGGAAGTAACATTTACAATAGGTGGATCCAATCCCAGCGTCTTCCAGACCACTCCGCCCCAGCCAGCACGAAACGCGCGTTCAACGTTGTACAATTTATCTGTGGGAGGAGCAGAAGCAACCCAAAATGGATTTGGGGCTTTTATGCCTGCCACATTGCAACTTAAATCTGCCATAATCAGCTCCTTATGTTATGTAAACAATTGTGATGCAGAAATTGATGAATGAAATAAACTTACTGGGACATTAATTTATTATGTATGGAATCGGCAGCATGTTTACCATCTGCCACAGCCTGCACAGTCAAATCTTCTCCGGAACCGATACAGTCGCCTCCGGACCATACTCCGGGAAGAGATGTCTCAAATTCATTGTTTACCACAATTTTTCCATTTGCGAAATCAGGCATTTCTGAGTCTGAAAAAATCTTGTCCTGCAATGACTGACCGATTGCCTTGAAAACCACGTCAGCTTCCATGAATCGGGTTTCTCCGGTACCTGTAAGTTTTCCATCCGGATTTAAATTAGTACATTCAAATTCAACTCGGGAAACATGACCATTTTCGGAATGAAGTCTTTTTGGTGAAAGCCAATACTTGATACTGACACCACTCGATTTTGCGAATTCCTGTTCCTTCCATGTGGCGCTCATTTGCTGCGCACCACGTCTGTAAACCAGTGTAACATCTTCTGCTCCAAGTTTTTTTGACTGCACAGAAATATCAATTGCCGTATTTCCTCCTCCTATCACAACCACACGCCTGCCAACGGGCAACTCTCCAAGGTTTTCTGCCTGACGAAGTTCTGAAATTGTATCCACTGCATTGATTACTCCATCAATATCCTCACTTTCCAAACCCAATTCGTTTACATCTCCCAGGCCGATACTGAGAAAAACCGCGTCGTATTCCTGTCTCAGATCATCAAATTTGACATCTCTTCCTAATTGATGATTTGTTCTGGTTTCAATTCCTCCAATCTGTAAGATGAAATCAACTTCACGCTGAGCAAAATTGTTTACGGTTTTATAGGCGGCAATTCCGTATTCGTTAAGCCCGCTTAATTTTTCACGAGCCTCAAAGATTACTGATTCATGACCCAGCACAGCAAGACTATGGGCGCAGGCAAGACCCGCCGGGCCACCTCCTACTACAGCAACGCGTTTACCTGTCGGTTTACCTCTTTCAAATAAGGTCTCTCCGCTTTCAAAAAACCGATCGGTAGCATAGCGCTGCAAATCTCCAATCCGTACAGGTTTGTGTTCCTGAGTTTCCCGTACACATGCTGCTTCACATAGAACTTCAGTCGGGCAGACTCTGGCGCACATTCCACCCATGATGTTTTGTGACAAGATGTCGTTTGCAGACCCCTTGAGGTTGCCGGTAGAAATTTTTCGGATAAAATTAGGAATGTCGATTGCTGTCGGACAGGCCTCGATACAAGGCGCATCATAACAAAAATAACAGCGATCTGCCTCTACAATCGCATTTCCGGAACTGAGTGGGGGATGATGATCAGAAAAATTATCCGTCAGCTGCTCCTGAGACAGGCGTCCTGCACGGATGTCTTGCGTGGCCATTTGATTTCCGGGAAGATTTGGAATGTTTTAAATAAAGTTATAAAAACCTGACCCTCTTCTATCGTAGTGCAGTCAGGTCTTCGTACATTTCAGGACGGCGATCTCGAAAAAACTGCCAGAGATTCCTGATTTCACGGACTTCATCCATTTCCATATCGTGAACAAGCAGTCCGTCGCTGTGGTCATCAAGCTGGGCTTCAATTTTTCCGCGAGGATTAACCACATAGCTGGAACCATAAAACTTGCCGATGTTCCATGGTTCTTCTGTGCCAACCCTGTTAATTGCGCCTATATAACAACCGTTTGCGACAGCAGAAGCAGGCTGTTCCAATTCCCATAGATATTGAGACAGACCAGCAACTGTGGCAGAAGGATTAACTATATATTCTGCTCCATTCAGGCATAATGCTCTCCATCCTTCAGGAAAATGACGGTCGTAACAAATATAAACTCCAAGTTTACAATAAGCAGTTTCAAAAACAGGATAACCAAGGTTTCCAGGCTTAAAGAAAAATTTCTCATAAAATCCTGCAACATGTGGAAGATGTGTTTTGCGGTATTTACCAAGATATTCACCATTTGCATCAATTACAGCCGCGGTATTGTAATAAACCCCGGTCATTTCTTCTTCATAAATTGGTACAACAATTACCATGTTGTATTTTTTTGCATACTCCTGCATAAGTTTTGTTGTTGGACCTTCCGGAATTTTTTCAACAGCAGCATACCACCTGGCATCCTGGCTTGGACAAAAATATGGCTGTGTAAATACTTCCTGCATACATAACACTTGAACCCCCTTTTCACCGGCTTCTTCTATGTAAGGGATATGTGCTTCAATCATGAGTTTTGTAATTTCATCCGGAGACATTTTAGTATCTCCTTTAAGTGCCATTTGAATTAATCCACTGCGAACTTTCATCTCTTATCTCCTTTGAACATTAAAATGGGGAAACAAATTTCTAACGGTTTTTTCTCTAAACTGTTTTTGCTTAAATAGTTGTTTTAGAGGACAGTAAATAATAATTGCTGAAACGGCTCTGGTCAAGCCTTTTATCTTGTTGAAATCCGAATCACAGGTACCAGATTGTACTTTTCATTTTATACTTGTTTATAAAATTTTTGTATGATACTTTGTTGTTGATCAAGATTCATTAACAAAAGCAAAACAATATTTTTCCGCCAAAGCATGAGAGAAAAAGCTATTGAAAGCAGAGCATTTCCCGCTTATTCAGCAAGCAAGACTGAGTCTTACATTTCCTTAACAAAACCAAGATTGCTTTCCAGTGTTATCCTGAGCGCTGTTCTTGGTTTTATTCTTCCTATGAGTAGTTCCAATACTGTTCTGCAGCTGCTGTATTTGATTTTAGGCACAGCTTTGATGGGGGCAGGTGCGAATGCACTTAATCAATGGATGGAACAAATTCCGGACTCAATGATGAACAGGACAAAGAACCGTGTTCTTCCCATGGGAAAACTTTCCGGAAATGAGGCTTTGGTTTTCGCAATTATTATTTCAGTTGCTGGTTTCATAGTTTTGTGGTTCGGACTTAATATGCTAACAGCCGGACTTGGCATGCTGACTCTATTATCCTATGTGCTTGTTTACACTCCGATGAAGATGAAAACTGTTGCCAATACCTGGTTTGGAGGAATTACCGGAGCATTGCCGCCGGTGATGGGCTGGGCGGCAGCACGAGGACAGTTGGACTGGGAAGTTCTGCCAATATTCGCGCTGCTTTATTTTTGGCAGCTTCCGCATTTTTTTGCTATTGCCTGGATGTATCGTGATGATTACAAAAGAGGTGGTTTTAAAATGCTTTCGCTTGATGATCAAACAGGACAAAAAACTGCTGTACAAATGCTTCTGAACTGTGGGATGCTTTTTGTTGCAAGTCTCGCTGTTTATCATGTAAATCAGAGCAGCCTCATATATCTTGTTGGTGCTTATGTCATGGGGATGGTATTTTTTGCGGCAATTATATTATTTTTTAAAGAAAGTAACTTTGATAATGCCAGAAAAGTTTTTCTTGCTTCAATAATTTATCTGCCAATTATGATAAGCATACTGGTGTTTGATCGATTTATTATTTAATTTAATGTTGATTCTGGAGGAACATGGAGAAAGAAGAATCTGATATTTGGGTATCGAGAGCGTTTTATATAGTATTCGTAGGATGCGTCTCGTTTATGCTGGCAGCATATATTTTTGCATTTAATTGATGTGATCTTAAATTTACTGATGTACGGAATATGCTTCTTCGCTGGATATCAATTAATAATGGAGTTACAAAGAAAAAAATAAAATGATTGAATATTACGTCTACAAAGCATCCTCTTTTGCCGGGGATATTGATGACCTATTCGTAGTGATTACCTGGATCATAGGTGTCTGTTTTTTACTGACACTGGGTGCGTTTATTTATTTTATGATCCGGTTTCGCAGGAAAGAGGGGGTGAAAGCAGAATATATTACCGGCGAAAAGCATAAAGAAAAAAAATGGACACACTATCCCCATTACGCGATAATTGCTTTGGATGTTGTGATTATTGCTGTGAATATCATAGTTTGGGTACATATAAAACAAACTCTTCCTCCTAAAGATAATCTTGTCCGGGTAATAGGTCAGCAATGGAGTTGGTCATTCATTGACTCAGGACCAGACGGTGTATTGGATACAGCGGACGATATAGCCACTGTGAATGACCTGCATGTGAAAGTTGGAGAGACATATCACTTTGAATTACAGGCAAGAGATGTGATACATAATTTTTCAGTACCGGTTTTTCGTTTGAGACAGGACGCCTTACCGGGAAGAACGATTAAAGGCTGGTTTAAACCTACAATGACCGGTTCTTTTGATATACAATGTGCTGAAATGTGCGGCTATGGCCATGGTATCATGGGAGGCGCGATTACAGTTCATACAGAAGAAAGCTATAACGAAACTATCGCGCAGATTAAAAACGGAACATACGAAAGTCATTATCAGAAGCGAATGGGAACCAAAACTCCCTTACCTTCTGATACCTCACAAATTGAAGTAGAGGGTTCCTTTGCAAGGCTGTTAGCCAGCGTGTTCTAGTATTTTTAAATTAACTAAAAGGGAAAAATGAGTGAAGCAGCTGCCGCAATCCATACGGAAGATCACGCGGAACATCATGAAGAACTAAGTTTTCTATATAAATATATTCTACCAGTAGATCATAAGATGATCGCTATGCAGTACATGTTCACAGGATTGATCATGGCTGTTATCGGAGGATATTTTGCATACGTGTTCCGGATGCAGCTCGCATACCCGGGAGAATCTGTGCCATTTTTCGGAATAGTCGGACCGGGAGAATATAACATGATGGTCACAAATCATGGAACCATCATGATTTTCTGGGTGGCTATGCCAGTACTTATCGCAGCATTCGGGAACTTTCTGATACCACTGATGTGCGGCTGCGATGATATGGTCTTTCCACGCTTGAACCGTTTGTCATATCAAATTTTCCTGGTAAGCGCTCTGGTTTTAATCCTTTCTTTTTTCGTAAAAGGCGGCGGGTTTGGTGGTGCCTGGACAGCATATCCTCCTCTTTCATCTGTTCCGGAATTCAGTCTGACTGACTGGGGGGCGTCTTTATGGGTTTTAGCAGTCGCCCTGGAATTTGTTTCTTTTTTACTTGGTGGAATTAATTTTGTTACAACAGCAATGAATGCTCGTGCTCCGGGCATGAAAATGCTGGATATCCCCATTGCAGTTTGGTTCATCGTAATTGCGGTAATCTTATTTATGGCTTCCGTGGGGCCGCTTATTGCCGGAGCAGTAATGCTGTTTATGGATCAAAGAATTGGGACAACTTTTTTCCTGCCATCCGGAGGTGGGGACCCGCTTCTCTGGGAACACCTTTTCTGGTTCTTTGGCCATCCTGAGGTGTATGTGGTACTTCTTCCGACCATGGGAATAGTGGCAGATATCATCACAGTTTTCTCCAGGAAAAAATTATTTGGTTACAGAACAGTGCTTTATACCGCATTTGCTACAGGTGGTCTTTCCTTCGTAGTTTGGGCACATCATCAATTTGTCGCAGGTATTGATCCGCGCATGGCTAACGTATTTGTTGTCACAACTGTGTTGATTTCAATTCCTATCGCAGAAATGCTGTTCAGCTATATTGCCACACTGTATGGAGGTTCGATAGAATACACTACCCCAATGCTCTGGGCACTGAGCTTTCTCTTTGCTTTCCTGATAGGTGGTGTAACCGGAATTTATTTAGGTGCAAGCGCTCTTGATGTATATTTCCATGATTCATATTTCGTGCTTGCCCATTTTCATTACACATTCTTTCCGATCACAATCATAGGAATGTTTGCTGCCATAACTTTCTGGTTTCCAAAAATGTTTGGCAGGATGATGAATGAGACTTTAGGCAAGATTCATTTTTGGGGAACATTCATTCCCTTTAACTGCATTTTCCTGCCTCTGTTCTTTCTTGGTCTTGCCGGTCAGCACAGGCGCATTTACAACTATGACCATTTCCCGGATTTAGCAACAGAAGAATTACAGGATATCAGGGTCTTTGCAACTGCCAGTTTAGTCATTATGTTGATTTTCCAGGTAATATTCCTCTATAACTTTTTCTACAGTATGTTCAAAGGGGAAAAGGCACCGGATAATCCATGGAAAGCCAATACTCTTGAATGGACAGTACCATCGCCCCCGCCGCACGGCAATTTCAAAACACTGCCTACTGTTTATCGTGGCGCATATGAGTACAGTGTCCCAGGGCGCGAAATGGATTACTGGCCGCAAAACATGCCGCCTGATGAAAGCTGAATATTACCAGATAAGCAAAACATTTGCTGATTCATACCAGATCATTAACTTTATAGAAAGGATAAATTATGTCGACTAGAGGACCTGTTGCCACACACCGCTCCTCAACCGGTATTCCCGCAGGTAGATTAGCGGTATGGTGGCTGCTTGCGTCAGAAATATTTATTTTCGGCGGTTTAATTGCCTGTTTTGTTCTCTTCAAGTTAAACGGAACTCCAGGATTTGAAGATGCCTCTGAGACCAGTGTTGTTGCAGGAGCTTTCAACACATTTGTATTGCTTACCTCAAGTCTGACAGTAGTGCTTGCACATGCTGCAGTTGAAAGAGGCGACCGTGAAAAGGCATTTACTTATATCTGGTATACATTCGCTGCAGGCATTGTATTCCTGATGGTTAAAGTATATGAGTACTCAGGCAAAATCCTCAGTGGTCACACAATCACAGAAAATTTATTCTGGTCCTTCTATTACACAATGACAGGTTTGCATGCACTTCATGTAATAGGAGGTATGGTGGTGATGGCCTTAATTTCATTTGATGTCCGTAAAGGTTACAACTATCAACGAGTAGAGCTGATAGGCCTTTACTGGCACTTTGTTGATCTGGTATGGATTTTCTTATTTCCTCTTTTCTATATAGCAAATTTTTAGTCACATTTTTGTAACGAACCATTATGAGTGAAGTACACGCACATCCGAATTATGTAAAAGTCTGGTATTGGCTGGTAATTTTACTGGTAATCAGTACATTAGGGCCGATGCTGGAAATTCCCGCAATTACCTTGATTACTGCATTTGGAATTGCAGTGATTAAAGCATTAATGGTTGCAGCTAATTTCATGCATTTGAAATTTGAAAAACATATTGTATGGTTCCTGTTCATAATGTCCCTTACTCTGCTTGGTGTGTTTTTCTTCGGTGTAGCGCCGGACGTGATGATGACAGAAGGAGATCAGTGGATAGATTGTATTGCAGATAATTCTTGTGTTGAGCAGCGCTTGTGAATCCCCCATCCCCAAATCAGACAGTATTGCTGGCAACTTCTGAAGTTGCATTGCCAGGTCATCCGAGCCGAGCAAAACCTCCAATTTCGAGTGGAGTGTTTGGTATGCTTATATTCATGGTGACTGAGGCAATGTTTTTTGCAGGGCTCATCAGCGCGTATATGGTTATAAGGGCCGGACTTGCTGAGTGGCCTCCCTGGGGACAGCCACGCTTGCCTGTTGTTGCTACTGCCTTTAATACCGTTGTGTTGTTAGCCAGCGGATTTCTGATGGCTTATTCTCGTTCCTTTTTCAAACAGGGGGAACTTGTACAGGGTAGGCGTTGGCTTGGGATATCCATTTTATTAGGAACATTTTTTTTAATATTTCAAGGCTATGAGTGGGTACAGCTGCTTAAATTCGGACTGACAATCTCATCCCATATTTATGGTGGGTTATTCTACTTGCTTATAGGAGCGCATGGGTTTCATGTGTTTGCTGCGCTGGCGATTCTTATTTATATCTGGAAACGTCTGGAGGTAACTAATAATTCAATTACACCCGAAGGCATTTTCCCATTCCAGCTTTTATGGTATTTTGTAGTCTTTGTATGGCCTATTTTATATGTACTGGTATACCTGACATGATACACCCCAACCCATCATTCTGGTCTCGCCGGATTAATTTTGGAAAAAAGCCTTTCTCTCGTGTTTTGCAGTACACGATATTGTTAAGTGCTATACAATTTCCCGGAGTTGCATATTCATGTGCGGTTTGTTTTTCAGGAACTGAAGAAACATTACAGGCATATTACCTCACCACAGTTTTTCTCACTTTGCTGCCGGTGCTGCTGCTTGCATCAATCGGGTATTGGTTGTATCGCAAACATAGAGAGAGCTGAAAGATCATATAATTTCTTTATTGCTACTTGAGGGAGTGACTACAAAATTCCTCTTAATTCCTTCATAAATCAGGCATCCGCTTACTTCTCACCTGTTAGTTTTGTTGTTTCCTCCAGCTTCATGAGTGATAAAGTATCAGGTAAACCAGTACGCCTGTAACGGAAACATACAACCAAAGCGGAAGTGTTATCCTTGCGATTTTAGGATGCTTCGTAAAATTTCCTGCTGCGGCATAATAAACTGTGGTCAATATCATCGGTAAGACCACTGCAGATAAAAATATATGAGAAATTAATATGAAAAAGTAGACAATCCGAATCACTCCTTCACCATGGTATAAAGTGTCTCCATGAAAAGTATGATAAGTGAGATAGCTTACAAGGAACAGAAATGAAAAAGTTAAAGCGCTTAACATAAATTTCATATGTAGTGCTTTCTCTCGCTTTCTGATGGCGACATATCCCAAAACAAGACAGATTACGCTGAGGGAATTTAATATAGCATTGGTAGCAGGAAGGTAATTTAGAAAAGTAAGGTTGGGCACGGTTGCAGGTTCTTTCAGGTATATTAACCATACCAGAAATAGTAGTATTGCTATTGAGACTATTATTATTGATGTAACAGCTGTCTTATTTGAGAGTGTACTAATCACTTTTATTCCTTTCTTTGATGAGTTTCTGTAATTGTGTAAAACAATAGTCCTGTCAGCACAGCAGCAACTGCTGTGTGCAGAGCTGAAATTGGTACCGGTACACGCAGTACGGCATTAAGAATCCCCACACATATTTCCAGCAGAACTAACACAATAATACTCAGTCCTATGAAATTATGTCCATACTTGTTCTTCAACCAAAACCAGGACATTACCATTAGTGCCAGACCTCCGCAAACTGCGATCAGTCGATGAAGCATGTGGATCCATTCGTTTTCAAATTCTGGAAGGAAACGACCCTGAAATTCTTCAGGTGCTTGTGGCAGCACGTTCCCTTCAATTCCGGACAATGACGAGATATCTGTTCCACTCATGGAAAATGATAAAAAACTTCCTTCATGACATCCTGGAAAAGCCTCGCAGTGGAAACCTGAATAAGTCGCACTGTTATAACCTCCGGAACTGATTATTATAAACAATACAATGATCATCCATACAATGCGAGAACGTATGCTCTCTCTGGCTAGATTTTTAGCATGGCTGATTTCAGGAATTTCTGATTTGTAATGACTATCAGAACGAAAAGTTACTCGAGCCAGATAGACCAGTATTCCAAACAAAAGGTTCCCACCAATTAAGTGAAGTGTAACGATCGGCGGCCAAAGCGTCATTGTTACAGTCAGTGCTCCTAAAATGCCTTGCATGCAGACCAAAATCAGACTGAAAAGAGCAATACCGCGATGAGAATAATATGAGTGTTGTCTGAAAGTGACAACTGTAATAATGATTATTAAAACACCTAAAAGAACGGCGACGAATCTGTGTCCTGTTTCTAAAGCAATTTCAAAACCGGGAGGAGGAATTAATTGTCCGTAACAAAGAGGCCAGTCCGGACATGAAAGTCCAGCATTCTTCAAACGCACAAATGCCCCATAAGGAATCAATGGCAGTGTGAGCAGCGCCGCAGCAAAGCATAACCATTTCAACATCTATAACTCATGAATTATTTTTTTGTAAAAAATTGCACTTAATTATCACAATCATGCGATTCAAATTCAAGACTCATAAGAATCTGAATATTGTCCAATTAGCTAAGACTAAGTCATGGATCACAAGGATGATCACAGATGATAGGATTCCGGACATCCTCGAGTTACTCTGAAAATCCGTCGAAAAACCTTTCTCCCTGAAGCTGTCATTCCCGCTCAGGTGGGAATCCAGGTAAGTGCTTTTTAACTGACTTCAAATGTTGGTTTCGACTTCGATCAACCAGTGGCGTTTTACACCCTGAGCAAATTCGAAGATATAAAGACTTAGTGATGGGCTGTCCTGCTGAGAACAAGCCGATACTGTTTTAGTTTAAAAAACTAATATGAAGTTAAACTAAAACAGAACAGAACCTTTTTCACTCGCTGAATTTTGTTCAAGATATTTCCGGAAATGCCGATATAAAAACCAAAGCTCATGCTCGGCAAGCTAACCGGTTTCATCAGGAAGATGAAAATAGGCAGCAAAGCTAATCTATACTACACATTGGAGGAAATATAATATGTACTTGCAAAATATTGATACAAAATTACTGAAACATGTTCAGTCTAAAGAATTTGAAGAATCAGTTGATCAGGCTGTAAGGTCATTTATGTATGAACTGGATTTCATGCTGTTGGAAGAGCAGCATTCAGCAACAAACCTCAATTACTCATGTATTCAGCCAAATTCAACAGTTGGGTGGGTAAAACCAGTTTAAGCAAAAGGAATAATATACAAATGATGTGGAGAACATCATTATCTGCTGAAGGATTTATGCAGTTAAAGAGACTGCATCATTTTGCGTTTGAATAGTACGTGAAGGAGCTGGGATGACGCAGTCAGGCAGCATTATTTCAAATACAACACCCCGATTGTCCAGCAGATTACATCCTCTAATTGTTCCTCCATGAGCTTCAATCAGTTGCTTGCTGATTGAAAGACCTAATCCGGTCCCTTTTTCCTTGCCCTCTGTATGAAAGGATTGAAATAGATTTTCCAAAATTGAATCCGGAATTTGACTCCCATTATCCACAACCTGAATTTTCAGTTCCTTCATATCTTGTGGAATAAAACGAACCTCAATCTGAGCAGGTTTCCCATCTTTTGTTTCGGGAGAATCCTGGAATTTTTCCCAGGCATTTTTGACCAGATTCACAATAACACGTACTATCTTTCGTCCGTCAAAACGAAGCAGAAATGCTGGTTGACCGGCAGGCACGCGGTAATGCAGAGGAAAGTCCTCTATAAAACCTAGTTGAGATTCAATTTGCTCCTGAAATTCATCAAGTTGATATATTTCCGGACGTACTTCCATTTTACCGGAAGCAAAATCAAGAATATCAGTAGTAAGCCCTGTTACATTACTCGAAGAATTTTTTATCCTGCGGATATAGGTAACAGCCTGTACCACATCCATGGCTTTAATTCGATCCTTATCCAGAATTTTTAAGAGTAGAGTGGCAAAGCTTGAGATCGAGCCGTTCGCGTTTCGGATGTCATGTCCAAATTCTGCTACAGTGTTTCCAAGATCAATTAAACGACGTTCTTTCTCTTTTGCAACTTGCAAGTCTGAAACAGTTTGCTCCAACTGCTGTTTCGAATCTTCAAGTTCTTCCACATTATGAGCCAATTCATCCTGCATAGATTGGAAGCGTGTCCAAAGGTCTTCCAGTACAGCGATGCGCTGACCAATCAGAGTATTGTTATTAGATGCTTCTGGTGCATATAACTCACCTGTATCTTTTTCCCGTCTGAATTTTACAAAGTGACGGCAAAGTACATCAACCTGATCAGTAATACGCCGAGTTTGTTTATAAACTAGCATGGCGACAATCAGCAGTGCCACACTTACACTGATCAAAATCCGAATCCAAAAAGTTTTATTTTCAAAAAGAGATATATCCTGAGATACTACCAGTATTCCTTTAGTTCCATCTTTACCTACCGGAATCTGGAAGGAAATTTTGCTCTCATTCCGGCTGAAAAATTCAGGGCTGTTTTTTCCTGCTGTAGAAACATCACTCCCTGTATGCTTAAGCTTACTGTCATAGTTTAATTGTGTTACTCCCTGATATTTCCGGGCTAATAAATGTTTGATTTTATCCTTCCTGACGGGTTCTTCATCCAACAGTCTGCTGAGACTTGACACTAACAGATTAAGTTCATGAAGTGTTTGCAAAGGCAGGGACGGTGTACTGAGAGAGGTGAGAGGGAGAAAAGAACACACATAATATGTTATTGCAAAAATAAATAAAGCAAGCATGCCGAAATGAGACTTTTTTAACCAGGACTCATCCAGCTTTTTTTCAGGCGTATCCTGTTTTAAGACACTTTTAGATGAAAGGGCCGCACGCCTTGTCTTTATTTTTCTCCGGACTCTTTGCTGATTTCTTAGTGTTCCATTTTTAAGAGTATGAATCATACCATTCATTTAACATAAGAAAGTGCGTGGCTGAACAATCAAATGTTCATTATTTTTTGCATACTTTAATGCAAAAATTCACTTTGTTTGATGATCAACAAGTCTGTAAAATCAAATGCTTGTAATTTGTCTGATTTGTTATATGTAAAATCACAGAGCAATGCAAGCATTATTTTAAAAAAATTAAATTATTTTATGTGTTTGTTTTAATAAAAAAATAAACTATTTAAATTTACACTGTTATATCAATAAGATACAATAAATGAATGAATATATATATTTTCATAAAAAATTAACTTTTTCGATTGGAATATATTTTTTCTGAAAAAAAATGTAATTCATCAAATCTTTCAGGAATAATTATAACAAAGAATTCAGGCAATTAATTTTTACATAAATCATTATATATCCATATAATGATTTATATTGCAAATACCAGAAAACTCAAATATAATTTCCATAAGCAATGCGTAAGCTTGAATTTACAAAAGATTAAAGAATATCAAATTTCAATAACCACAATAGCAAGGAGATAACATGAAAATGGATTATGATGATATGCAAGAAGGAGTCAAAAGGTCTGAAATTGTTAAAAAAGATTTCAAAGTAGCAGACATAAAATTAGCTGAACTTGGACGAAAGCGAATCACAATGGCGGAACATGAGATGCCCGGCCTTATGATGATCCGGGAAGAATATAAAAATAAAAGACCATTGTCAGGCGCACGAATTACCGGTTCTTTGCACATGACAGTAGAAACTGCCGTTTTGATAGAGACACTTCTGGTACTTGGAGCAGAGGTTCGCTGGTCTTCCTGCAATATCTTTTCTACTCAGGATGAAGCTGCTGCAGCAATGGCAGCAGCAGGAGTGCCGGTATTTGCCTGGAAGGGAGAAAGTGAAGAAGAATATTGGTGGTGCATCGATCAGACACTGGACTGGCCGGGTGGGAATGGACCAAACTTACTGTTGGATGACGGAGGTGACCTCACAGGTTACGTTCATGAGAAACGTGCAGATTTGCTGTCAGGGATCAATGGCCTTTCTGAAGAAACAACAACAGGTGTTCATCGTCTGGAACAAATGGAAAGGCAAGGCCTGTTGAAAGTACCAGCATTCAATGTGAATGACTCTGTTACCAAGAGTAAATTTGATAATTTGTATGGCTGTCGCGAGTCACTTATTGATGGAATCAAACGTGCAACTGATGTGATGATTGCCGGTAAAATTGCAGTAGTTGCCGGTTATGGTGATGTTGGCAAGGGCTCCGCACAATCGTTACGAGGTCAGGGCGCGCGCGTGCTTATTACAGAAATTGACCCGATTTGTGCATTACAAGCATCTATGGAAGGTTATGAGGTGGTCACGATGGAAGAAGCGGCGCCAATTGGTGACATATTTGTTACCGCCACAGGCTGCGCTGATATCATCTGCCGAAAACATATGGATGCAATGAAAGACCAGGCCGTAGTTTGCAATATCGGACATTTTGACATCGAAATCGATGTTGCTTCACTGAATGATGATAGTTCTATTAAGAAGACCAATATAAAGCCTCAGGTCGATCAATATGTTTGGCCTGATGGAAAACGTCTGATATTACTGGCAGAAGGCCGACTGGTAAATTTAGGCTGTGCTACAGGACATCCTGCTTTTGTAATGTCAAACAGTTTTACAAATCAGGTGATGGCCCAAATTGATCTTTGGGAAAATGGAAGCAATTATCAGAATAAAGTATATGTCCTGCCGAAATTACTTGATGAAAAAGTTGCTCGGCTGCATTTAGAAAAATTGGGAGCTAAGTTAACTCTCCTGAGTGAAAAACAGGCTGACTATTTGGATATTCCGAGAGAAGGTCCTTACAAACCTGAACATTATCGTTATTGAGAGGATTATTGACTTTAATGCTGTTCAAGAAGTTCTGTACTAAATATTCCCTTTTTGGGATTGGATTAGGACTATTGCTGTTTGCAGCAGGCTGCCAGGAAAAGCAGATAATGCTGATGAACGCCCCCTTGGATTCAGGGGATAAAGTCCCCATCCCGCCAAAAGAAGAAGAACTCTTGACATCCAAATCATTTGTCGCATTTATCCCGGTTCAATTTGCAGAAAATCTTTCTCGCTACCACAAAGCTCTAAGTGTAAGTTTTGTGCAGTCTGTGTTAGAGGAACATGGAGATTTGAAAATCATAGATGATGTCAGGGTCAACAGAGCCTTGAACAGAAGTGAGTTTGCTAAACTGAACGATGCTCTCAAGCGAAGTAATTTGCGCAGGTTTGAGGATGACCTTGTAAAACAGACTGTCGAATTAGGTAAGTGGCTGCGTGTTCGATACATTGTCTTAATGAGAGTGCAACACAGCCCTGAGAAAGTCGATTCAAATGACTGGAGTACATATATCAGGTTCCGGATTATCCGTGTGGAAGATCCCGTAAAAAATGAATTGAATCATGAATTCACCTTTGTGTTCTCAAAGTCAAATGAAATTTGGGAAGAGCTTGGAAGCCTTGTTCGCGGTCGCTTCCCACTGAGCGGCTTCATCATTGAATCTCGTGCCAAACGTGCTTATGTACGTATAAACATTGGACGCCGGAACCGCATTAAAGACGATCAGGTTTGCAAAATATTTCGCAGAGTTCGCAGAAATATAAAAGGCTCCAACGGCAACATTATTTCAAGCATTGAGTTTGATAGAATTGGACAGTTAAAGCTCTTTCGTGTACAGGAAGATTTTTCCTGGGGCAAAGTCCCTTCCAATTACAGAGGCGTAATCAGGCAAGGTGACGCGGTGCGCTGTTATTGATTATCTGAGAATATTTCATTTTGGATAAAAATTTAATTCGTAAAACAGTGCTGCGTCAACGGAGAGCATTGCCTGCGCCCTCAAAATCCCTGGCAGAATCGCTGATGCTGCAATTCCTGCAAAACTGGGAGGTTTTCAAAAATGCTTCTGCTGTTCATATTTTTCTCTCAACAAAAGACGAAACTGAGACCAGGCCTTTAATTGAGTTATGCTGGAATTCTGAAAAAAAGACAGGAGTTCCGGTAGTTCTTCCGGACTCTTTCATACTCGGTCATACTGAAATTAAATCCTTTAAAGATTTAAAGTCCGGTGCTTATGGAATTCTGGAGCCAATCCCGGAACAGCGTATATCAATGGTTCCGGAGATGTTTGACCTTGTGATTGTTCCAGGAGTTGCTTTCGATCGGCAAGGTGGAAGGCTCGGACACGGCAAAGGCTACTATGATCGATTCCTGGAACAAACAAGTGCTTTCCGTCTGGGATTGGCTTTTGATTGTCAGCTTATTGATAAAGTACCTGTTGAATTGCATGATGTACCAATGCATGCGATATTAACAGAATCCGGAATTGTTGAGATTAATTCCTGATGAAACAGTACAATGGAATAATATTCCTTATGAAACTGTAATTCACCTGACCCCACCAAAATCAGTCTGATCTCCCTGAAATGAAAAAATGGTTGATTGTCATTATTCTTTTTTTAGGACTAGTAACAATAACGATTTCCCAATACAAACCAATCCTTAGCGGTTACGCTAAGTTTTTCACTGTCAATAATGCTACTGCAGGAGCTGATGTGATCGTGGTGCTTTCTGGTGGAAAAGACACCAGAATACCTCACGCAATAAATTTGTATTCCGAAGGCTTTGCTCCACGAATCCTGCTGACCGATGAAAAAAAGAGAAATATCCGTTTCGTTCATCTGTTTCCCACCAATCAGGAGATAGCTCAGGCCATGATTGACGAACTTGAGATGAATATTCCAGTTATGACAATTCCCTCTCTTAAAGGCGGTGCGACATCAACTTTTGATGAAGCATATGATTTACTAAAGTTTTGTCAAAAAAAGAGATTTCGACACTTAATTCTTGTTACAGATGCTTTTCACACACGTCGTGCCTACCATGCTTTTCAAACTGTTTTTGAAAATACAGAAATTCGGATAGAAATGTCTGCCGCATCAAACGAAATTTTTAATGAAAACAATTGGTGGACTTCTGATCAGGGTATTTCTGCTTATGTTTTAGAAAGCATCAAGTATCCTGTTTATCTGCTTTCCTCAAGTAACGTAACTTTCATCCGAAACGACTAGTGATAGAAAAACCTCTCTTAATTCGACCTTTTCAAAAAGATGATGAAGACGCATTAGTCTTGTTGTGGCAAATTTGTGAATTAACAGTACCATGGAATAATCCATATAAAGACATTGCCAGAAAGCTTGAGTTACAGGCTGAGCTGTTTTTGGTGGGATATCTGGAAAACCGTTTAGTTGCTTCAGTGATGGGTGGTTATGAAGGACACCGAGGATGGATAAATTATTTTGCGGTACATCCGGAATTTCAAAAGAAGGGTTACGGAAAGCAGCTCATGGACTCTATTGAAAAAGGACTTCGTAAGATGGGGTGTCCTAAAATCAATTTACAGATTCGTGCAGGTAACGATAAGGTTTTGACATACTATCAAAATCTTGGATTTGTAGAGGATAAGGTCATCAGTATGGGGAAAAGACTTGTAGATGACCAGTAATAATGTTAGACAAAAGATAATTAATCATACTCTTAATTTGAGATAATCTATGCCTGAATTGATAATGAGTACCGTATTTATTGTTGGCGGACTCATTTTACTTTTTTTTGGAGCAGACTGGCTGGTCAAAGGTGCGGTGACACTTGCACTGCTTTTGGGGTTAAGTCCTCTGATTGTTGGGCTAACAGTTGTAGCTCTGGGAACAAGTTTGCCGGAAGCGCTTGTCAGTGTACAGGCTGCCTTAGGAAATCAAGGTGGGATAGCACTTGGTAATGTTATAGGATCAAATATCCTTAATATAGCCTTAATTCTGGGACTATCTGCTTTGATACAACCACTAAAAGTTGATTCACATCTGGTTAAGGCCGATGTTCCACTGCTTGCTGGAGCATCATTTTTACTGCTTGTTTTGCTGGAAGATTTACACATTTCACGTATGGAAGGAGCATTTTTACTGCTTTGTATTTTTGGTTACGTGGCTGGGAACATCATGACCGTTAAAAGAACTTCTCCGGAAGAGGATCAAATAGAAGGCATGGAAATTCCGGAAGATCCAGGCAAGCATTTGATGCGGGACATAGGGCTGTTAATTCTTGGTTTGGTAACACTGGCATTTGGTTCAGAATTTCTTGTTTCCGGGGCAGTTGACCTTGCCAGACTTTGGGGATTAAGCGAAGCATTAATTGGTCTGACTATTGTTTCAATTGGAACAGGTACTCCGGAACTGGCAACAGCTCTTATGGCTGCTTACCGGAAGACTGCTGACATTGCGATAGGAAATGCTGTAGGTTCTAATCTGTTTAACATCATGTTTGTAGTAGGCATTGCCGGTCTGATTGCTCCAATGGACGCCAACGGCATTAAATCCTCTGACCTTTACGTGATGTTAGGTCTGGCAATTCTGCTACTTCCTACTGTGTGGACAGGCCATGTTCTTGACCGCAAGGAAGGATTTCTTTTTCTGGCGATTTATGTTTGCTACATTTATTACCTTTTGCCTGTGTGATACACAAATTTTTCTTCATTTCTTTTCAAACTAACTCCTTTTATTCTCACAATTTATTCAAAGCCTGATCAAGATCTTTAATAAGGTCTTCAGCACATTCAATTCCAATAGAAAGACGAATTACTTCAGGGCCTGCGTTTGCCGCGATGCGCTGTTCTTCAGTAAGTTGACGATGTGTGGTCGATGCGGGATGCAGGATCAGTGAACGGGTATCACCAATATTGGCAACATGACTGAACAATTCAACTGACTCAAGAAGTTTTAAACCGCTTTCATATCCGCCTTTTACTCCGAAAGAAAAAACAGAACCTGTTCCGTCAGGCATATATTTTTTACCAAGCTCATAATATGGGCTTGATTCAAGACCGGCATGAGAAACCCACTCAACTTTGTTATGGCTTTCAAGAAATTTTGCTACATCCAGTCCGTTGGAACAGTGCCGCTCAATTCTCAGTGGCAGGGTTTCAATTCCGTTAAGTGTAATCCAGGCATTCATGGGAGACTGCGTGCAGCCAAGATCACGCAAACTTACAGCATGACTGTACATAGTATAAGCGAGGTCACCAAAAGTTTCTGCGAAGGTAAGTCCATTATATTCTGCTGAGGGCGTACTCAAACTTGGATATTTAGAGTTCCCCAGCCATGGGAATTTCCCGGAATCAATCACCACTCCGCCTACGGCGTTTCCTTGTCCGGAAAGATATTTGGTTGTTGAATGCACGACCAGATCGGCACCCCATTCCAAAGGCTGAGATAAAAAGGGAGTTGCCAGTGTGTTGTCCACAACTAGTGGGACTTCTGCCTCATTTGCTACTTTGGCAATTGCTTCAAGATCCGCAACAATTCCTCCAGGGTTTGCCAGGTTTTCAATAAAAATTGCCCTCGTTTTTTCAGTGACTGCTTTACGAAAAGATTCCGGATCGTCAGTGTTGGCAAATACTGCTTTCCAGCCAAATTTCTGGTAGCTTTTTCCCATTAAATTAATTGTGCCGCCATAAACTTTGTCCGCAACAACCACCTCCATTCCTGGAGACATTAACGGAAACAGGGCTAGTGTTTCTGCCGCGTGTCCTGAAGAAGTAACGGTCCCGCCTCTGCCTCCTTCCAAGGTTGCAAGTTTTTCTTCCAATGCGGCAACCGTAGGGTTCGTTAGACGAGAATAGATGAACCCCGGAGCTTGAAGGTTAAATAATGAAGCAGCATGGTCTGCGTCATCAAAGACATAAGATGTTGTCTGGTAAATCGGAAATGAACGAGCACCTGTGGCTGGATCAGGAGCAGTTCCTGCATGTACAGCAAGTGTGTTGAAACCGTAATTTGGATGCAGCTTTCTCATCAGAATCTCCGCCTTTTTGTAGTGATAACTCCGGTGTTGAATCCGTTCCAGCCAAGCTCCCCAAAAAGTCGGGCATACTCGATTTTTGGACAGCGATTCATCACAACCGTCATTCCTGCATCTTCTGCTAATTTTGCGGCGTCATCGTTACGTATTTCCAATTGCATCCAGAAAACTTTTACCCCGAGCTTAATTGAATCTTCAACAAGTTGAGTTGCTTCTTTAGCAGGACGAAACATGTCCACCATGTCCACCGTTTCAGTGATTGAAGCAAGATCCTGATACACCGTTTGACCGTATATTTGTTCTCCTGCAACATTTTTATTTACAGGGACAATATGGTACCCTTTCTGGGTCAGATACTTCATTACAAAATTACTGGGACGTTTCCAGTTCATGCTGGCGCCAACCATGGCAATGTTCCGGACACTTCTGAGGATATCTCGTATGTAGGAATCAGGATAAGAGTTGTGATTATTGATCACAGAATCAGGCATGTTTGTGGATATATTTAAGGGATTATCAGCAGTCCATGATGGACACCGTAGCAGAAAAATCCTGGATCATGCAAGAAAATTCAGATGGGCCTAATCTGTTTTGATTGTTGTGGAGAGAAAACAGGCAGATAAATAATTATTTAGATTAAATGTACAAGGAAGTGAAATAATCAGCGACAAGAAATTATTATTTAAGAATGTTTCCTGGGATCATTTCTAAAAATTTTGTAATTTGAAAGCATAATGCTGAGATAATTTACTCCCAAATCATATCCGCAATCTTCCCTATCCCATCCCATTTTTCAGTAAGTGCCGCGGATCTTCCGGTTTCGACTCTTTGTGAAGGGACTGTAAAATTGGGGGCTTCAAATGTTTGTTTGCCGAAAAAAAAGACAAACAGGGTGATCGAAACAACTGCAACTGCAAATGCAATAAGTACAATCCGAATCTTCAATCTACCTCCTTGATGGAAGAGTAGTGAATTATTTAAAAAAATTGATCAACAGGAAGGTAGTTGTCTGTCCCAACATTTTGGATTATTACCTGTCAATTACCTACCATTCAATTTCAATTTTATACCTATTAAAACTGTAGTCAAACCAAAATTATTTTTTAAAAAGTGTTGGTCTATAATCCAAATCTAACTAAAGTTAATTTTTTCCCTTGAGAAAAATAAATGTTGCTGTGATCATAAACGGTTTGTTTGGGTCATTTCAATTTAATTGAGACTTTTTTTAAACGGGTAAATTTAAAAACACACAGAAATAAATATTTATAAAAATAGATAATTATGGCTGGTCATGCAGTACACAAATTACACTGATGAGAAAATCAAGAAACTAAATAACACAAGAAAAAACTAATGAATGTTACCGGAATGATTACGATTGATGAGTTGAAAAGACAGGTAGAAACAGGCGAGATAGACACTGTTGTCGTGGCCTTTACAGATTTGTATGGTCGTTTTATGGGAAAGCGTTTTGATGCTGAATTTTTTATTGAAGATGCAGTTGAGAATGGTACCCATGGCTGTGATTACCTGGTCACAGTCGATATGGAAATGGAGCCTGTTTCCGGATATGAATATTCAAACTGGGAACGCGGCTACGGGGATTTTCATCTTGTCCCTGACTTTGACACGATGCGTAAAGCAAGTTGGCTTGACCGCAGCGCTATGGTGCTTTGTGATGTAAAAGATAATAAAACTCATGAATTAACAAATGTTGCACCACGCTCAATGCTGCGAAGTCAGATTGATGCTGCGGATAAAATGGGTTTTTCAGCAAAAGCTGGTTCTGAACTGGAATATTTTATCTTTCAAAATTCTTTTCAGGAAGCAGCCGAAAATGGATATTCAGAATTGAAACCCGCTGGCTGGTACATTGAGGATTATCATATCCTTCAGGGGACAAGAGAGGAAAATTATAACGGAGCAGTGCGCAGACATCTGAGGGATTCCGGGGTTCCCGTAGAAAACTCTAAGGGCGAGTGGGGAAAGGGGCAGCATGAATTGAATGTGCGCTATTCTGATATTCTGACTATGGCGGATCGTCACGCAATTTACAAACAATGCCTTAAAGAAGTTGCTGACCAGCAGGATATAAGTGTAACTTTCATGTCAAAATACAAAGATGGTCATGCCGGATCAAGCTGTCATATTCACCTCAGTTTATGGTCAAGTGAAGAAAATGCCTTCCCGGGAAGTCTGATAGAGGGGCCTGTTGAATGTTCAGAAACATTTCGCTGGTTTCTTGGCGGATGGATATCACACATGCGTGAATTGATGGTGTTTTATGCACCAACAATAAACTCATACAAACGCTATGAATTCCAATCGTGGGCGCCCACAAGGATTGCGTGGTGTCACGATAACCGCACTGCAGGTTTCAGGGTTGTCGGTCATGGACCAAGTTTAAGAATTGAATGCAGAATTCCTGGAGCTGACTGTAATCCATACCTCGCATATACTGCGGCTTTGGCCTCAGGTTTGGACGGCATACGGAACAAAATTGAACCACCACCAATGTTCGTGGGTGATGTTTATACTGCAGAAGATCTTCCTGAAGTTCCCAGGACACTCAGGGAGGCTCTTACCTCATTTGAGCAGAGTGAATTTGCAGAATTGACTTTTGGAAAAGAGGTACATCAGCACTACATACATTTTTTTCGCACCGAAGTGGAAGCGTATGAAGCAGCTGTTACCGATTGGGAATTAAAACGTTATTTTGAAAGAATTTAATTAAATAAAGGAGAATTATCTTATGAGATTAGAGAACAAAGTCGCCCTGATCACCGGGGCCGCAAGTGGAATTGGTAAAGAAACAACGCTGCTTTTCGCAAGTGAAGGAGCAAAAATCGTGGCAGCAGATCTTAATGATTCCGAAGGTCAGAAAACAATTTCAGAAATCAAATCTGCTGGAGGCGATGCAATTTATGTTAATGCAGATGTGTCTAAAGCAGTTGATTGTGAAAACATGATAAATTCAGCTGAAGAGCAATTTGGAAAATTGAATGTGCTGTTTAACAATGCGGGAATCATGGACAGCAGGGATGATAATTCACAGGTCACAGAAGAAGAAGTCTGGGATTTGACAATGGCAATCAATCTCAAGGGCGTTTTTCTGGGATGCAAATTTGGAATACCAGCAATGCAGCGTGCAGGAGGAGGTTCTATTATCAATACAGCATCTTTTGTGGGACTGATGGGTGCAGCAACTCCGCAGGTTGCCTACACAGCCAGCAAGGGGGGGGTAATATCTCTTACTCGTGAATTAGCAGTGATTCATGCCCGGGAAAACATCAGAGTCAATGCTCTTTGTCCGGGACCTTTAAGGACAGAATTGCTGATGAAATTTCTGGACACGGAAGCAAAAAAACAGAGACGTTTAGTGCACATTCCAATGGGGCGTTTCGGAGAAGCAAAGGAAATGGCAAAGGCAGCTTTGTTCCTGGCTTCCGATGAATCATCTTATACTACAGGAGCGGAGTTTGTAGTTGACGGTGGGATTACCTCAGCTTATGTCACTCCTGAGTAAAAAAATCATTCTCCCCATTTCTCTTTAACTGCCTCGCGATCAATTTGATTATTTTCGTAAGGCAGTTCATCCACGAAAATTACTTGTCGTGGTTTCTTAAAACCCGCAATCTGTGCACCTACAAAGTCACGAACTTCCTCAACAGACAGGTTTGAACCTGGAGTAAGCACACATATTGCTTTCACTGCCTCACCCCAGGTTTTGTCTGGTACCCCAATCACGCTGCAGTCATTAATCTCAGCATGTTTCAGCAAAACTGTTTCAACTTCTCCGGGGTAAACGTTTTCTCCGCCGCTTTTAATCAGCTCCTTTTCTGCTTTTCGTTTGACATACCACAAGTATCCACCTTCATCAAATCGTCCTATGTCACCGGTGTGATGCCAGCCATTTCGCAGGGTGTGTGCTGTTGCTTCCGGCATGTTCCAGTATTCAAGAAAAACATTTTCTCCCCTCACCACAATTTCTCCTTCTTCTCCGGGAGACAGAATTTCATTTGCATCATTCACAACTTCAACTGTGTTTATCAGTGAAGCACGTCCGGATGCTCCCGGACGTTCCGAAGCCGGGGATGCAGTCACAAAAGCAGTTGTTTCAGCTTGTCCGAATACTGTCCAGAATTCCGCACCTGTTTTTTCCTGCAAACGCTGAATATTTTCTGCTCCTTCAAGACCATAAACCAGTTTCAAACTTTCCAGTCCGGAACCGGATTCTTTTGCCGCATCAAGCACTCGTTCCAGCACTGGGGGGAAAGCACCGAAATATGTCAATTTTTCTGTGTCAATCAACTCAACAGCAAGTTTTTCATCAAATTGCTTTAGCAGTACATTTTTCCCGCCGCTGATGAAAGTCGCCCAGGCGGAAGTAAGTCCCATAACGTGATAAATCGGCAGGGCCACAAGGTGCCCTTTAATTGCTTCACGTCCAAAATGATGCAAATGAACGTCAGCAGAAGCGAACACGTTACGCTGACTGAGCAGGGCTCCTTTAGGAATCCCATCCACCGCGGCTGTAGGGATAATCAACCATCCATCATCCACAGCTGGCTGAGGCTCTGTAAGCGGTGAAGGATCTTCATCAAGCAATTGGTCAAATGAAGAAGACAGTACTGAGGCATCATCAATACTATACAATTGACGATGGATATGCAGATCACGCAGCTGATCAGCCTGCTGTTCGTAACTCTTCTGAAAAATTAAAGCTTTCGGTTCTGCCTGTTCAAGCATTTTGTGCATTTCTTCAGCGCTTGTGCGTGTGTTTAAACATACTGTGATAACACCAATTCGTGTGCATGCTGCAAGCAGCAGCGCGTATTCTGCACAGTTGTTCAAAAGAACTGCTATCCTGTCGCCTTTCTCAAAACCTGTATTCAACAGACCTCTTGCCAGTGAATTTACATGAAAGGGCACTTCTCCATAAGTGAGACGTAAATCACCCGACACAAGCGCAATTTCATCGGAAAAATTACGCGCATTATTCAATATGCAATCATAAATAGAATGTTCTCTCAGGGACATTTTAATTCCTTTTTAAGTTTACTTTTACAATGCGTCCAGCAAACGCTGGTGAATGTTTCCAAATTTGCCGTTACTCATAATTAATACAATATCTCCTGAACTGCAATTATCTTTTAAATGGTTAATAATTCCAGTTACATCAGGAAAAACAAGAGCTTTAATATTCTCATTATTCAATGAATTCATAACATTATGCACATCCAGTCTCTCCTCCGGCGGAATCTTATCCACTCTGTATGGAGTTGTTAAAATGACTTCGTCTGCATCAAGAAAAGAATTAATTAGTTCAACCTGGTTTACTTTACGAACGCTGGTGTTGCTCCTGGGCTCAAAGACAGCCACCAATCGTCTGTTTGGATGTTTTTGCCTGATAGCACCCACAGTTTCACGAACTGCTGTGGGATGGTGTGCGAAATCATCATAAACTGCAACACCATTTACTTCCCCACGTAGTTCCTGCCTTCTACGGACACATTTAAAGGAATCAAAAGCCGCCCGAATATCTTTGTCCTCAATGCCGTTATGACGTGCCAGTATGATCACCCCCATTGCGTTCAGAACATTATATTTTCCCGCAAGCTTCAGTTCAAATTCCTGTTTCTTAGAAGGTTCATCCTGACGATTGTCGATAACATCAAACTTTGTTCCTGAATCATGGGTTCTTATATTTTCAGCTCTTACATCACATGATTTTCCCATACCAAAGCGGACTACTGGAGAATAAGCAGAATCCAGCACGGATTGAACATTTGGGTCATCTCCGTTAGCCGCTATCAAACCATTACTTGGAATGAGACGAAGCATCAATCTAAACGCTTTTTTGATCTCATCAAGTGAATTAAATATATCAGCATGATCAAATTCAAGATTGTTCAGAATTAACTGCTCAGGAAGATAATGAAAAAATTTTGAGCGTTTGTCAAAAAATGCAGTATCGTATTCATCTCCTTCAGTGATAAAACAGCTGCCCTGACCATCACGACAGCTGGCGCCAAAATTTTCTGCAATACCTCCGATCATGAAACCAGGATTTTTCTTTGCAGATTCAAACACCCAGGCAAGCAATGAAGATGTTGTTGTCTTTCCGTGAGTTCCAGTAACAACAAGTGAGGTTTTCCCACGGATGAAATGCTCCTTTAATAACTCTGCCATTGAAATATACGGCAGTTTTTGCTCCAGAATTGCTTCAACTTCAGGATTGCCGCGTGATAGAGCATTGCCGATGACTACCAGATCAGGCTTGGGCTCGAGGTTATTTGCTGAAAAAAGGTTATGCACTTTAATATTATTATCTGCAAGAAATTCACTCATTGGAGGAAAAACATTGTTGTCAGATCCTCGTACATGATAGCCTCGTAATTTCAGCAGCACTGCCAGAGAAGCCATTCCTGTGCCGCAAATTCCTACGAAATAAATCTGTATGGATTTTGACTTTGAAGAGACCATTTAGTTACTGTCAGATGCTTAAAAAATTTAGCAGGAAGAAAGGTAATAATCTTTACATGAACAAATACTACTTTAAAGGATAATGGTGATACAGGAACATTTGCAAACGATATCCAGCAATGAGCACACACTTTTCAATTGTATTAATCACATTATTCATTTTGGTTTAAATACCCGTTCCTTGTTTGCGGCAGCTTACGGTCGAGCAGCGTTGAAGCCACGACCGTGCGCAGAATTTGTGCTGTACCGCCGCCGATGGAGAACATGCGTGCGTCACGTGACATACGTTCCAGCGGCATATTCCGGGAATATCCGGCTGAACCAAAAAATTGCAGCGCGTCGTTAGTGACCTTAATCGCCATTTCAGAAGCAAAAATCTTGGCTTGTGCTGCTTCCAGCATGTCCGGGAAGCCTTGGCCCGCTCCGGTGGCGGCTTTGCGGAGCAGTAGCCTTGCTGCCTCGATCTGAGTATGCATATCTGCAAGCATCCACTGCAAACCCTGAAATTCGCAGATCGGTCTACCAAACTGTTGACGCTGCTTTGAATACTCGAGTGCCAGTTCGTAAGCTCCGGCGGCAATGCCCATCGCCACAGTACCGGCTCCAACACGTTGGCCGTTATAGGCATTCATTAGTCCGGCAAATCCTCGCCGCAACCCTTCCGGGGGAATCAACGCCATTTCATCCGGAACCTCCAGGTCTTCGCAAATGATCTGCGTTTCCGGAATACCACGCAAGCCCATTGCCGGTTCGCGTGTTCCGATTTTCAAGCCCTTTGTGCCTTGCAGTGCGATGAATCCGGCTATGCCCTGCGGTTCGCCATTTTCAAAAACACGTGCAAAAATCAAATGGAATTTGGATACACCTCCCCCAGTGATCCAGTGTTTCGTCCCGTTAAGAATGTAGAGGTCGCCCTTGTGGTCAGCTCGGGTAGTCATTTCTGTGGCGGCGCTTCCGGCTCCGGGTTCGGTGATGCAAATGGCAGGTTTGTCACCGCTCAAAACATGTTCCGCCGCCAGTTTTTTCTGTGCCTCTGATCCGTATTTCAGCACCGCCCCAATCGCTCCCATGTTGGCTTCCACTACAATCCGCGCCGAAACTCCACAGGCTTTGGCGATTTCTTCAATCACCAGCACCGCGTCCAGATACGTCAATCCTGGACCACCATAAGTTTCCGGAACAGTCATTCCCATGAAACCTTGTTCGGTAAGCAGTTTCACATTATCCCATGGATACAGCTCAGTACGGTCAATTTCTGCAGCACGTGGCGCGATTTCTTTTTGGGCAAACTCACGTGCGGTAGTTTGAAGTTGTTTTTGGGATTCGGTTAGTGCAAACATATTTTTTCTTAATTGAGGATGGATCAGAATAATTCAGGAAAAGCTAGACTTTGTCAATTTTATATTATATAGTCAATTAGTTCCAAAACAATATCAAAAGAGAATAATTATGGCATCACTTAATGTAAAAAATATTCCTGACGATCTATACGCTCTGTTAAAAGAATCCGCAAAACTTCATTTTCGCAGCATGAACGGTGAAGTACTTCATTGTATGGAATCAACTTTGCGAACACGTAAAGTAGTTGTTGATGAAGAATTAGCCAAGTTCCGGCATTTGCGAAAACTGACTGCGTCAAAAATAATTACAGAAAAAGAAATCACTAAAACAAAAAATGAAGGGCGGGAATGATAGTTGTTGATACAAATGTCATCACTTACCTCCTGATTTCCGGGGAGCATAGTCAGCAAGCTGAAAAATTGTTGAGACATGATCCCCATTGGATTGCTCCGTTTTTATGGCGAAGTGAGTTCCGTAATGTGTTATCCCTCTACATGCGTAAAGGATTCATATCCTTGGAATTGGCGATGAGGCTTTCGGAACATGCAGAACAACTGATGAGTAACAACGAATTTGATATCTCTTCATCAGATGTTCTAAAGTTTGTTCAATATAGTGAATGTAGTGCCTACGATTGTGAATTTGTCGCCTTAGCTACTCAATTCAAAGTGTTGTTATACACGATGGACGAAAAGATATTAAGAGCATTTCCAAATACTGCTCAGCCTTTAACTGCTATATACTGAAGTGTATTAGAGTCTTTTGACCAGTTATACTTTACCACGTAAATACATCTTACGTCTTTTTTCCGGGAATCTTTCTATCGCGTAACGGAGCATGATGCGGGGAATGTCTTTGTAATGCTCCTTGAGGAATTTTTCTTCCGCTTCAATCCTGCATTTTCCGACTTCCCGCAGCATCCATCCCACTGCTTTGTGAATCAGTTCTTCATTGTCGCCAAGCAGCATTTCAGCAATTTTTAATGTGTGTTCGAATTCATTCTGTTTAATAAAATAAAAAGTGGAGATGATAGAAATTCGTCTTTCCCACAGGTTTTCAGAACCAACCAGTTCATAAAGTACGGCTTTGTCTTTATCATGTAAATATGAACCGACAATGTTTGCTGCCGAAATATCAACAAGATCCCAGTTATTGATGAATAACGTGTTTTTCAAATACATATCAAAAACAGCTTTTTTGTCTTCTTTACTGCATGTTTGGAAAATATTGACCAGCATCAAAACAGCCAATAGACGCTCTTCATGAAATTTTGATTTCAGCAATTTTTCAATTTCCGCAAGAGAAATCCCACGATATTTTTTTATCAGTTTACGCAATACCGGAACACGGATGCCTAAAAACACATCTCCTTCTCCATACTGGCCTTTTCCGGTTTTGAAAAAGCGTTGTGAATGTGCGGCAATTTCCTTGTTGGCCAGCTGCATCAGTTCATCATGAATCTCACTAAGTTTCATTGTTTTAAACTTACCGTTTTATACTTTGGTCAAATCAAATAGACACAGATGCATCAGGCTGCAGATGTGTCATTAGAACCGGACTTAGTTGCGGCTGTTGATTTTTTGAGAGGCAGATATTAGAGAGAGGCAGATTTTCATCCTTTTCCGGAAAATCTGTACGGAAATGAGAACCACGGCTTTCTTTACGGAACTTGGCACTTTCAATTATCAAATCACATACGTCAAGATAGTTTTTCATACTCAGATATTCCATCCACTCCAGATGAAAGGCTCGCTGTCCCTGAGTCAGGGCAATTGTTGATAATTGTTCACGGATTTCTTTCATTTCATTGTGGGCAATTTCCAGGCTTTCTTCATTTCGTACCAAACCGGCATTTTCCCACATGCATTTTTTTAATCGATCACGCAAAGAATAAATAGAAGAAGATGAATTTCGCTGAAAAGGTTCAAGGGTTGATTCAATAATTCCTCTGATCTGAGATTCTTCAACAGTTTCTTCCTGGAATTCTGTTAGATAATCTGCAATCGTGTCACCGGCAAGCCCTCCAAACACAGTCGATTCAACCACACCATTGCCGCCAAGTCGGTTAGCTCCATGCACACCTGCGGCATCTTCACCTGCAGCAAACAGTCCTTCCAAATCAGTACGGCAATCTTGGTCAATCCGCATTCCTCCCATAATAAAATGTGCTGTAGGTGAGACAACAACCGGAGCATTTGGCAAATCATATCCAACGTCACGACAGCGTAAACTCATTCCACGAAAATTATTCATAATGAATTCTGCTCCCAGATGTGACGCGTCAAGATAAATGCCTCCTTCAGGCGTACCTCGTCCGGCCATGATTTCCATAAAACTGCTGCGCGAAACAACATCACGTGTTGCTCTTTCTTCACGTGGATCATAGCGGTGCATGTAACGCTCTCCCTTTCCGTTAATCAGGTAAGCGCCAGCGCCTCGTAAGCCCTCTTCGAGGACAGTCCCGGAAATCATGCTGTTGTCTGCCAGTAATCCTGTTGGGTGGAACTGGACCATTTCCATGTCCATCAGTGTCGCGCCTGCACGAAAGCCCATTGCAATCCCATCACAGGTTTTATCCTGACAAGGCGCAGTTATTTTGTACATGGTAGGACCCCCACCTGTTGCCAAGAGTACTGTACGGGATTGCACAACGATAAACTCACCGAGGCGCATATCTATCAATAATGCGCCTGAAACTTTTTGTCCGGAATGGTCAAACAATAAATCAACCGCGCGCATCTCTTCACCAATTGTAACGTTTTCCATTGCAGCCACTTGCTCAGATAATCGGTTGATAATTTCAATCCCGGTTAAATCTCCCTTGTGTACAGTACGGTCAAATGACTGACCGGCGAACGGTTTTTGATGCACGGTCCCATCAGGATTACGGTCAAAAAAACAGCCCGCATGGTTTTCTAATTCCAGAATACGTCCTGGAGCCTCACAAACCATTTTCCAGGCAAGTTCCTGATTATTCAGCCATTGCCCGCCTTTGAGTGTATCCAGAAAATGGGCTTCCAATGAGTCTTTCTTATCCAACACAACGTTATAACCACCCTGAACCATTCTGGTACATCCGGATTTGCCAAATAGACCGCGCACTGCCATAAAGACCTGAGGCTGGGGCTGATGGTTCATCAAATGTAAAACAGCACACAGGCCGGCTCCTCCTGAACCAAGGACCAGCACATCAGTTTTAAGATGTTGCCAGGTTATATTCATTTTTATAATTTAAGGTGAGGAAAGCAAGATTTGGGGAACAAAAAGAAAGGAAGCTGATATCAGGACAGCTGTACAGCAAAAAAGCGCTAAGCCAAAAAGTAATTTTTGATGTCCAACAAGATTGAAGCAATCTAGGGCTATGATCCGCAAACCATTGAACATGTGAAAGGCCACCGTCAACACTAGGATAAATTCAGCAAATTTGAAAAAGGGTGTGGTGTACACATTTAATTCCTGATCAAACATTTGCTGACCAAGTTGCGAACTGTGGATGGAGATAAAGTGCGGAAGTAGATAAATTGCGAGGGCGACTCCTGTTACTCGATGCAGCAGCCATGAAACATTCCCAACGCTCTTTTGAGATAAAAACAAACGTTGGAAATTACGGATAAAACTCATAGTAAAATACCAAATAACGGCTGTAAGCCAAAGTAACCGTAGATCGTTAAACCTATTCCTCCAATCCAAAACAGCCATCCAATGATGCGTTGTTTTGCTGCAGAAGGATTAAAATCCAGAATAACGCTCCACAGACCATTGAATGCATGGTAAATCACCGCAGGGATAAAAAGCATGTAATAAATAAACCAGAAATTACCCTCCTGTAAACGTGAAGAAATGGTCTGCCAGTTTAAATTACCCTGATTTACCACATTAACCGTCCAGAGATGAACCACCAGGGCATAGGCAAGGAAAAGCCCACTGATGCGCTGCATCATCCAGCCAAAAAGTCCTCGTTTTTGAATCGTGTTTTGAGTCTTATTCATATTACTTCATGATCACGGTCCATTTCTTCTCCGTAGCGACGCAGCACCGGTTGAGGCAGATTCCCGTATAAAGACTGCAGGTTTTGATTTACCTGCTCATTGCACAACTCGAATAAACTGTTACCCTGGTTGTCACTTTCCACAATGAACGGCCCCATTTTTTCCACTTCAATAACCCAGACGGCTTGTGCCACACCCAACTCCTCCAGCCAGTATGCATCATGAACCTTTTGAATCGATCTTCCGTAAGTGGCACCTAAACCATAACCCACAGTAGTCAGATATAAAGCGCCTGCTGGGACAAAAAGTTTTCGGTAATCTTCTGATGTCATTCCGGCTTTGCCTATGATGATTTTGCAATTAGTTCTGTTGAAAAATTCTTTCATCCATTTGCCAAAACGGAACGATGCAGTGGCAGTTATGGCTTTGACCACATACCCATCCTCACCGGCTGTTGCGGCAGGCGAACAATGAAAATTGACATTAGAAATATCAGCAATTGAAACCGGCAGCTCAAATCCTTCATCTATAAAACGTTGATACATACCTTCCCTTCCGGTATAGATAACTCCACTCAAATAAACCAGATCACCTAACTGCAATTGCATCAAATCATCTGTTTTCACCGGACAGTTGAGGTGAACCTCACGCATTTCTAATTTATTGATGTCAATAATTTTGTTCATCTCTGTTTGAATTATGATGATTTCGGAAAACTATGTTATTCACCTGAATGTGGGAATCCAGAAATACTTGAAGTTATTATCTGGATTTTTAATTTCTTCAAGAGGAAGAATTATATTTCAAATACCTTCGCGTCGGTAATAATCAGTGAACCACTGCGGATTTGTCCTGAATTCAACTTGACCGTCCGGCCATATTCTGGCGGAGGCACGTCGTGAGGCGAAACAGAATGTGTGAATGGCAGTCTGCATTCCTCCAGTGTGAGCGTACGCGACTTCAATATGCGTGTCCACGACCATCTGGCTTCCAACAAATCCCATGGGTCCCATTCCGATAGAATTGCCAAGTTCTTTTAGTTCCAGCTCCAATTCAGCAATTTCCGGGTCGGGGTTGCGATCTCCAACTGCTCGTAAACAGGCGGCCTCTTTTGCAATGCGCATGGTTGTGTCTTTGCATCCTCCAATACCGATTCCAACTACAGCAGGCTGACAAGCCATGCCGCGACGACCAAACTGAACCATGGTATCCAGAAAAAACTTTTTAATACCGGCAATTCCATCTGCCGGAAACAGCATACGGTAGTCTGTACCAAAGAGACCGCCTTTATGGACAGTGGTTAAGTCCAGCCAGTCTCCTTCAGGTTCAAAAGCAAACTGTACTTCAGGTGCGTGAATCCCCAGATTGTTATTATTATCTTTACGCGTTAACGGATGCACGCGATTAGGACGTAACGGAATGCTTTGTGTCGCATCAGCTGTTGCACGGCGTAAATTACGTTCCAATTCAACAAATCCGCCATTAGTGCGGCAGTCATTACCCAGTTTTACATACCACCTAGGGAGTCCGGTATCTCCGCACATAGGTCGTTGATCTTTTTCTGCAATTTCATAATTTTTTTGAATTTCATTTAGTACAAATTTAGAAAGCGGACTTTTCTCAAGCGCACACATATTTTTTATACCATTTTTAAAATCACCCGGGATTCCAATGGCAGCTCGTGACATCAATTCAAGAGCAACTTCGTAAATTAATTCTTTTGGGATGCTTCCATCAACCGTATTCCTGGAAGCAATGACAGAATCAACTGAAGAATTTTTTGAAAGCATGTCCCACCTCCTTTCGCTTAAGTTTTTGAATTGCCCTGGTGGGTGAGATCCCCATTGGGCAAACATCTGTGCAATTGAATTGAGTATGACAACCCCATGCTCCTTGAGGAGAATTTAACAGATCAAGTCGTTCTTCTCCAGCTGAATCTCTTGAATCAGCAATCAGTGTGAAGGCACGATTGATTGCTGCAGGGCCAAGGTATCCACTGTTTGTTTCAACTAAATTGCATTCACCATAACAGCAACCGCAGGTGATGCATTCAATTTGAGGATCAATGTCCCTGCGCTCTTTTGAATTTGGCTGTATCTTAGCAAATTCTTTTGAAGTTGGATGTTTTGATACAAATTCAGATCGTACATGTCGGTAACGGTCAAAAAAAGGACGCATGTCCACTGCTAAATCTTTGATAATCGGATAGTGAGGCAGTGGTTCAATAGTCAGCATTTTACTGCGTAAACTTTTCACGGTGCTGCGGCATGTCCAGCGATTTTTCCCATTAACTCGCATAGAACATGTTCCACACATTCCTGCACGGCAAGAGTAACGAAATGCCAAGGTGGGGTCGAGATTGTTTTGTATATAGTTCACTACATCAAGAACATTGCTGTTATCCGTAAGAGGCACTTCAAAGGTGTCGAAGCGGAAATTATCATCCGTGTGGCCTGAGCATCGTCTGATTTTTACTGTAATTCCCATATAGTCAGTATTTGCTTTGGTCACCCATTCGATATGATTCGAAAGAACATTTTAATCTGATATCCACTCAAATTAAATACTTAAATTCTACCAAAAAAACTTGCTTTAGTATTCATCAAACTTCTTATCAAATTACACCTTTCTCTGCCAAATCAATTCGCTCTGTTTCACTAATCCCAAGTAATTCCTCCAAAATTACATCCGTGTGTTGTCCCAGTGTTGGGGGGGCGTTGCGGTAACTGACCGGAGTTTCGGTCATCTTGATTGGGCTGCCGATTAAACTGACTTGACCATTTCCGGATATGTGGTGCGGCATAGTAATTTCCATTTCACGATGTTGTATTTGAGGATCATCAAAAACTTCTTTAATAGTATTTACAGGACCGCAAGGGACCTGAAGTTTTTCCAGCTCTTGCAGCCAGTACTTTTTTGTATTGCGTTTAGTCAAATCATTAATCAGTTCAGCCAGCACATCCCTGTTTCGTACACGATCCGCGTTTGTTTTGAAACGGAGATCGTCAGCCATTTCCGGAGCTTCAGCAAATTCACAAAATTTGCGGAACTGTGTATCATTACCGATCGCCAGTACAAAGAAACTATCGCTGGTTTGGTAAACCTGGTAGGGGACAACATTCGGATGAGCATTCCCCATCCGATGCTGGTCCTGACGTGAAGTTAAATAATTTAGTCCGGAATTTATCAGCCATGCTGCCTGTGAATCCAGTAATGCAAGGTCAATATGCTGACCTTTTCCTCCCTGTTCTCGATGACGGATTGCCGCAAGTATGCTGATAGCGGCGTACATTCCACACATCACATCAGCGATTCCAACACCCACTTTCATTGGTGAACCATCCGGTTCTCCTGTGACACTCATTATACCACCCATTGCCTGTATCATAAAATCATATCCGGGTCGATGTGATTTCGGACCAGTCTGACCAAATCCGGTAATTGAGCAGTAAATCAAATCAGGAAAATCTGATTTCAAGTTTTCATAATCCAAACCGTATTTTTTCATTCCTCCCACTTTGTAATTTTCAACCAGCACATCACTTTTAGCAGCCAATTTCCGGATGAGATTTTGGCCTTCCGGTAATGAAATGTTTACAGTCAATGAACGTTTATTGCGGTTGGCGCTTAAATAATACGCGCTTTCAGTAGTGTCATTTCCGTCTGTGCCTTTGAGGTAAGGAGGTCCCCATTTCCGTGTATCATCACCTGCGCCTGGACCTTAAGCCATGAAGGGGGCCGCTATTATTCATAAAACTTTATTCAATAAATATTAATCATGAGGAAACTGTCTTCCGCTGTCGCTGACCAACAATTACAAGAGCAAGCAGCAGTATTGCGGGCAAATACATCCATTGTTTCGGAGGCTGATCAGTGGGAACCTGCACACTGAGTATTTCCCAGTCAAAATCTATTCCAGCTTTTTGTGCCAAACTGTCGAAAACAACCATGTCAACGAAAACACGGTCTTTTTCCTCACGAAACTCCAAGCCTGCTGTTTCAAGGCGTTTCTTTCCGGAAGCAATATCTCCCATTGGCAAAACTACCATTTTACTAATCAGATCACCACCAACGGTTGCGTACAAAGAAAAAACCCTGTGTTGCCGCCGCAAACAGCAGCATAGCCAGGATAGCAGTGACTATGGTGAGCAGTAAATGCCACCAGCTTTCAATCCCGATCATTAACAACTCTGTGTTAAAAATGAAAAGGAAAGGTAGAATGGCTGTGCGAATGTCGTAAGTAAATCCCTGAATTCCGGTTTTTATGGGATCACTTTGCGCAATTGCTGAAGCAGCAAAGGCTGCCAGTCCGACGGGGGGGGTGTCATCTGCTAAAATACCAAAATAAAAAACAAACATGTGAACAGCAATCAACGGTACGATCAAACCATTTTGTGCTCCCAAAGTGACAATCACCGGAGCCATCAGTGTGGAAACCACGATGTAATTTGCTGTGGTTGGCAGACCCATACCTAAAACCAGGCTGATGAGGGCTGTAAAAAGCAACATTAACATCAGATTCCCTCCTGAAATAAACTCAACAAATTCTGTCATCACCAGTCCGATTCCTGTTAGAGTGACTGTACCGACAATAATTCCGGCCGCAGCAGTGGCTACTCCAATTCCGATCATGTTGCGTGCTCCGGAGACCAATCCCTCAATCAATTCATAAAAGCCCCTCCACATTGCTTTTTTCAAATTAGTTTCAGCACGGAAAAATGCCTGCAAAGGTCGTTGTGTGATTACAATGAAAATCATAAATACTGTTGCCCAGAAAGCAGAAAGTCCCGGAGAGAATCTCTCTACAGTTAAACACCATACCAACATCACTAGCGGCAGCAAATAATACAGTCCGGATTTAATCGTAGGCCCGGGTTCCGGTAAATGGGCAATGGTTTCTTCCGGATCATCAGGTTCCAATTCCGGAAACCGCGAAGCATATCTTAAAAGTAAAATGTAAATGATTATTGCCAAAAGAGCGACTATCCAGACAGCTGTATCCGGAAAAAACAGTTTTAACCAGCCTATTCCATAATATACCACTGCGGTTATCACCATGACTGCAATTATTCCGCTAAAAAACCCCAGCATTGTTTGAGCAAGAGATCGTTTATATTTTCTCGGCAAACCCTGCATGTTTGCTTTTAATGCTTCAAGATGGACAATATAAACCAGTGCAATGTAGGAAATTATGGCCGGTAGGAAAGCATGGGTTATGACTTCGAGATATGAAATACCGACATATTCCACCATCAAAAACGCAGCTGCTCCCATAATCGGTGGTGTCAGCTGGCCATTTGTTGAGGCGGCTACTTCAACCGCTCCGGCTTTGTAATCCGGAAACCCCACCCGTTTCATCAGGGGTATTGTGAAAGTTCCGGTTGTCACAACATTTGCGATAGAAGATCCGGAAATTAAACCGGTCATTCCGGAAGATACCACTGCCGCTTTTGCCGGTCCTCCCCGCATGTGTCCCAGGAGTGAAAAGGCAACTTTAATAAAATAATTGCCTGCACCTGCTCGTTCCAGCAGTGAGCCAAACAAAACAAATAAAAACACAAAACTGGTGGAAACACCCAAAGCTACTCCAAAAACGCCCTCAGTTCCAAGCCACTGATGAGAGACTATTTTGTTCAGACTCTGCCCTTTGTGAGCAATTACTTCAGGCATAAAAGGTCCGGCATAGGTGTATAGCAGAAACACTGATGCAACAACCATCAACGGAGGCCCCAGAGCGCGACGGGTTCCTTCAAGCAGCAAAATCATTCCTGTTATCGCTACCACCATATCAAGATCGGTGGGCAGTCCCGGACGGTCAGAAAGTTCCCGATAAAACAGAAAAATGTATCCTGTACAAAATGCTCCTGCTGCAGCAAAGAGCCAGTCCTGCAATGGGATATTGGTATGCGGTGAATTCCGCATTGCCGGAAATGCCAGATAAACCAGGAATATTGAAAAAGCCAAGTGGATCGAACGAGCCTCAGTATCGTTAAATACTCCAAAATTGAACATGAAAGGCAACGGAGATGCGTACCAGATCTGGAACAAAGACCAGATCATTGCTACGCCTAACAGCACCAAGCTTGGCCATCCCAGCGGAGTTCGACCGCCGGTTTCGGATTCTGCCATAATCTGGTGTGCTTTTTTGATGGTACTTGAGTTGGAACCGGAGGAAGCTGTTTCTGAGACAGTGCTGAGGGTTTCTTTTGTTTTCATCTAGCAGATTCTACATGTGTCTGGAAGACACAGGAAAGACGGAGCCTCTGAAAATGATTGTCAGTTTCAAAGGCTCCAGAGGAAAGTAAGGAATGCAGTCTTACATCAAACCTGCTTCCTTATAGTATTTAACTGCTCCTGCATGTAGAGGTGCAGAAAGACCATCTTTGATCATTTGCTTCTTATCCAGGATCCTGAAAGCAGGATGGAATTTGCGGAATGTGTCAAAGTTCTCAAAAACAGCTTTAACCACATGATATATCACATGTTCCGGAGTATTTGTGGAAGTAACAAAGGTGGCGCCCACACCAAAAGTCTGGGTATTACTTGCATTTCCACGATACATACCACCAGGAACTGTTGCAGTACGATAAAAATCATTGTCGGCAACAAGCTTGTTAACAGCTGAACCGGTTACATTTACCAGTACACTATCACATGCTGTGGTTGCCTCTTTGATGGAACCGCTTGGGTGGCCAACTGTAAAGACCATTGCATCAATTTTATTGTCACAAAGGGCTTTAGACTGTTCGGATGACTTCAACTCAGAGGCAAGGGAAAAATCAGACATTTTCCAGCCTAAGGCTGCCATCAAAACTTCCATTGTGCCACGCTGTCCGGAGCCAGGATTACCAACATTGACTCGTTTACCTTTCAGATCGCCAAAATTACGGATTCCGGAATCTGCCCTGGCCACAACTGTAAATGGCTCAGGATGTACAGAAAATATCGCCCGTAAATTTTTATTAGCTCCTTTGTCCTTGAATTTACTTGAGCCATGATAGGCATGGTACTGCCAATCTGACTGAGCCACACCCATATCGAGTTCTCCGGCACGAATCGTATTTAAATTGTACACGGAACCTCCGGTACTTTCTGTTGAACATCGGATACCATGTTGTTTACGATCCTTATTTACCAGGCGGCAGATTGCTCCACCTGTTGGATAATAAACTCCTGTAACTCCACCTGTTCCAATGGTAACAAAAGTCTGCTCAGCCCAAACTGGCAGACTCATAATTAAAGCAATACCTGAAACAGCAACCCACTTTAATTTATTGAACATAGTAATTCTCATTTGAGATTGACAAAATAGAAAGCCTTCTCCTTGGACGAGAGACCATTCTCTGTCCATTCAAGCTTTCAGACAATTATAAACCAAAAGTAACTCCTCAATGATTTTCTTTTGGTTTGCTTACGGTGTAATTAATATCCAGTAATTTGTACACCATTGACTGTGAGCAGAAAACTTCACAATCAATAAAACAGCTAATTATATATCGAAATAAACAAAATTAAAGATTATTTTGAAAATATTTTAAAAAAAGCAGCAAAGATCAGGATCCCTTAATATAATTAATGAGACTTCATAATTATTGAAAGGGAACTTTTTTAATTTTAAGGTATTTGGAGATAAAACTGATTGATTGAAATTTTCACAGCACAATGTTTTTGACTGGTTACTGAATTGGGTCGGAAGTTCAGGAGGAAGGGTTAGATGATAATATGCTGCAAAAACAAAAAATCCCGCCAAAGTTCTTACTTGCAAACATTGACGGGATTAAATCAGAAATCTGAATCAGTTGAAGATTAATTCAGTTTTTTTACCTTTGACTCAACAGTCTGACCAATTTCAATCAGACGTGATTTCTTTTCTTCAGGTACGATCTTTTCGAGGTCAATAGTAAGCATACCATTAACCAGATCGGCACCTTTTACGATCATATCGTCAGAAAGAGTGAAACTCCGTGAAAATGCTCTCCTGGCAATTCCACGATGTAAATAGTCTTTTTCATCCTTGTCTGTCTTTGATCTGATTGTTAATACACCTTCTTTGAGCTCGACTTCCAGATCATCCTGTGAAAATCCTGCAACTGCCATCTCAATGGTGTATTTGTCTTCTTCGTCCTTACGGATATTGTACGGAGGGAAACTCGAAGGAGCCTCGGACCGTTGAATATCACCAAAAAGACGATCAAACATTGAATCAAATCCCACAGTAATTCCGAGTGCTCTCTCAAAATCTGAGGGGGTTATTGACGAATAACGTGCTAAATGTAACATAATACCTCCTTAATTAAGCAAGGTGTTAAGAGAAATCCTCCAATCCATAGCACAAGACTTGGAGGCGGTTTAATGAGGCTACCACAATGGTCAGCCCCATACTCGGTAGCTCTCAGGTTAAAAAAATGAGCGCACCGAATTTGAAAAAAGTCTCAAACAGAGCAAAAAATTTTAAAGCTGAAATCCAAACTGACATATTGTTAGCACTCACTTTAAATGAGTGCTAACAATATGTCAAGTTTTTTTACAAAATATAATCAATATTTCGTATATTTTTACCCAGAAGGTAATTTATGGAATTAGCGTGAAACTGCTATGGGAATGTATTTACAGAGGAATATGGGGAGTATTATTATGTATGAAACAGTATATATATAATCATATAAATGTGAAATATTATTAAATATTAATGTGAATTAAATCAGAATCAAAAGGTGAAATTAAAATCTGTTATGTATGTGACAGCAGGAAAATATAGTTTGTAAAACCAGATTTAATCAGTTGGCAGTCAAGTTTCAGGGATATTTACAATGTTTAAAACATAATGGTGAAAGGCATTTTATGCAGCTGTAGAGACATGATCTTTTATTTCAAAAGATATTTTTCCTTTTGTTATATTTGCAGTAACGTGTTGGCCGTCAATGATTTCACCAGACAAAATAGCTCTGGATAATGCTGTTTCAAGTTCCTTTTGAATTGCACGTTTAAGCGGCCTGGCCCCATAAGCTGGATCAAATCCGGCTTTTGCCAGATAATCTACAGTTTTACTTGACAGCTTCAAATTAATGTTTCGTTCTTCTAAACGCTTTTTAAGTCGTTCCAGTTGTATACTGATGATGTCTTTCATATGTTCTTCAAGCAGTGGATGGAAGACAACAATATCATCAACACGGTTCAAGAATTCCGGTCGAAAATGCTGTCTGAGTTCCTGCATAACCATTATTTTCTGTTCTTCCTGATTTGAAGCTCCGGATTGTCCGCTATCTGTCTGATTGATCAATTTCTGACTACCGATATTTGAAGTCATGATTACAAGTGTATTTTTAAAATCAACTGTTCGTCCGTGTGAATCTGTAAGTCTTCCGTCATCCAGAATTTGCAGCAAAACATTAAAAACATCATAATGCGCTTTTTCAATTTCATCGAAAAGTAGTACGCTGTAAGGTCTTCTACGCACAGCTTCAGTGAGCTGTCCTCCTTCGTCAAAACCGACATAGCCGGGAGGCGCGCCGATCAGACGTGACACTGTGTGTTTTTCCATGTATTCACTCATGTCAATCCGGATCAAATTTTGTTCATCATCGAACAGGGATTCAGCTAATGCCCTGGCCAGTTCTGTTTTTCCTACACCTGTCGGACCCAGAAATATAAAACTTCCGATAGGCCTGTTTGGATCATTAATTCCTGAACGTGCCCGGAGTACTGCATCAGCAACAAGATCAATCGCCTCATCCTGGCCGACCACACGTTTATGTAGCTGTTCCGGAAGTCGAAGCAGTTTTTCTCCTTCTCCTTCAACCAGTTTTTGCACCGGAATTCCTGTCCACTGACCTACAATTTCTGCAATGTCCTCAGCATCTACTTCTTCCTTCAGCAGTTGATTCTTAGAATTCATCTCTACATCCAAAGAATTGCTCTGCTTTTTCTCAAGTTCCGGCAGGACACCATATTCAAGACGTGCTGCTTCTTCTAAATTATAATCCTGCTTTGCCCTCTCTATTTGCAAACGTACTTCTTCAATTTCCTGTTTCAATCCGCTCATATCCTGCAAAGCAGCTTTTTCTTTTTCCCACTGAAGGGTCAGATTGTCAAAGCTGTGCTGTAATTCAGCCAACTCCTTCGACAGTTTAGCCAGCCGCTCCTTAGATGCTGAATCGCTTTCCTTTTTCAGAGCTTCTTTTTCAATTTGCAGCTGCAGAATTCTACGTGAAATTTCGTCCATCTCCGCAGGCATTGAGTTAATTTCAACACGCAAGCGGGAAGCTGCTTCGTCCATCAAGTCAATAGCTTTATCCGGAAGAAAGCGGTCAGTAATATATCGATGAGACAGGGTCGCAGAAGCAATTAGCGCGCTGTCCTTGATACGAACGCCGTGATGGATTTCGTAACGCTCTTTCAACCCGCGTAAAATTGAAATGGTGTCTTCAACAGTAGGCTGATCAACTAGAACCGGCTGGAACCGTCTTTCAAGTGCAGCATCTTTTTCAATGTGCTTTCTATATTCATCAAGAGTTGTGGCACCAATGCAGTGCAACTCTCCTCTGGCCAGCATTGGCTTGAGCAAATTGCCTGCATCCATCGAACCTTCAGTTTTCCCTGCGCCCACGACTGTGTGCAGTTCATCAATAAACAACACAATTTGACCATCGGCATTGACAACTTCCTTTAGTACAGCTTTCAAACGCTCTTCAAATTCTCCCCGATATTTTGCTCCCGCTATCAAAGCTCCCATGTCCAGTGAAACCAGTTTTTTATTTTTCAGGCTGTCCGGAACATCATTGCGGGCGATACGCTGTGCCAGGCCTTCTGCAATTGCGGTTTTGCCTACTCCAGGCTCACCGATGAGTACAGGATTGTTTTTGGTACGTCGGGAAAGAACCTGAATCACCCTGCGTATTTCATCATCACGGCCAATAACCGGATCCAGTTTTCCATCTCTCGCAAGCTGACTGAGGTCTGTACCGTATTTTTCCAGGGCTTCGTATGTGTCTTCAGGATTTTGACTGGTAACTCGCTGTCCGCCTCTGAGCTCCTGGATTGTGGTTATCAGGCGTTCACGTGTTACTTCATGCTCGGTCAGTATTTTGCCGGCAGGACCTTTGCTTCCTTCGTCTGTCAGGGCCAGCAGCAGATGCTCTACACTGACATATTCGTCCTGCAGTTTTTTGGCTTCATCTTCTGCTCGAACCAAAGCCAGGTTCATTTCCCCACTGGGTGCTACTCTTCCTGATGGACCACCGCTAAGCGTAGGCAGTTTGTTCAAGGAGGTTTGTAATGCCTGAGAAAATTTTCCGGATTCCAGTCCCATTTTTTCAAAAATGCGAGGAACAAGTCCGTTTTCCTGGTAAGCCAGGGCATTCAGGAGATGAAGTGTTGACAGCTCAGAATTGTGACGGCGCAATGCTTCACTGTGCGCATTTTCCAAGGCGGAAAGGGATTTTTCTGTGAATTTTTGTGCGTCCATAAATGCTTCAATCTAACAATGTATTTAAATTTAGCACTCACTCTACAAGAGTGCTAACAATATTTCAAGTAATTAATTTATATTGGATTTGATTGAGGAATTTAGGGAAAAATATTCTGCAAGAAAGTAATTTTCGCAGCAACATTTTTTTCATTTTCCAAACTTTATAAAAAAAGCTGGAAAATCAAAGAAGTGGAATTTACAGAGAAAAAAAAGATTTCATGAAGCAAAAAAATATCTAAAAAAAAATTATTTGTGTTTGAAATCTTGAGGGGAAGTCTGTATCGTTTGAGTCTACACCCCGGAGTGAAAATGGATTAAATCCCAGGTCATGCTTGGCTCAGGATTTTTGTTCATGAACTTGTAAACGTGTTCAAGTGGCGGAGCCACTCTCCGGGGTCTATCTAAATAAGTGAGCAACAAGCGTGCCTTGACTCTGTGCCAGTTGTTTAGTATAAATCTTGCCTTTATTTTTTTCTTCTTAATTGTTAGAATTGTCCGATTATTGCTCATCCAGTAAGGTCAGCAAAAACTCCAGAAACATCTTTATCTGCTATTCCTTTGCTGAGTTTAATGGTGGTTTTTGTTGTGAAACCATCATTTGTTATTGACTCAGATGGCAAAGTTGTATTTTTACTATTCCGCAATGAATGCGGGAAAAACCACGACTCTCCTTCAATCAGCTTACAATTATCGTGAGCGTGGAATGGACACGCTGGTACTAAAACCGATAGTAGATGATCGTTACGGTTCTTCTATTGTTCGTTCACGAATTGGACTGGAGACAAACGCGGTTAGTATTGCGGCAAATGTTGATTTGTACACACTTGCTGAGAAAACAAATCAGCAAACACCATTGAGCTGTGTTTTAGTTGATGAAGCTCAGTTTTTGAAAAAACCACAGGTAAATGCATTAAGTGAGATAGTTGACAAACTTGATATACCAGTGCTGGCCTATGGGCTTCGTACTGATTTCAGGGGTGAGCTTTTCGAAGGAAGCTTGCATCTATTGGCATGGGCAGATGAATTGGTGGAGATCAAGACTGTCTGTCATTGCGGGAAAAAAGCCGGAATGGTTTTGCGTCTTGATAAAAATGGAATACCGGTAATGTCCGGTGAGCAAGTTCAGATTGGGGGGAATGACAGTTATGTGTCAGTTTGCAGAAAACACTTCAAGCTGCAGGATGCAGGAAAAATATAACATGAAAATACCCCCTCTGTTCTCTTTTAAAAACAGGACCTGAATCAGGAAAGATTTTTGCACCAGATTACATAATCTAATTTTTTAACCTTTTATAGACAAGAAAATAAATTGAAGAATGTTGCAATAGCCGGAGCGACCGGTGTAGTTGGCACAGAATTTCTGAAACTTTTAGACGCACGTGATTTCCCCATAAAAAATTTAAAACTGCTTGCTTCCGCACGTTCTGCAGGAAAGGCGCTCGAATTTCGTGGTGAGAAAATTCCGGTTGAGGAATTGACGCCAAAATCATTCTGTGGAGTAGATTTGGCATTTTTTACTGCCGGAAGAGAGAGAAGCAGAGAATTTGTTCCACATGCTGTTGACGCGGGAGCAGTTGTGATTGATAATAGCAGCGCTTTCCGAATGGATCCGGAGGTGCCTTTAGTGGTTCCGGAAATAAACCCACAAACTGCTTTTGATCACAAGGGTACCATAGCTAATCCAAACTGCTCAACCATTCAAATGGTGGTTGCACTCAACCCTTTGCACAAGGCGGCAACAGTTAAGCGTGTGATAGTATCCACTTATCAATCTACTTCCGGTGCGGGAGCAAAAGGCATGAACGAACTGCTGAATCAGACACGTGCCTGGGCAAATGGGGAATCTCTGGATGTTTCAGCATTCCCGGCGCAAATTGCCTTTAATCTGTTTCCTCATGTTGATATATTCCTGGATAACGGTTATACCAAGGAAGAGATGAAAATGGTTAATGAAACAAAAAAGATAATGAATGCCCCGGAGATGGCCATTACCGCAACTTGCGTGAGGGTGCCGGTGCTGCGGGCACATTCTGAAGCAGTTTGGATTGAAACAGAAGAAAAGGTTACTCCGGAGGAGGCACGGGATATTTTTAATAAGGCTCCGGGAATAATTGTAAGAGATGAACCTGAAAACGGCGGCTACCCGATGCCATGGGATGTAGATGCAACATTTGAGACTTATGTGGGGCGCATCCGTGAAGACTTTTCTCATCCAAAGGGGCTTGCTTTCTGGGTTGTTGCGGATCAACTTAACAAAGGCGCCGCGCTTAACTCTATACAGATTGCCGAAATTCTGGAAGCAGGCTAGTTAAACGGGCTTGAGGAATTTTAATATTTCAACCGTTTAACGCGGTAGATATTAAACCAAGACAAGAGTTAAAAATTATGCGATCTTTCTTTTCCTCAAAATACCTGCTTTTAATCGTCACATTTTGTTTATCCGCGTCATTTGTTTCAGCACAAAGCAGTGATCCAGCGATTGCCACACTTCTCCAGGTGGAAGGCACAGTGGAAGCTGTAACAGCAAAGTCTCCAAAAGGACGAAGCGGCAGCAACGGCATGCTGCTGTTTGCCGGAGATAAGATCAGCACATCCGGAAAATCCAAAGCCACTATTGAATACAGAGACGGCTCAAGAGTCCGGTTGTTTCAAAATTCAGAAATAGTATTAAATCTTTCTGAAGAGCAATCCACCAGCAAACGTACTTTCAAATTTCAGCTTTCCCTCAATAACGGATCAATGCGGGGACGATTCCTTAAAGGACTTCAACGCACCAAAATCCGTACTCCTACCGCGCTTATCGGAATCAAAGGAACTTCCGTAAGAATTACAGAAAGTAAAAACAAAGCTACTGTCTCCTTAACTGAAGGACAGGTAGAAGTGAGCAATCTTTCTTCAAAAACATTGCTGAATCCTGGACAATGGCTGCCGGAAATCAGACGTACAGATGATCTGACAAAAAAAGTAGCATCCTTACCAAACATATTACATCTCAAAACAGCTGAATATCAACTGGACTTCCGAGACGGAAATGCTAAACAGTTGAAATTCAGTGTTCAGCTTCAGCACAGTATCAGCAGCAAATCTGTTGAACGCAGCGGACTGGTGGTGTTTGAAAGTGACTACTACAGCATTCGTCTGCCAAAAAGGTTTCTGCTGGATAAAAAAGGATTTGCTCGTGTAATGGTTGGAATTGATCCTCCAAGAGTCTCAGATGCAGGTTTTAAGGGACTGATCACCATTCGTGCTTTCATGGATCAGGAAGGCTTTGATGATGTGGCTGAAGGCAGTTTGGTATTGAAGATTGTCAACTCTGGCAAAAAGAGAACTCTGCTGTTGGACGCGGAGGAAGGTGTGATAGAAAAAAAAGACTGACAAGACTCACTTCAGTTTAAACCATACAAGATAGTAAGATCTTCCGGATTTTCTTAGTCTGATTAGAACTTTTATCCGGATTAATCTTTTATCTTGATCTGGTAATCATGACAGCAGTGGTACCGACAATTAAGATACCTCCCAACAGGGTTTGGATTGAAGGAACTTCTCCAAGCAGGAAGAACGCGAACGCAACCGCGCAGACCGGCTCCCCTCCCGCAATCACCATACTGGCCATTTGAGCACGTAAGCTTTTCAGGCCGTTGATCAGCAAAGCATGTCCACCGACCGTGCAAACTACACCAAGAACGAATAATAAACCCCAGTCTGTACTGCTCAGAATCCATGATTCAGAAATTGACCACGGCAGAAGCACCATTGCGGCAAATCCATTCTGCCAGCATGTGAGCAGCAGAGGAGAATGGTGTCTGACATGACCTCGATTCAACAAGGTGAGCAGGGCAAATCCCAGTCCTCCGCCCAGTCCCCAAAGCACACCTTGTATAACTGAACCGGAAAGCATGCTGCCGGAATCCTCTGATGGAGAGGTGGCCATCAAGGCCAGGCCGCAAATCACAATCAATACAGCAAGTACATTCCTTTTACTTAGTTTTTCACGAAAAAATATCGGCTCCAGAAAAGTTGTAAACAAAGGGTAGCTTGCAAAAGTAAGTAACCCAATTGCGACAGTGGAAACCTGAATTGATTTAAAGAAGGCAATCCAGTGAACTCCCAGTATAATTCCGCTCAGCATAAGTCTGAACCATTCCAGATAATTATTGAAAATGATCTTCCTGCGCAGAATCAGCAGAACAAGCAATAATGCACCAAAGGCAAAAACTGTCCTGCCCTGTACAATCAGTAATGGAGAGTGTGAGAGGAATTTCCCAAAAAGTCCTGTCAGACTGACAAAAGGAAGGGCCACTAAAACGCTGATTACTCCGTGCCGATACGTAGCTGCAGTGCCATTGATATCGGACATCGTCAGTAGTTTATGCAGCTTGTCTGGTACGTAAATGTACCCGCAAGATCGTTATTGCCGCGGGAGTCATTCCGGTAATTCTGCTGGCTTGTCCTAATGTGTCCGGCTTTGATTTTTCTAAAATTTCAACTACTTCGCGGGAAAGTCCCGGTATTCCGGACAATTCCAGGTTTTCCGGAAGGGAAATACGGTCGAGTTGATTAATGTACTTTAATTCCTGATCCTGGCGGGTAAGATATCCAGCGTATTTGATATTGATTTCCACCTGTTCGCGTACTACAGCAGAATAGATGTTCCAGTTAATTTTACCGCTGATGGAATCACAGTTTTGCAGCTTTTCAATATTCAATTGTGGACGTTTAAGCAAATCAGAAACATTAACTGCTGTTTTGAGCGGAGATTCACCAAGCAGTTTCAATTCTGATTGAACCGATTCTTTTGGCGAAACCTTTTCTGTTTTTACCTTGCCTGTCAGGTTGATTATTTCCCGCTGTTTTTGTTTAAATTGAAGATAATTATTTTTTGGGAGTGTTCCCAGCTCCCAGCCTTTTTGACTTAAACGAGTGTCGGCATTATCTTCCCGTAAATGCAGTCTGTACTCAGCTCGTGAGGTGAACATCCTGTAAGGCTCAGCAACTCCTCGTGTGATCAGATCATCTATCATCACTCCAATATATGCTTCATTACGCTGCAGGATAAAAGGCTGTTTTTTTCGCACTTTCAAAACAGCATTGATACCGGCCATTAAGCCTTGTGCGGCTGCTTCCTCATAACCGGTAGTACCATTGATTTGACCTGCAAGATAAAGATTATTCACGTTTTTTAATTCAAGTGTTGCTTTGAGCTGTGTTGGATGCACCATATCGTATTCGATCGCGTATCCCGGCTGTAGTATTTCAACTTCTTCCAGACCTTCAATGCTGCGCAGAAAATCTTGCTGGACATCAACAGGCAAACTGGTGGACAATCCATTTGGATAAATCATTATGCTTTCCTCTGCATATCCCATTGGTTCCATGAAAACCTGGTGCCTATTTTTGTCGGCGAATTTTACTATTTTATCTTCAATTGATGGACAGTAGCGCGGTCCGATTCCTGAAATTTGTCCGCCGTACAGCGCTGATCTGCCAAGATTATTGTTTATTATCCGGTGTGTGTTCTCATTGGTGTATGCAATGTGACAGACAACCTGCGGCAGTAATATTTCTGAATCCCAGAATGAAAATTTCTTAGGCTGTTCATCTCCAGGCTGTATGCCCAGTTTACTCCAGTCAATGCTTCGTTTGTCCAGACGTGCAGGCGTGCCGGTTTTCATCCTTCCCAGTTGCAAAGACTGATTTCCCAGTGACAACGAAAGTTTTTTCACAGACGGCTCTGACACTCTTCCTGCTTCCACTCGTTCTTCTCCACGATGAATAAGTCCATTCAGAAAAGTACCGGTTGTAATAATCACTGTGTTTGCAAAATGTTCTTCATTATCAGTGCGCAGTCCAATTACCTGATCCCCCCGAATCAATAATTCCTGGGCAGTACCTTCAACTATCGTAAGTCCGGCCTGCTTTTCCAGTTTCTGCCGCATCACCTTTTTGTAGGCAAGATAATCCGACTGACAACGTGAACCTCGGGTTGCGGCACCTCTGGAGGCATTTAGTACACGAAACTGAATGCCTGTGGCATCGGCGACCTTCCCCATTTCTCCACCCAGTGCGTCTATTTCTTTGACCAGATGGCCTTTCCCGATTCCTCCGATTGCGGGATTGCATGACATTTGGGCAATGGTTGCTTTTGAAAGAGTAAGCAGCAATGTATCCGCCCCCATCCTGGCTGCAGCCAATGCGGCTTCACATCCGGCATGTCCGCCGCCAACTACCAGGACATCATAATTTGTTGAATTAATTTTCATCAGACATTAAATGATGAACTACTTCATCATGTTTGTATTAGTCGAAATTGTCATTTGTGGGAAATTATATGAACCTTGAAGTATATCAGACTAAGGCTGAAACTTTCAAAATGTTAAAAACTATGCAGGAACCTGGTTCAATGTTTGTTTAATTTTGGAATAAATTTCTTCGGGATCGCGGGTTCCGTCAATGGCGGTAAGTATTCCTTTTTCTTCATAGAATCTGACGAGAGGTTCAGTTTGTTCATGGTAGGTGTTCAGTCTGGATTGCACAATTTCTTCATTGTCATCTTCACGCTGCACCAGCTGTTCTCCAGTAATGTCATCTTTTCCTTCAATTAAGGGGGGATTGAACTCAATGTTATAGCTCCTGCCGCTTGCCAGGTGAAAACGCCTGCCCGCGATTCTACGTAACACCAAATCATCAGGCACACATAAGCGTATTACAACATCTATTTTCTGATGATGTTCTGAGAGTATTTGATCCAGTTTATCAGCCTGTGCAAGTGTTCGGGGAAAACCATCAAGCATGTATCCGCCTGCACATTCAGCATTAAAAATTCTATCCCTGACAATGCCAATTACTATATCATCAGACACCAGATTGCCTTTGTCGATTGCAGACTTGGCGTGTTTCCCAATTTTTGAACCTGAGTTAATGGCAGCCCGCAGCATGTCGCCGGTTGAAAGTTGAACAAAGCCAAATTCATTTATTAATTTTTGAGCCTGAGTCCCTTTTCCGCAACCGGGAGGACCAAGAAAAATAATATGTATCGGCTTCTTCATTCTTTCAATAAATTCCAATAAAAAGTAACTGAAATAAAATTCTTAGTGAATTAATGGGTACTTAAGTTTAACTGTTTCAATGTTATCTTGTTTAGCACAAATAACAATTAAAATTCTTTTTTTTTAATACTTCAGTGTGTTTCAAAAACACAATTTATCATCACCTCTGGTACAGACGATTCGTTAGGAAGTAGAAGCAAGGTGCTTACAACCCGGGCAATATCCTGAGGACGGGACATATCTCCCTGCTCAATGTTAGGTGCGTTCCTGACCGTCATATCAGACTTTACGTATCCGGGGCAAATTGCTGTTACCCTGATTCCATCATTCCAGCCCTGCAAACGGGCTGTGTGTGAAACTGCCAGTGCGGCATATTTGCTCATCGAATATCCAACCCAATTCCCTTTTACTCTTTTTCCGGACATTGAAATAATGTCAATGATACGTCCGGAACCTGATTTACGTAAATATGGAAATGCAAGACGAGTTAAGCGCAGGGGCGCCTTGGCATTTACTTCCCACATTTCGTCCAGCAAATCTTCCGCGTCATCTTCCAGTCCAACTGTGTGCAAAATTCCTGCGTTGTTTACCAGCACATCGATACGCCCATAATATTCAATGGTTGCCTCGATCCATGTTTCAGCGTTGTCTTTACGCTTTGCATCATAGGCATGACAGAGCAGCTGTTTTTCCGGAATCGATGAAAGTGAGTCCGGAAGTTCACATGGATTGCGTATACCCAGACTTAAACGATATCCATCTTCTGATAGTTTTTCCGCAATGACTCTGCCTATTCCACGGTTTGCACCGGAAATCATCACAACTTTTTTTAAAGAATTTTCCATTTTGCATAGATTTAACGATAATGTTTGAGTATCAGTTGAAAAGAATCAGGAGAGTCTCCAAATTCAGATTCTTTTTGAATTAACATTTCAGTTTTTTTTCCTGTAGCCATTACAAAACTTCCAGAAAGAAGCCAGTCTTCGGACATGTTCCACTCAAGTCCGGAGGTTGTTAATGTCGAACGGTCGTTCAGATTTATGAATGCGTAACTGCTCAAAGACCAAAGTGGTGAAATCTGGTAGTTCAAGGAAGGCAGCAGATAATCCCTACCAAGCAGAGTAACCGGAAATACTTTATATATGCTAGATGAAGCGTTGCTAAGAAATCTTTTTGGATTAGCCGTGCCCATTGGATTTTGATGGATTTCGAGCATTGTGAACAGTTTTTCATTCCAGTTTAAGTTGAAGCCAATTGTCCATGGTGTCCAGTATTTACTGCCTTCATCTCCAGACTCTTCCGCAGAGTCCCGCTGCAATACCATTGCACCATCAAACACAAGGCCCACTTTGTCCATTTCTGTTTGCAAAGTCAGGCCCAACATTTGATTATTTTGAAAAACAGCCATCATCGGCGTCAAATCCGTTTTTCCTTCAAGAAAATGTGTGCGCAAATAAGCGCCGCTGTTTTCGGGCAATAATTGTTTTCCTGCTACAATACCGCCTTCAATTTCAGTTGTCTCCCCAAAAGCTCCAATAATGCGTACTGCATCCACACCAGCTCTGAATTCCTGGTCCAATGCTTTGAAAGAAACCGGCGCAAAAACGTCGGTGGGGCTGATTAAAGCACCTCCAAAAGAGACCGCTTGTCTGCCTAGCAAATATTCCAGGTTTCCTGACTGTAAACGGACAAATGCCCGATCCAGATTTTGTTCCACTTGCCATTGTTTTGAAGTACTGGAAGAATCCGGGGTACCAGGTAGTGTCCGGTTAAGATCAGTAATTCTGTAAATTCTGGTTTTTGTGTTTTTGATTGAGATTGTGGTGATATCGGAAGCAGAATCTATCAGAGACGGAAATAACTCATACTCAATTTCGATTGAGCAATTCTCTGTCAGTTCAGAGTAGGATTGCGCGCGTATGCGGTTAAATAAATAATTTGTAGTAGATTCAGTTTTTTTTTGAGTTGCAATTAAGCTTTTAGTACTGAATGAAATCTCCGCGGAAGTCTGTGGTGTGAAAATGAAGCACAATAAAAGTGATTTTAATACTATACGGAAGGAAAAAATTTTTCTCCGGAAATAGCAGAAGTAAAAGATTGTCATTCCCGCGAAAGCAATCCGGAAACTCGTAAATGTCTGGAATGTTTGATTTGTAATCAAGTTTGGGGAATGTCCTCGAATTGATCTGGATGTGGAAAATGCTATCAAGTATGGTATTTTAATTCCTTGATTCATCAGAAACAATCTTGCCGTCTGAAAGAGTAACTAATCTTTTGGCACGTTCCATAATGTGAGGATCATGTGTGGAAAATATAAAGGTCATGTTTAATTCATGATTGAATTGCTTCATCATGTCAAGCAGCTGTCCACCTGTTTCGGAATCAAGATTTGCGGTCGGTTCATCTGCAAGAATGATGTCCGGATGTGATACCATCGCCCGAGCAATTGCCACGCGCTGCTGCTGACCTCCGGAAAGCTCTGCAGGGAATCTGTTTTCTTTGCCTTCTAAACCGACTTTTACAAGGAAATTCCGGACACGCTCTTTGCGCTCCGCTGCCGCCACTTTTTGCAGCAACATCACATATTCAATATTTTCCAGCACTGTCAGTACAGGAATCAGGTTATATGCCTGAAAAACCAGTCCAATATGCTCACGGCGAAACCGGGACAGTTGACTGCCGTTCATTTGCCTGAGTGAATTCCCAGAAACCTGAACGTCACCTGAACTTAAAGTATCCAGTCCGCAGAGTATATTGAGCAATGTTGTTTTTCCTGAACCGGAAGGGCCAACTATTGCAGCAAAGTCACCACGTTTTATTTCAAGATCAACATTTTTGAGTGCATGGATTTCGGTTTCACCCTCTCCAAAAGTCCGAGTTAGATTTTTTGCGGCAATTACAGTTTCTGTCATGTGGTAAGTGCTTGTTATAGTTTACGTTTCCTAAGGGCTTCTATCGGCAGCATATTCCAGAGTTTGAAGGCAGGATAAACTGATGCAATTATGGTAAATCCAATACTTAAAAAAGGATAGAGTGCCAGCCTGCTCCATTCAAGTTCAGGATAAATTTTCTCCTGAATTGTGATTCCTGAAATTTCTATGCCGATGTAGTCAATTCCGTAATGCGCGAACAAAGCAGTGCCGGCAACAGAAAGTGCCAGTCCCACAACCACACTGAATAATCCCAGGCAAATTGCTTCATATACAATTAACCGTGCTGTCTGCCAGGGTGTTGTACCGATTGACTTGATTACACCAAACTCAAACAACCTTTCGTAAAGCCCCATCAGCAAAGTATTTGTGATTCCAAGTGAAATAATCAGAAACAGTATTATTCCCAGAATAGCCATGGAAATATCAGTCATTTGCGTCATCATGTAAAGTGAGGGCATCAGCTCAGTCCAAAGCATGACTTCGTTTCCGGAAGACTGATACTGCCCGCTTAGCGGAAGAACGGGTACTCCGTCATGTGTCAATTGTGAAAAACGCATTGCGATCTGATGTACCTTGCCTTCAAGCTTAAGAATTTGTTGCAGTGTTTGGCGGGGAACCAACACCATCGACGAATCCATCTGACCTTCACCGGTTTTGAAGATTCCGCTCAAGCGAAAAAGCTCCTGTGCCATTTCACCTGATTCAGCATCAACTGCAGTAAGCACAAGACGGTCTCCGGGACGCAGCTCCAGCTTTTCTGATAATTTCCAGCCAAGAATCAAATTCTGTCCGGATACAAAATTTAGATAATCCCCGTCGACTATTGCCTCATCAAATTTGGAAAGAAACTGTTCCTGCTGTGGATCAACACCCAGCGACAAAACAGGTTCGACGCCTCCTGAAGAGGAAAGCATAGCATGAGTAATCACACGCAGACTGCGTGCTGCAAGGTGCGGATGTGAGTCCAGATTAGCAAGGGCCTGATCCAAATCATTTAAAGTGAGTTTCACATCCTGTTCATCCCTAAAACCTTTGGCGTGCATCTGGGCGTGTCCCAGCATTGAGTTCGTGGCATTTTTCACCATGTTTGTGTTCATGCCTACAAACATGGTATCAGTGAAGACCATTGCCAACAGGCCTATTGCTATCACCAGCGAAGTCAGTGCTGTGCGTGTCCGGTTTCTCCACAGATTTCGCCAGGCAAGTTTCCAGAGCATGCTAATTATCCCTCATTGCCTCAACAGGAACGGCCATTGCGGATTTTATTGCAGGAAAAAACGCAACCAGCACAGCTACTCCAATCACGAAAACCGCCGGAACAAATAAAACAAACAAAGATACCTCACTGATAATATCACTAAATATAACACCTCCATATTCCATCGGCGGTTCGATCGCAATTCCATTTTCAGCAAAATACAGGTTGAGTCCGGATGAAAAGAAAAGTCCGGTGAAAACACTGAGGCCGCTTAACAAAGCCATTTCAGCAATCATTGAGCGAAAAATGAAAATCGGAGACGTGCCCAGAGCCAGAAGGAGACCAAATTCATGTCGGCGCTCATAGGCATTCATCAAAACAGTGATTAAAACAACTAAACCCACTATCAGCATGATCACTGCCTGGGTGATCCAGTTTCCCTGTTGATCTGCAGTCATGGCTTTATAAAACTGCTCTTCCACAACCTGCCAGGGCTGCACATCCAGATGATCATAGTTCACTCTGTTTTGAAGTAATTCAGCTTGTGCACGTGCAGCTTTATAATTTGCCAGACGAATCGAGACTTCATGAATGCGATTCCCCAGTGACAAGAATTCCTGTGCGTCTGCCAAAGTCATGTATATTTTACTAGCATCCGAATCTTCAGAATCTTTTCCTGCAATACCGACAATTGTGAACAAATCATTTGCAATCGAACCGTCCGCCCCCTGTCCGATAAAAATCACTTCATCGCCTGTATTTACCTGCAGAATTTTTTGCAGATGTGTCCCCATTATAATTGGATTAACCACTTTATCCGCGTCACTCAGATAAACCCCGTCGCTTACTTTTTCTCGCATGGTGGTCACCTGTTCTTCCTTTTCAGGATCAATTGCAATAAGACGAGCGATTGTTGATTTGTTTTCTTTGAAGACCAGTGCTGCAGAAAACACACGGGGTGTCCATGCCACAATTCCACTGTGTTTTTCAAGCATATTTTCTGATTCAGCAGTAAGCTCAAAATTGCGAAAAAGCGAGGGGCTCTCCAGATAACCCTGCCTGTGAATCTGGACATGACCTGATTGTGTGTCGGTCAGCATGCGTATTAAGTTCCCGTAGCTGCCGTCACTGAACCCCAGCGAAATAGAAAAAAGTATGTAGCATCCCATCATGCTAAGCCCGCAAAGCACAGACCTGCTTTTATGCCGCAGTATATTCCGGAAGGCAATTCTCAGTGTCAGCATGTTAGTGAAATCAAAATAACAATAGTTATTTGCGTCGTAATTGACTGAATGAAAAGAAATTTTTTGAATATGTTGGATTAAAATGGATTGATTTGTATCGAATCTGGGTTTTGCTTTTTTTGCTGAGTGTACTCATTTCCATCACTGTAGGGATCATTTTACCTCCCATCTGCTGAAATTCCCTGAATTCCAGCACACGTTTTTTTTCTCCCCGCTCGTTATAATATACTTGTTTGAGAGGCATATAATCATGGCGTCGAATACTGAGTGAAATTTTCCCCCAGACTGTAACCGCGTGTTTTTTGGGTGTAAGTACGATGAAATATAATTCATCCTCCGCCGTGGGATGTGTTTGCAGTTTGGAGTCAAAATCGTCTGAAAGCGTGTTTTCCTTGACTAAATCATCGTTAGTGAAATCAGAACCCATCCAGGAACTCATCATCATCGAAGGTGGGACTTTGAGAACCTTGTTAATTTTCGGAAAGTAATTCCACATCTGGTTACCAAGCTTAAGGGTTTTGATGCCTTTGTCTTTACGTGGGGAGAGGATCCTGATCAGTGTGTCTTCCATTCCACGCGACCATACTTCCATTTCAGTTGTACGTTCCCAGTTTCCTGTAATAATTTTCATTTCCATGATGGCATGACTTGAATCACTGCGGTAAAGCCGATCTGCCTTATTCAGCAGTTCCTCAACTGATATTTTGGCTAAGGTAAAATTTGAAAAGCAAATTACTAAGAAAGCTAAACAGATGATCTGTTTCATGATGTTCATTCAGGGAATGATTGCATAAGTTTAATCAAGGAATTTGTAGTGTAAGGATATATGATCAAGTCAGCAAAGGTGAGCATTATTAGATGTTGCTGCTAACTTCAGTTACTTAGAGCCTCTTCAATTTCCTGCAGGACCTCCGGATTATTTTCAGTTTTTTTTGCCTCTTCCAATTCAGTTCTGGCCCACACATCATCTATACGTCCCAGGGCCCATGCCGAATGACTGCGTACCAGCGGTTCTGTATCATGAAGCCCAAGGCTTAATGCTGGAATAGCGTCCTTATGTCCCCAGTTTCCCAGGGCAACAGCTACGTTACGTAGCAGCCCCTGACGTTTTGTCCGTTTTACAGGACTTCCCCGGAATCTTTGGCTGAATGCTGTTTGATTCAGTTTCATCAACTCAGTCAATTCCGGAGCATCATTTTCCGGTCGAGGCTTCAGTCCCGGCTCAGAAGATTCCGGAGCATCCTTATTCCATGGACAGACATCCTGACAGATGTCACAGCCAAAGATCAGGTTGTCCATTTTCGGACGCAGTTCAACAGGAATTGCTCCCTTGTGTTCAATTGTCAGATAGGAAATACAAAGCCGGGCGTCAAGCGTACGGTCAGCTATTATGGCCTCAGTAGGACAGGCTTCAATACAGCTGGTACAGCTTCCGCAGTCAACACGTGTGAATGGAGTGTCTGCTTGCAATTGCACGTCAACCAGCAGTTCAGACAGAAAAAACCATGAACCTTTTTCCACATTGATCAAATTGGAATGTTTGCCAAACCAGCCAATTCCGGCACGCTGCGCAATTTCTCGTTCCAGAACCGGCCCGGAATCAACAAAGCTTCGAGTGTGTTTTCCTGCAGATAATTCATTGCAGAGATAGTTTTCCAGAGCTTTCAGTTTGTAACGGATTATATCGTGATAATCATCACCCCAGGCATAACGGCTGATGTTTCCTCTGGAAGGGTCTCGATTGTTTGCGGGAGGCTCGCCGGTATTGTAGTTAAAACCCAGCGCGACCAGTGACATTGTTTCAGGAAGCAAGTTGCGCGGGTCTTCCTTTAGCTCTGAGTGGCGCTCAAGATAATCCATTGTGCCGGCATAACCTTTATGCAGCCATGCTTTATAAATGTCAATGGTTTCACTGCGTGAAGCCGAAATTACGCCAAACAGATCAAATCCGATTTCAGTGGATTTTTCACGTAGAAGTTGTGTGAGAGTGGAAGGACTCATTCCATTTATCAATCCACCAGGTTCTCCGGATCAATAACCAGGTTACGCTCCAGCTCAGCCATTCCCAGACTTACATCCAGGTCAACGCCTTGTTGTCGGCAGCTCATGCCAAGTGCATAGAGAACCTTGAAAAGATTCTGTGATCGGCACTGTTCACCCATTTGACCGATGCGCATGATATCCAGACCAAAAGCTCCGGAGATTTCCACATGAAATCGTGTGGACATGGTTTTCCTGATTTTGGCGTTGTCAGTGTCTAAAGGTGTTTGGATTGCCACTACCGAGTTGAGACGATCTCTGATAGGCACAAACAGCTGCAGCCCCATCGTTTCTATTCCAGCCTGCAAAGCAATAGAACTGGTTCTGTGACGTTCAAAACGTACAGGCAGAGTTTCTTCACAAATTTGTCTCAGTGCTTCATGGATGGCCAGAATTCCTGGCACCGGAGCAGTGTAGTGATATTGTTGTGAACCCCAGAATGTCTGCGCCCGCAAAGCATCCAGACACCAGTGCGGTTGGCGTGCTTTTCTGGATTTTATCGTGTTCCAGGCTTCTTCTGAAAAAGCAATCAGAGAAACTCCGGGAATGGATGACAGCCCTTTCTGCCCTCCGGCAATGGTCACATCAATTCCCCATTCATCCATCTGCAGAGGCATGGTAGTCAATGTGCAGACTGCGTCCACAACCACAAGAGCGCCATGATCTTTTGCCAGCTGAGCGACTTCCGGGAGGCATTTCATTTCTACCCCGCGGGACGTTTCACCCTGTGCCAAAGTGAGTACGTCAAAACGTTTTTTTGAAAACGCTTGGCCATTTCAGCCATGCGACCGCTGAACGTTCCCATTGACAATGCTAAAACGCTGCGTCCCGGCCAGAGAATGTTAGTGATTGCCATTTCCATTGCGGCTGATGCCGGGCCGGAGACTCCTATTATTTTATCGGAAACAGTTTGAAAAGCATAGCGTCCCATCTTCTTGACATTGCTTACAACCGCGTCCATGGTTTCACCTAGATGATTGATCACCACTCCGTTTGCCCTGGACACTGCGTTCGAAATGGGTACAGGTCCGGCGCCCATCAGGAGCAGGGGTTCTGAAGGAAGGATGCTGTCCAAATGCTGTGTTTCCGGTGGAGAATAGGGCATCTTAGATTTTGAGCTGCAGTGGTAAGTAAATAATCAAATTTATGAAAAAATATTTAATTATTTTTTAAAAATTGTAACTCAGCATAGAAGAGTCATACTGTCTCTATATTGAGAACATAAAACAATTATGATTCGTTAAAATGCTTATGCAAAAGCTGTCCCTCTAGTAAGAACAGAACTGTATGAATACACAATTTAATTATTACAAAATGAATGTTTATACCTTTTGACTTTAGGCAATGTCAGGTGTTTTACTGAATTACTGCGAATTAAAGGAAGTGGGGAGTTTCTGGCTGTATTTTACACTTCTCTTTCACCCAAATCCCCATAGCGCTGATTATCCACGAAAAAGCTCTGCTCCATTAAGTAGTGCAGCATTTCTATCCAGCTTTCTGCCATGGACACATGCAAGAGGACGTGTTTATTGAGCTTTTACCTGATCATGGTAGATTATTATCGGCAACCAGTTTGATTGGGTTAAGAGCAAACGTTCTAAGTATTCTGGTCTGGAAGTAAATCCCAATTCTGTGCTTTAACAATTTCCTTACATCTTCCATCGAATCAGCCTGCAATTCCAAAAGCAGTACTGCCACATTTGATTTCTGCAATATCCATTAAAAGATACTCTGTAAGAAATTCTCATTATGTTCCACTAAACAATGTATGACTGTTTTTTTCAGTTGACTATTTTTTAATGTAATATTGCTTAGTCATATAATGTTACATTTTCAGAAATTGTTGAGATAAACAATAATTCAGCATTAGATTTGAAAAACCGGTTTAACTGCAGCAATTGTCCACGTTATTTGTAAGGTAACGCCATGAAGAAACTGATCTTATGTTTTGTATTTTTACTTTTGTCAGCCAGCGGGTATGGACTGACAAAATATGGAAGTGTCACAGTAAATAAAGGAGATTTAACCATTTTGAGAGATGGTAAACGGTTATCATTCTCTGCAGGAGAGAAGTCGATCAAGGTGATGAAAAAAGATGTTTTAAGAGCTGGAAAAAATTCTCTGATAACACTGAATACTGTACAGCAAACCAGTGTCGAGCTTGGCAGTCATGCTATTTTTCAGGTTCGCCCTTTTAAAATTGGAAATAAAACAGGCTACTTGAGAATGCTCTTTGGCAAAGCCCGATTCCAAACCACAGGTTTTACCAAAGAAAATAGTAGAAGATTTCGTCTAAGAACTGCAACTGCAGTGATTGGAGTAAAAGGAACAGAGTGGATCCAGCAAACAAACTCAAATGGTGTTACAGACACAGAAGTTCTTGAAGGAATCGTTGGCATAAGTACTGAGACAGGTCTTGAGATCGATGTGAACATTGGTCGTCGTGCGGTTGCACTTTCCAACAGGAAAATCTCAAAGCCGATTAAAGTCAAAAAAGTCTCTATCCCGCCTGACAGTGATGATGCAATAAAAGCAGAACAGCAAGAGAAAGATGAAGCGGTAAGCAAAAGACTTGAGGCCGTTTCTCCTACTTCCTCTGAATCTGTAAAAATTGATTCCCAGGATTCTTATGTAGAACAAGAAGTTTTGAGTATTGAGGACTTTAAGGAGGCAGAAAGAGAAACTGTAAGTATAAATGAGGACATTGCAGAACAAGACGAAAAAGATCAGAGTAAAGAAGAAAAAAAGGGAGAATCAGAGGAAAAAGAGACAACTGAAAAAGATGAAATCTTTGAGGAAGATATTAAGGAGTCTGAAGGAGGTGCGGATCTCTTGAAGCTGGAAGCTGATTTTGACCTCTCAGAAGTGGAAACAGAAATTAATACAGAAGAAATAATTGATGACATTATTAACAATGTTGAGCAGGAAGTTGAAGAAACAATCGAAGATGCAGTTGTAGAGGGGGGTGTGAAACAAATCAGATTGTCTGTTGATTTTGAAAAGTAATTTGACAAATTATCTTAAAGAACACTCTTGGTAATAAATATTCCTTTTTAAAAACAATATGTATGCAGGTTTTAAAAATAAAGGACTATTCCAGAAATATTTGTTATTTGCTTTGTTGCTTATACTAATGCCTCCATTAATTAGTGCAGAAGAAGATATGTCTGCTCCGCAGATTTTAACCACCGATCTGATTCGCAAACAAAAGATCAGTAAACCGGAAAAAATTATCAGTTTTGTTGTTGTGGATGAAAGCAGCATTTCTGAAATTTTGATAAATGGAGTTCCACAAATATTTGAAAGGGCTGATACAGTAGTGATCAACAAGAAGTTCATTTTTGAACCAGGAAAAACCATTGTTGAGGTTATTGCTGTTGATGTTTCAGGTAATTCTCGTAAGAAAACGTTTTTGGTTGGACTTGGAGAAGAAGTAGATATAGATGAGGAAACAAAGAAAGATGCAAATGCAAGAAAATTTTTCCTAAAAACTTCTTTTGCATTGAGTTACGAATTAGACAGTAATCCAACCAATGATTTTAGCACTCCTGTACCGGTAAAAGGTATGGATATTAAAGGGGTGGTTGATGACAGTGAACAGGCCGACTATCGTTCTGTGGCTAACCTGACACTAGTTCTTGGAACGGGAATGGTTAATGGTTTTGTCGGTGGGGTCAAAAACACTTATTTCAATCAAAAAAATAAATCCATAAACTCTCAAGCAGCTTTTCTTGGAGTCGGCTTGCGTCTGAAGTATCTTGAGGATGATTTTTTAGTCCTGAATTACCTCTTAACGGATGTAAACGTCGGAGGGAATGATTTTTCTCAGTCTCATTCACTTACTCCGGGAATGCTTTTTAACTCAAAAGATGAAGAAGGATTATATAAGCACCTATGGACAATGAATTATACATCAGCAGATTTTTCTGATTCGGCGAAAACAGATTCTCCATCATATACATTCAAATGGGAATATCACAGCTTGGATACAGAGCTATTGGATGACTACCGTTTCCTATTTGCTTACGGCAAGAGCAGCAGTGGAACAAAAGATTCAGAATTAACTTTTACAGGATTTGATTTTGACTGGTACAACAGCTGGGAGTCCGGTTTAAAATGGGATTTGGGATTTGGTCTTCAATACAGGAAATATGCAACAGCAGAACCTTTGACCGACAAATTCCTTGGTGGCACTCGTGTTGATGTTCCATTGAGGTTTTCAAACGCTTTTGGCTGGCAGTTTGATCAGGATTGGAAGCTATTACTTAACTACAGATATTCACTGAATATTTCAAATAAATCAATTTATGTCAGATCAATCACCGGCTTAACACTCAAGGGAGCATTTTAATAAAAGGGGCAATATGAAATCCAAAAATCCTGTTTATCTGAATAAGCTTGGAAACGGCGTCATTCCCCTCTTTTTACTGCTGCTGGTCGGCTGCAGCGAATGGAATGATAATCCAGCTGATAACGGGAAATTGTTCCTTGATCTGAGTTCTATACAACGCAAACTCGGCATATTGATGCCGGAAAAAAGACTAAATGAAAAAAATGTCATAGTACCTGAGGATACTGCTTCAACTACCGAAGTTAAAGCTTTGGTAGTCGGTGCTTTAGTGGTAACCAGCCGAAATACTCCATATACCAGAGATATTGCTTTGTCGGGTGCAGTTGAAGAAAGTATGAAAACTGATCTACAAAACTCAGTAGACTTTTTTAAGATTGTGAGACTGCCAACTGCTGACAAAACTATCATGCTTAAACTTCCCCCTTCAACGGCAGAAAATTGGCAGCCGATTGTGGTTGGTTTGAGAACAGTGCCTGAACTACTTGAAAATTTAGCTGATAATAATCACGAGGACAGCGACATTTACTATGGATTTTCCAGCAAATTTTACAAAACTGATAATATTAATAATAATGAAATAATTAAGCTAACCCTATTCCGCAACTGTCTTGGTGATGCTCCTCCAAAAGGATGTGCGTCTTTTGATTCAAGTATTGACAAAAATCCCATAGTCAAAGCTTCAGTAGAAATTATTGGTGTTACATATAATGGAGGTACAGTCTATTCATCATCATCATTCCCGATCTTAATACATCAGAGCACTGATGAAACTGTAGCCGTCACAAGTCTTTCGTCAATTCGCGATCAAATAAAACTGTTGGTTACCTCTGTTTCAGATCTTACAATTCAGACTACTCACAGCGGAAATCCTGCGGAATCAGCAGCTTGCCAAGCACTTTATACATCGTCATCGCTCACCGTAGAACAACTAAAAGCAGCTTGTGAAATTCAGGAGAATAAAATCAAATTCTGAATCAACCAGTCTGATACTTTTTCTTTCCTTTATAAGAATTATATTTCTTTCTGTACCATGTTGTTGACTTGGTAGGATCTTGTCTGTCAGGCAGTGAATGAAATAATTATTGAACTTCAATTGTGCTTATTAAATCTTTAGTATTCTCAATAGAAATCAGAACCGTTTGTTTAGGCTTTATTTAACCTGAATGTATAAGTGAGTTTGTAAATACCAATAAATACAACTGAAGGGGAATTATCACTTTTAGCAAATCAGATATAATTTGGAAATCTTTCAGTTTTAAACTTCCCTATCACCCAAATTACCGTAGCGGTGATAATCAACTGAAATACTTTGTTCACGTAAATAACGCAGCATTTCAATTCTGCCTTCTGTAAGGGGAGCATGTCGTGAAATATGCTTACCGAGTTTTGCGGCGGCTTGGTGCATAATATCTGGAACGCGATCAGGGTGGGCATAGCGAAGACGGTCGATTTCGGCGAGTCGTGAGGAGAGCTGAAGATCATTTTCGATTTTGATTTTCACAGAGTTGCACAATCCTTTGCCAAGAGGGCCGGAAAGAAATTCGGTAACACCATTTTCCAATTCCGGAGGCAGACTAACTACCACCTGGCATTTGGCAATCCTTGCGGCGGCAATCCTGATCAGAGTTTCAAACAATCCATCATTTTGATGCATTCGCACACAGACTTTCCCGATGGGAAGATATCGGAATATGTTGTCCTGCCCACGCAAATGGAAAAAATCCTGCTCAACTGCAAACTCACGCTGATATTGATAAAGGCAGCTGTAAATTGCATCAATGGTTTTTTGCATCTCGTCTTGAATTTCAGGATGCTCATTGCTGGAAAGTTGAGACTGCCATTTTTTTGCAATTAAGTACAAAGGTGATTCTTCCTTTATAATCCCCTCGGTAGGCGACTTTCCTTCTTCGATTTTACAAAACTGTACCGCGTAATTCGGGCTCCCGGCTTTGATTCCGGATCCGATTGCGGAAAGCCCCATTCCTCCGAAAGCCTGACGAAGCACAATCGCGCCGGTAGTCACGCGGTTAATGTAAAGATTGCCCGCGTTAATTTTTTCAGACCAGATTTTTTGTTCACGCGGATCCAGACTTTCCAGTCCGGAGGTAAGGCCGTAATCGGTGTCATTGACAATTTCAATCGCGTCCTCAAGAGACTGTGCTTCCATCACTGAAAGCAGCGGACCGAAAAATTCAGTCTGGTGAGAAAAGCTGCCTCGACGCACACCCCATTTTACTGATGGATTCCATAGTTTGGGGTTGTGTTCATCACATTTTGGCGGCAATGCCCAGCTTTCTCCGGCCTCCAATGTTTCAAGTCCCTTGCAAAAATGTTCCAGCGGTTCCCGGATCAGTGGTCCAAGTTTATTGGCAAAATTCCAGACCGAGCCGATTTTCAGAGTTTGAATGGCGTCAAGCAGCTGTTTGCGAAAAGTAGCATCATGATAAACTTCTTTCTCCAAAACAAGCAGGGACGTGGCCGAACATTTTTGTCCGCTGTGACTGAAGGCCGAATGCAGTATGTGCTCTACGGCCTGATCACGGTCGGCCATGGCTGTGACAATGGTTGCGTTTTTTCCACCTGTTTCCGCCGACAATTCAACGTCAGGACGAGACTCGAGCAGTTTCAACGCTGTCTGTGTTCCTCCGGTGAAAATGATGGCGTCTACTTCAGGATGTCCGGATAATGCCATCACCGGTTCGCCGTCTTCACAGGTCACTAGCTGCAGCACTTCAGGTGGGATTCCGGCATCCCAGAAACATTGTGCTATCTCCGCTCCGAGTGGAAAAGCCAGCGGAGACGGTTTGAGTAACACTGTATTTCCTGAAGCCAAAGCCGCGGCCACACCTCCTGTCGGAATTGCAATCGGAAAATTCCACGGCGGAATTACAAGAACAACTCCCAAAGGTGAAAACATCAGCGATGTCTGGTCTTCAAGCAAACGCAGTGAATGAGGATAATATTCCACGAAATCAATTGCTTCTGAAATTTCAGGATCGCTTTCATAAAATGTTTTTCCGCAAACTGCTGCCGCAATTCCAATCAAATCACCCCGCTTTTTACGCAGATTGTTTGCGACTTTTCCCAACAGCTGATGCCGTTCGTGCAAAGTTGTCTGGCGCCAATTTGACGAATCATCCCTGGCAATTTTTACTGTTGTTCCCACGTCCGTTTTTGTAGCCAGTGCGACAGAATAAACCGCGGGCATATCAGGCTGTGAGGGATCGAAAAATTCCAGTTGTTTGCGTTTTGCTTTTAACTCAGTTTTGCCGATGAAGAGAGGAATTAATCTGGTTTTAGTATTGCCGGTGGGCTGCCATTTTAGGCGGATTTTTTCAGCCCATTTACGGTTTTCCGGAAGCACCCAATCAGTATCAACTTCATTCCGGAAGTTCGGATTTGTGAATGTCCCTACATTTTCTTCAAATGTTTCAGTGTTTCTATTTTGTTTACGACGCGGTACTGAAGATACCTGATCTTTGATTTGCCAGGAATCGAGAAATTGTTTTTCAAGGAATCTCCATTCTTCAGAACCAACACTGATGTCGAAGGAATGGCGTAAAAAGTTGTCCGGACTTGTGTTTTCGTCGAGACGCCGTACAAGATATGCGATGGAGCTGATAAACTGATCTTTAGATGTAACAGGAGTGTAAAGCAGTAAATTGGTTTTTTTGTTTTTTTCAGCCGGTGTTTCTGCTTGCAGGGTTCTACGCACATGATCAGCCATGCCTTCAAGCATCTCAAATACCAGTCCTTCAGTTATGCCACGATCTTCTGCCAGTAGATAGGTGTATGCAAGATCAAACAAGTTGTGTGAAGCCAGTCCAAAATGCACTGCCTCAATGTTTTCCGGCTGAAGCCCGAATTCGAGCATGCGCTTGAAATTGGCATCAGTTTCAACTTTTGAATTAAATACAGTCAGCGGCCAGCCATATACTTCTGCTTCAACTGCTTCCATCGCCAGATTGGCACCTTTGACAAGCCTCATCTTAATCGGGCTGCCGCCGTTTTGTACGCGCTTTTTTGCCCAGCTGACCAGTTCCTGCTGGCGTAAAAAGGAATCCGGAAGATATGCCTGTAAAACTATCCCTGCCTGCAAATTCCTGAATTCTGTTTGATCAAGGGTGCGCGTAAATGCCTCAATTGTCAGGTCGAGATCGTGATATGCTTCCATGTCCAGATTGACAAATTTCGCGTGCATTGTGCCCTCGCTGTGCTTGACAGGATTTTCCATGGCAATCCTGTAAAGTTCAGCAAGTCTCTCACAGATCAGATCAAGTTCGCTTTCAAAACCAAGCGGATGGAGCAGGGCCACGATGTTTGAAATTTTAATTGAAATGGTGTGAATGTCCGGATTTCTAAGTGAGTCACCATAATGCTTCAAACGGTTTTGTGCTTCAGCGTCACCCAATACTGCCTCTCCCAAATGATTGAGGTTGACCTGAATACCCTCTGACAGCCTTTTTTTCAAATGTACTTGCAGGAATTCGGGCTCTTCACGAAGAATGGTGCGGCGTGTGTCCTTGCGGATTCTGTGTAAAATTTGAGAATGAGCGAACTGCGGAATGTGTTTTCCGAAAAGCAAAAACATATTCAGCATCCAGCGCTCAATTCGCGGGAAAAAAGCCGGTATACCATAATGCTTCAGCAAGTACTCAAATTGGTCAACTACCCTGCGTGGGTTTTCGGAACGGAAACTCTGGTCAATCAGATGTGTCAGCACGGTTTTGTCAGACGGATGCTGCAGCATACGGCGCATCATCGTTTGATGAACAAATTCTTCTCTGGTGCGTAAAGAGTTGGCTTGATTTTGCCAGGATTCCGCGAGGGCAAGTGTCTTGCGAAGTATTTCCGGAGTTGGGCTATGTTTCTGTGTGGAGGATTTCATACTATGCTGTTAAAGATTTCAATGATTTTGAAACGTACTCATGTGACAGCGCTAATATGATCAGATTTAAGTCTTTAGTGTTGATTCAGAAATACACCTTTTCTATTAAATTATAAAGCTAAATTGAGTGTGAATATTTAAATGATCTTCATTCCAAAATATAGATTATTGCCTTCAGATCATGATTGCAGCAGGACAATGAATTGAATGGACGAATAATTGTGCTGATATTTTAAAATTCAAACTTTGCCATTTCCCATTTGGAGGAAACCGCATAAGGAGTGATTTTAAGGTGGGGAGGATTATGCAGCCCACATTTAGAAAACACGGGCTGCAATTCCGGAATAATCCGGATGCTACTGTTTCAGTCGGTTAACGTATTTCCAGACAGAGGGGAGTAGTGCAACAGCCAGTGCGATTTTAAGCAGGTCCCCGAGAATAAAGGGATATAAGCCTAATTCAAAAACAGGCTTGTCCCATCCTATGAAGTTTCCAAGCCATATTAAACCGAATGTGTAAAGCAGGATGTTGCCTACCAGCAGAGGCACCATCATTTTTAGATAACTACGATCAAAACCTTTTTCAGCAAACCATCCACAGGCAACGGCTGCAAGAAAAAACCCATATAGATAACCTGCAGTTGGCCCCATCAATACAATCATTCCACCTTTGCCTCCATGAAATACAGGCAATCCAATGGCACCTTCCAACAAGTACAAAGCAACGGTTAATCCTCCCAGTCGCCAGCCGTAAGTCAGTCCGATTAAAAACACCGCGAATGTCTGCATTGTTACCGGAACCGGGTAAAAAGGTACGATAATTTGAGCACAAAGCGCTATCAATGCAGAACCTCCAAACGCAAGCACAGCATAACGGATTATTTTTTGAGCGTTATTTTCGGCGCTCTCAAGAACTAGAGTTTCAAATAAACTTGGATAAGTCAGAAGTTGAGTCTGGTTTTTCATTGTTCTCCTTGTCAATTACTGGAAAATGGTTTAAATGTACCGTTATTAGAGAGAGAAGAATTGAATTTGCCCAAGAGTTTATCAGTAAATGATTACAAAGTGTACTTGTTTTTTCATCCTTACTGCGTTCACGGTCAAGTGCATCATTATTCCAAAACCGCACCCTGATTCCTAATACTTTTGCTAGCATTCAAAACTGTAATTCCTACTATGTCATCCGCACGATAATGATAAATATTTCCGTCATCTTCCATAATACTATCCTCAGCACGTTGCGGCTTTTCAAAAGAAATGTATAGTGTGTCCGCTGCCTTATCAAAATCAATCCAGACAGAAGGACGATGCAGATTCAAAATCATTGGAATCATTTTCGGATCGAATCTTATTGTTTCCATACTGTTACTCCTCGCTTAACAAATTGTTGAGGCTTTGAAGTTAAAAGAGAGGTTATTACAAAACCATTGTCATCATCACGATAAATTACAACACAGGTTTTTGGACCCAAACTGGTTGAACTATAGTTTCGTAATGCATAATGTTCACCTTCAGGTGATTGAACAACTTGATCTGGAGAAATGAGTGTTTCTAAAAGCAGATCATAATTTCCTGCCATATAATCATGAGATTCTACTATATGAGCCCATCGTTCAGCTGTTAAACGAATCTCGTGCCCTAAAACAGATTGGCAGTGTGATTCCATTTAGTACTGCTTGTCGAAGTTTACAGAAAATTTATCTGAGGTTACTTAAATTGATCACCTAAATACAGCTCTGAAACAAGTCTAAAGGGTTTCACTCTTGGTAGAGCTATTTTATACCGTCCCATGGACCTGGACTATTAACACTAACTTTAATATCGATAACTGCGGGGCATCCGGCATTTAGTGCAGATTGCAGTATCACTGCGAATTCTTCATTGCTGTTTACCGTATAGCCTTCAGCACCCATCGCCTTTGCAATTTCAGCAAAGTTTATATTTTTAAGTCTTGTTCCTATTGGTCTGCCTGGAAACTCGCGTTTTTGATGTCTGTTTATTGTACCATAATTATTGTTATTGAAAACAAGTACTACAAAACTATCAAGGTTCAACCTTACAGCAGTTTCCAGTTCGCTCATAGTCATTGTGAATCCACCGTCACCAGCAAAAGCCACGGCCGGCGCATGCGGCCGGGACAGTTTTGCACCAATAGCCGCTGGTAAAGCATAGCCCATTGCTCCGCTGGTTGGTCCAAAAAATGTGTGTGGTTTGTTCCATTTGTAATAACGTACAAGCCAGCCGCCAAAGTCTCCAGCGTCACAAGTCGTGCTGACATCATCATCTAAAATATTCACGATGTCGTAATATATTCCTTCAAAGTCAATTGTCCCGTCCTTCAAACTGCTTCTGTTACTTTGCGGAGTAGTCAGTTTTACATAACGTTCATGCCATTCTGCAACTTCAGTTTGACGTGCTTTAGATGGCTCAGGATTTGCGAGTTTTAAAGTTCCTCCAATTTTGAGCATTGCCTCTCCCTCATCAGCGACAAGAGATAGATCAGCTCCGGTCCAGCTGCCGCCTGTATCCCCAGCGGACTGATCGATATGGATAAGCTTTTGCCGGGGGGATGGAACTGTGTAGTTTAAAGTTGTGAATTCATCAAGCCGTGTGCCGATGGCGATAATCAGATCTGCATTCTTTAGGGGCTCAGACAAAACATTAGAAAGTGATGATACATGCAAACCGCCCAGATAAAGATGATGACTGTTTGGAAACGCGTCGAATCTCCTCCACGCTGTTATTACTGGTATCTGAAGAAGCTCAGCGAAATGAACAAGCTTGTCAGAATGGTTTCCGCGTAATATTCCTTCCCCTGCCAAAATACATGGGCGTTTTGCCTTACAAATCAGATCTGCCGCTGATTTAGAACTTTCTTCTGTGACAGATGGTGAAAATGCATTTGTTTCTCGCCATACAGATGGTTTTGCCCTTGTGCTCCTGTCAATATCTTCCGGGAGACTGATGACAACCGGACCGGGACGTCCGGAACAAGCAATATGGAAAGCCTTGTCAACAATTTCTGCTACACGATCAGCTCTTGTTATTTCAACAGACCATTTGGATATTGGCCGCACAAACTCAACTATATCGAGCTCCTGAAAAGCTTCCCGACGGCGGACTTGTGTTGGTACCTGGCCAACGATTACAACAAGAGGCGTGGAGTCCTGTTGTGCGGTGTGAAGAGCAATTGACAAATGGGTTAAGCCCGGTCCTCGTGTGACAATGCATACACCAGTATTTGATGTTGCCTTAGCATACACTTCTGCCATAATACCAGCACCTTCCTCATGACGTGTAGAAATCAATCGGGGATTGTCTGATCCATAGAATGCGTCCATAGTTGCAAGAAAACTCTCACCGGGAACACAAAAAACGTGATCGATTTCACGTGTTTTAATGGCTTCAAAAATTGTTTCTGCTACTGTCATTTTTTGAACTCATTCAGATAAATAATGTTTTTCGTTTTATATATGAACACACAGTACAAAGTTTTCTGTTATGGCGATGAAATTTGTATGCTTGTCGTTAAGTGCGGTAAAATGTTTGTAATTTTTGGTCATAATGTATGATGTTTATTCACCGTAATGAGTCTTTGCTCGGACAACCATGACAATAAGCTCCTCCTCATGAATTGAATAAATTATTCGATCTTTGTATGACAAACGAACAGAATAATAGCCTTTCAAATCGCCAAGCAAAGCTTTCCCACTAAATGGATTTACTGCTATTCGTTTACGTAAAATTTCCTGGAGTTTGGCTTTAAGTTTAGGGGATAATTTTTTTATATCTTTGTCTGCACGTTTGGTGAAACGAATTTGGTAACTCACTGTTTTTCACCAAAAACTTCTTCATAAGATAGAGTGTCCCCTGTATTTTCCTGCAGGCGGGACTCTTCAAAGGCTTCTTTAAATCCCGGAGTTGAGAGCAATTCTAGGGTTTCAATCAAGCTGTCGTATTCTGATTCTGACATTAAAACTGTACCACCTGTTCGATGATTTATACGGAAAATTTGATGTTCTTCATTAGTTTTTTTAATCAGATCAAACAATTGTTTCCTTGCGTCTGTTGCTGTCAGTGTAGTCATGTTATCCCTTCCAATATTTAACGTGTACTGAAAATGGTACCACAATATTTATAGAGTCTCAAGTCTAAATTAAAAAGGATAACCCACGAAAAATGTGGTTTGACCGCCTTCCCTGCCGTATCCGCGGTCGATGCGGACGATCACGTTATTGAACAGGAATCTTGTTCCCGCTCCATAAGAAGTTTTCATATTTTCCCACAGGCTGGCTTTGTCAGGAGAGACTGTTCCCTGCTCATAGAAAAAAGCCAGCTGAATCCCGGCAAAAGTGCCTTTTTCAAGTACATAGTTGAAAGCATTCTGTACCTCATGCGCGTACCAGCGAAATTCTGCTCCACGGAAATTTGTGTAACTGTCATAAAAACGGTTGGTAGGGTATCCCCGCAGTCGGTTGGTACCACCAAGTGATGTGGCCCTGCCGTTTTCTGCTTCAGCCAGCTGGCGGGCATAAAGTTCGTCCAGAATTGCCTGACATCCAGGATTTGCCGTGTTATCACAAACAAACTGACTTTTGTCAACAGTCCCTTTTTTCTGCACGGTTGAAGAACCGAAAAACTGATTCAAAACCAGCACTCCTTTGTTTTCGCTTAAAATGGGAATATAGCCTGTAAGGTTAAAATCCTCCTGGTAATATTCTGCGTTACCTGATCTTGTTGAGGGCTGTCCCCATTTTTCGTACTGAAAACGATAACCAATTCTTGGGTCCCGCCGATTGTCAGTATCATCAAGGTACAAACCAATTCTGTAACCTCTCGGACTTTCTATGATTCCTGCGTCCTGAGCGCTGTAGAAAGTTCCGTTAGGATCAACAAGGCCATACGGTTTAACTTTAGCATCACTGTAACCGTAGTACGCTTCCAGCTGGTTGTCATAAATGTTGACAGAAAGTTCTCCTCCGGAAGCATCCACATGGCTGGCCAGCAGGTAATACATGCTTTCCCGTTCAGAATCAATTCCACGTGGTCCTTCGGGCCATCCTGCGTTGCGTATTTTTGTTGAAAACCAGGTGAAGGTCAGGTGTTCAGTTAACAGAGGAATATCAAAAATTGAGAGGATGTCAATCTGGAAATCATTGTCAAAATATTCCGCTTTTCCTCTCAGACTGATCGCAGTGATGTCTGAGTCAGTACCTCCAATTGAGGAAACAGTGGCTCCCAGTCCGTAAAAATCCTGTACTCCCGGGATGCTTCCTACTACTGGATAAACAAACCATGAAATCTCCGGATCAGGAGTCTTGCGCCTTTCAAATAATAAGCCATGTACAGTTGAGAACCAACTGAAGTAAACCAGCAGGACAATCAAGCCCAGACGCAAAATTCGATTCATCTGTATTTGTCCGCGGTATCTCAGCCTGAAGTCATTATGAACTGCGTCATTCCCATGCAGTTATGGTAATGCGGACGGTACCGATCAGTGTCGTAAAATTGTTCGACATCAATCTTTTTCTCATATTCTGTCACCACTTCAAACGGTACGTGATCATATCTTCCGTCCTTAAGGCAGACCATTCTTCCGCTTTTACCATCCATGATAAGATCCACTGCCAGATTTCCGTATGCCATTGGAACAATTGAATCTATGGCGTCCGGCTGTCCGGAACGAGTCATGTAACTCATTCTCTGGTTGATAGTGCTGATGCTCTCTCCATTGTTGTATTTTGGGGCACGACTCTGCAATTCCGCACTTACCAGGTCACCGATTCCACCCAGTTTTTTGTGACCGTAGGCATCGGTTTCCTGATTTGAAAAAGTCATTTCGCCCCCTTCAAACATTGCTCCTTCTGAAACAAGCACAACAGAGTAATTACTGTTATTATCCCTGCGATCTTTTATCATTAATTCTGTCAGACGTTCCATGTCGAATTTATGCTCCGGAATCACGCAGCGGTCAGATGCTCCTGCCATCGCCGGAACCAATGCGGTATAACCGGCATAGCGTCCCATCACTTCAATAACCAGCAGCCGCTCATGTGAACCGGCGCATGTGCGCAGCTGATGGGCGTATTCAATTGTACGTGTAACGCATGTACTGAATCCGATGCAGTAATCTGTGCCCGGCACATCGTTATCCATGGTCTTCGGAATCCCTATGCAGCGAATTCCTTCCTTGTGCAGCCGTAAGCCGTAACTGAGTGTATCATCGCCTCCGATCGGAACCAGGTATTCGATACCAAGATACTCAAGGTTTTTGATGATTTCATCTGTCAAATCATTTACATCATCCTGATAATCATCGCGAAAAAATTCAGGAACATTATCTTTTACAACTTTACTGGGTTTGGTGCGTGAAGTATGCAGAAATGTGCCTCCGGTTCGTGCTATTTTTTGCACATTGCTTTCTGTCAAAATCTGGCAGTACTGCTGATCTTCAAGCTGTTTGGTGCGGTCTATTTTCATGATGCCCTCCCAGCCGTTGCGCAGCCCGACCACTTTGTATCCGCTCCGATTTGCGCGTATTGTTGCAGCACGTATTGCCGGGTTCAGTCCGGGGACATCACCGCCTCCGGTAAGAATACCTATTGTTCCTTTTGTCTGTTTTGTCATGTTACTCCTTAATTTAAAGTTTTTTGGTAAAGTACCACATATTTTTCCGCGGCAGCTTTCCATGTGAATCGCTGTTTCATTGCTCGGTCTATCATTTTGCTGAAATTCCGGGGTTTCTTGTAGAATGTATTCACAGCAAGTTCAACTGCATTTATTACGGCTTCCTCATTTGGATCATCAATAATAAATCCGTTTCCATTTTGATTTGATTCATCATAATTAATCACAGTGTCCTTCAATCCGCCAACTTTTCTCACAATCGGCAGTGTTCCGTATCGCAAACTGTACATTTGATTCAGCCCGCAAGGCTCATACAGGGACGGCATCAAATACAAATCACTGCCTGCTTCTATCAGGTGTGCCAGGTAGTTGTCGTGACCGTTTTTCCAGCCAAGTTTTTGGGGGAACTGATCTTTCAGCTGATCGAAAGAATTGGCAATCCAAAGCTCTCCACTTCCCAGCACAATCAGCTGAACATTTAAGCGCAGTATGTCCGGAAGGGCAGGAATCAGGTATTCAAAGCCTTTTTGCCAGGTTAAGCGGCTGACCATTCCAATCACTGGAACCGTGGAGGTTTCCGGAAGCCCAAAAGTCTGCTGCAGTTTTTGTTTGCAGACCTTTTTTCCTGCTAAATCTTTGCTGCTGAAGCGCCCAGGCAGGTTTGGGTCGGTTTCCGGATTCCAGTCCTCATAATCACATCCGTTTAGTATTCCGGAAAAATCATAACCTTTATCGGTGTAGATCTCGTGCAGACCATGGCTGCCCAGTGGAGTTGTCAGTTCCTCGGCATATCCCTGACTGACTGTATTTACCTGATCGGCAAAAGAAATACCACCTTTAAGCAGATTCAATTCACCATGATCTTCAAACAGTTCCGGAACAAAATATTCAGGTGGAATTTCCAAAGAGTTCCTGAAAGTTCCCGGAGCATTCCCCTGGTATCCGGAATTGTGTATAGTCAAAACGGAACCGCTCTCAGGAAATTCTGATGCTTCTTCCTGTGCCTGATTCAGATAATACGGAAGAAGCGCGGTGTGCCAGTCATTTGCGTGAAAAATGTCTGGAATCCAATTCAGCGCCCGGCATAGCTGCAAAATTGATTTTGAGAAAAATCCAAATCTGGCGGCATTGTCAGGATATTCAAGCATCCCGTCATCATAATATCCGCGCCTGAAAAAGTAATGTTCATGTTCAATGAAATACACCGGAACAGAAACGGTTTCACCCTCAACTGTTCCGGACATTTCCGACTCACGAACGGCACACCATATTTCTTCCCCGCCCAAGGGCACGCCAAGTGAGGGAATTACTGTTTTAGTAACGTGACTGTCCGGAATTGAACGATAGAAAGGTGTGACTATACGGACATCATGTCCAAGCTGTTTTAAATGCAGAGGTAAAGCTCGTGCCACATCAGCCAGTCCGCCGCTTTTGGAAAATCCCTCTACCTCAGACGCCGCGTAAATAATGCGGAGCGATTCAGACAACTTCTGCCCCTTTCGGAATTACCACTATTCCGCTTTCGGTAACTTGAAATCTTTTCCTGTCCTGCTTGAGATCGTAGCCAATTTGTGCTCCGGGAGCGATGTTAACATGCTTGTCGATGATGGCCTTTCTTATTTTTGCTCCGCGCCCGATATCAACATAGCTCATGATGACGGACTGTTCCACATGCGCGTAACTGTGAATACGCACACTGTAGCCAACAACCGAATTTTCCACGTGAGAGCCGCTGATAATTGTACCCGTTCCGATCATTGAATTGATGGCGTGCCCTGTGCGGTTGTCACTGAAATGCACAAATTTTGAAGGAGGAAGCGGCGGGTTATATGTCAGCACAGGCCATTTTCTGTTGTAGAGGTTAAAATGAGGATCAACTCCTACTAAATCCATGTTGGTTTCCCAGTATGTGTCAAGTGTTCCCACATCTTTCCAGTAGCCTTTTTCCTTTTCCTCAACTCCGGGAATGTAATTTTGGCTGAAATCGTACACATATACTTCTCCGCTTGAAAACATTCCTGGTAGGATGTTCCGTCCAAAATCATGGACGGATTTTTTGTTTCCAGAATCTTTTTTGAGTTGCTCAATCAGCGGTTCTCTCTCGAAGATGTAGTTTCCCATTGATGCCAGCACATAACCGGGATTCCCCGGAATTGTTTTGGGGACCTTTTTCGGTTTTTCAACAAATCCTGTCATTCTCCACTCATCATCAACTTCAATGATACCGAATTGCTGCGCTTGTTTTACCGGCACAGGGATCGCGGCCACGGTCAGTAATGCTCTGCGTTTGCGGTGGAATCTCATCATCTGGCGGATATCCATGCGGTATATGTGATCAGCGCCAAAAATACAGATTTGATCCGGATCCTGGTCCTCAATCAAATTCATATTCTGAAAAATAGCATCAGCAGTTCCTTCATACCACTTTTTGCCGATACGCATTTGTGCCGGAACAGGGTCTATAAATTGTTTGGCAATTCCAGAGGGTATGTTCCAGCCTTCCCGAAGATGCTGCATCAGTGAATGTGACTTGAACTGAGTCAGCACAAAAATTTTCATAAAACCGGAGTTGACGAAATTGCTGAGTACAAAATCGATAATTCTATAATTACCGCCAAAAGGAACAGCCGGCTTGGTGCGCACTGCGGTCAGTGGTTTGAGTCTGGAACCTTCACCTCCTGCAAGAATCATTGTCAAAACATTACTCATCAAAGCCTTTTTCTATCTTTGCAAATGTGGATTATTATGATACTTTTACAGGCAAAAACAGTTCAGGCGGGCGGCCTGAATCATCGCAATTGTCTCATTTATCATGCACTGTAACAAGCAAATATGAAAATAGTATTTCCGGTCAAAATACTTGAAATCGCCCGCTTCCCCTCTCATCACCCGTATTTCCCTAAGTCAAAACATCATCAGTCCCAACCAGCTGTTGATGATGCACGACATAAATTATGAATCCACAGATTGTTCTGCAATGAAAACAATAAAGCCATAAAAATGATAAGTTGACCGGAACCACGCGTTAATCATGAATAATTCATTTTTTTCAAAATATATTTCCAGTCACTGGAAGCAGCTGACAAGCTCCGATCTCATTCGCCTGCGGCTGCTGGATGCAGACTCTTCAGTGATGCTGCTGACTTCCCTTCTAGTGGGTATATGTTCCGGATTGGGCGCCGTTCTTTTCCGTCACTTAATTGACTGGATGCAAAATTTTGCATATCAGGATTTTGCCGGACTGGTGGAAGAATATTACCCGTTGCATTTAATCCTGATTCCCGCAATAGGAGGAGCATTTGTGGGACCCCTTGTTTATTACTTTGCTCGTGAAGCAAAGGGTCACGGCGTTCCGGAAGTAATGGAATCACTTGAACTGCGCGGTGGAAGGATTCGTCCAAGGGTGGTGGTGGTCAAATCGCTTGCTTCCTCAATTTGTATTGCCAGTGGAGGATCAGTTGGACGTGAGGGGCCGATTGCCCAGATCGGTTCCGCGCTGGGTTCCATTGTAGGACAGGTGCTGAAACTTTCTGAGGACAGAGTAAGAACACTTGTTGCCTGCGGGGCTGCGGGTGGAATCGCCGCAACTTTCAATGCCCCCATTGCGGGAGCAGTGTTCGCGCTTGAAGTCCTTTTGCGACGTTTCGGAAGCGTCTATTTTGGCGCAGTCGTTATTTCGGCAGTTACTGCAGATGTAATTGCTCATTATTTTGAAGGTGATCAGCGTACATTTATGACTCCGGATTACACACTCAACAGTCCATGGGAACTGCTGCTGTATACCGTTATGGGTTTCATTGCGGCTTTAGCGGCAGTCGGCTTCAGCCGCCTGTTGTATTTTTCAGAAGACATCTGGAACATGATTCGTATTCCTGAACCAACCAAACCGATTCTTGGTGGAATTTTACTTGGACTGCTTGGAATTTTTTCCTACCAGATTGATGGCTTCCCCCGGGTTTTTGGAGTGGGTTACGAAACAATCGAAAGCACTCTTTTCAGTGAGTTGACTTTGCAGGTGACATTCGGGCTGCTGCTGCTTAAACTTCTTGCCACAACGCTTACTCTGGGTTCGGGGGGATCCGGAGGTATTTTTGCCCCGTCTCTTTTCATGGGGGCGATGCTCGGCGCGACTTTTGGCCAGATTGCTCAAACATTGTTTCCTGAAGCAGTTGCTCCATCCGGAGCATACGCGCTGGTGGGAATGGCTGCTTTTTTTGGCGGAGTTGCACACGCACCTATAACGGCCATACTCATCCTGTTTGAAATGACTGGTGATTACCAGATTATACTGCCGCTGATGCTGGCCACAGTATTGAGCACCATTGTATCCAGGAATCTCAGCCGTGATTCAATTTACACACTCAAGCTGAAGCGGCGTGGAGTGGAACTGTCACAGGACACGCAGGCCATAGATCTGATGCAGGGTGTTACCGCAGAAGTTGCCATGAACCGTGAAACAGAAGCAGTGCCGTTGGATATGCAGCTGGTAGAATTGATGAGCACTTTTTCAAGCACACACTATCACGCCCTGCCTGTAGTAATAAATGAAAACGAGCTTGTGGGAGTAGTAACGATCAAAGAATTGGATCAACTGAGAACAAGCGGATCACTTGAATCTAAAACCGTCGGTGACATTTTGTCAGTAAAAAATCCGCCCACAATTCTGCCTCATCAGCCGGTTTGGATGGCTTTAAGACATCTTGAAGCTCAGGGCGAGGGCTGCGTGTCTGTTATTTCTGAATCAAGCACCAACAAGCTTTTGGGGGTGTTGCGGCGAATCGACATCATACGTGCATACAACAAGGCCGTATCTGAAAGAGCGCAGGATCAGCATCATGATGAAATCCTTAACATCCGAAAGCTTAACCGTTCCGGGCTGACTGAAGTTACACTCAGTCCGGATTCACCTTTTGTGGGTAGGAGAGTCAAGGAATTACATCTGGGCGAAGACACACTGATGGTGTCATTGCGTCGAAATGACAGACTGCGAATTGTACGTGGCGAAACAATTCTGCATGCCGGTGATCAACTGACAATCTTCTCTGAAAATCCCAAAGCAGATTTCCTTGACAATTACCTGAATGGAACCGTGGAAGGTTTTGAGTTTCCGGAACATTCACTTGTAAGTCATCGTGAAGTGGAAATACCTCCGGAATCACCTGCAGTTCAAACAAGAATCCGCGATCTGAACTTTCCTGAAGACTGTGTACTGGTAAAAATCCTGCGCGATCGCAGGATAATTCTTCCACGAGGCGAGACTGTCCTGCAGAGCGGCGATATAGTAGAGATTTTCGGAGTCGATGAAAAACTCAATGAAGCCGTTACCTGTCTGACAGGTATAAATCCTCACCGCATTTAGAATTCCAATTGAAAAAAAGTCAGCTGTTCGGTACACTTATTGTCGCTTGTTTTACCAGATTTATTACTGAAAAGGCATTCCCCCATAAATAGCAAAGCTTAAATCATTACATTTCACACATTTTCAGGAGACATATTGAGTAAAATAAAAGTCGTCAACCCCGTTGTTGAGTTGGATGGTGATGAGATGGCTCGTATCATCTGGGACAAAATCAAACAGAACCTGATTCTTCCTTTTATAGATATTGAACTCAAGTATTACGATTTATCCATTCAGAAGCGTGATGAGACAAATGACCAGATTACTCTGGACGCGGCCAAAGCCATAAAAAAATTCAGCGTTGGCATAAAATGCGCCACCATCACTCCCGATGAAGCCAGGGTGACAGAATTTGGTCTTAAAAAAATGTGGAAAAGTCCGAACGGAACCCTCCGCAATTATCTGGGAGGAACTATTTTCCGCTCACCAATAGTTTGTGAAAATGTTCCCAGACTTATATCAGCCTGGAAAAAACCAATTGTGGTTGCCCGTCACGCACACGCGGACCAGTACAAGGCGAGAGATGTTTCCATTCCGGGGGCAGGTTCACTTAAAATGGTTTATACACCGGATGATGGGGGTGAAACTCTTGAGTGGGAAATCAATAAATTTGAAGATTCCGGTATTGGAATGGGCATGTATAATACTGAGGAATCTATCCGGGATTTTGCACGCGCCAGTATGAATTACTCCCTCAGCAAAGGCTACCCACTTTATCTGAGTACCAAAAACACCATCCTCAAAACTTATGACGGAAAATTCCTTACAACATTCCAGCAAATATTTGATGAAGAATTTGCTGAAAAGTTTAAAAAGGCAGGGCTGACTTATGAGCATCGACTGATTGATGATATGGTGGCACAGGTACTGAAATGGGAGGGCGGAATTGTCTGGGCGTGTAAAAATTATGACGGTGATGTACAGTCTGACACAGTTGCTCAAGGTTTTGGTTCACTTGGACTGATGACCTCATTTCTGGCCTGTCCGGATGGAAAGACCTATGCATCGGAAGCAGCGCATGGAACTGTCACCCGCCATTACCGTCAGCATCAGCAGGGTAAGTCAACAAGCACAAATCCGGTTGCCAGTATTTTTGCCTGGACATCCGGTCTGGCCCACCGGGGAAAGCTGGATGGGAATCAGCAGTTAATTAACTTTTGCAAAACACTTGAAAAAGTCTGTGTTGATACGATCGAGGGTGGAACTATGACCAAGGATCTGGCTTCTTCAATCCATAACAGCCCCAATCCGGATCCCTCAACTTATGTCAGTACTCAGGAATTTTTGGATGCCCTCACTTCTGGTTTGCAAAAGGCAATGAGCTGAACATTGCTTCATTTGAGGCTCCGCTCATATTTATATAAAACTCATAATCTAAATTGGAGAAAATATGAATACCGTAAAAGTTGCTGTTACAGGCGCAGCCGGGCAGATCGGTTACGCGATGCTGTTCAGGCTGGCTTCCGGAGCAGTATTCGGACAGGATACTGCTGTTGAACTTAGACTGCTTGAGCTGGAGCAGGCTCTTCCGGCGCTGGGGGGTGTAAAGATGGAACTGGACGATTGTGCCTTCCCCCTGCTTGAAAATATCGTCACAACTTCTGATGTTGGCCATGCCTTCAAAGATGTTGACTGGGCAATGCTGGTAGGATCTGTTCCACGAAAAGCGGGAATGGAACGGAATGATCTGCTGAGGGTAAACGGTGGAATATTTGTTGGACAGGGAAAAGCACTGAATGATAATGCCGGCAGTAATGCTCGTGTACTTGTAGTAGGAAATCCCTGTAATACCAACTGCCTGATTGCCATGCATAATGCTCCGGACATTCCTCGGGAAAACTGGTTTGCCATGACCGCGCTTGACGAAAATCGTGCCAAAAGCCAGCTTGCAAACAAAGCAGGAACCGCTGTCAGGGACGTCACTAATATGACTATCTGGGGCAATCACAGCGCTACACAGTATCCTGATTTCACCAATGCCCTGATCAAGGGCAAACCTGCCCGGCAGGTAATTGATGATGAAGAATGGCTTCAAGGAGATTTTATCAAAACTGTTCAGCAGCGAGGAGCAGAAATCATTAAGGCTCGGGGTGCGTCATCAGCCGCCTCTGCCGCGAACGCCGCTCTTGATACTATCACAAGCATTATCAATCCCACCCCACAAGGCGACTGGTTCAGCGCGGCCATCCCCAGTGACGGAAGTTATGGAATTCCGGAAGGACTGATTTTCAGCTTCCCGCTCAGGAGCACAGGAAACGGCGACTATCAGATTGTGCAGGGCCTCAAACTGGATGAATTTTCACAGCAGAAAATTCAGGCCACACGAGAGGAACTTGAAATGGAGCGAGATGCTGTCAAGGAGATGCTTGGTTAACTTTTTTGAAAGTCAGCTTTTCCATTACATGCAAAATATTATTCTGCTTATATTATGTACGAAATAACGTACTATTTAAATTGGGCAAGTCTTGCATAATGTACATAGTAACGTAAATGTGGTCACAATTTGTGTCTAGTTTGCCAGGTTGGATAATTCTCTCTCCATTTACGATTTGTGTTTTTGGATCAAAAATCATTGATGTTGCTATGATAAAATCATATGATTTTACAAATATAGAAAGGAACCCTTTTGAAAATACATGAATATCAGGCCAAGCAGGTTCTGTCAAAATATGGAGTGCCTGTCCCGAAAGGAAGCGCGGCGTTTTCTGTGGATGAGGCTGTAAAGGCAGCGGAGGATTTAAACACCGAAGTCTGCGTAGTGAAGGCGCAAATCCATGCAGGCGGACGAGGAAAAGGAGGTGGAGTCAAAGTTTCAAAGGGACTCGAGGCTGTCCGTGAAAATGCCGAGGCCATACTCGGAATGCAGCTGGTTACTCATCAGACAGGTGCGGATGGACAGCAGGTCAGGCAGCTGTTGATCGAAGAAGGTATGGAGATCAGTAAAGAGCTTTACTGCTCAGTGCTGGTTGATCGAGGTCAGCAGCAAATTGTGCTGCTTGCTTCAACTGAAGGCGGAATGGATATTGAGGAAGTTGCGGCAAAAACACCGGAGAAGATACATAAAGTTTTTGTTGATCCTTCAGTCGGATTGCGTCCATACCAGGCGAGTGAACTGGCATTTGGATTAAAAATCCATGAAACAAATCCCAAGCTGATTCGCCCTGCAGCGTCAGTATTCATGGCACTATACAAGGCATTTGTCAGCGAAGACTGTTCCCTTGTTGAAATTAACCCGCTGGTGCTCACCGGAGACGGATGCGTGGTTGCACTCGACGCCAAGCTTACATTTGATGATAACGCCCTCTTCAGGCATAAGGAAAATCAGACCCTTAGAGACAGGGATGAAGAAGATCCGCTTGAGGTGGAAGCAAGTGAGGCAGACCTGAATTACATCAAGCTGGATGGAAACATAGGCTGTATGGTAAATGGTGCAGGTCTGGCGATGGGAACAATGGATATCATCAAAACCTACGGCGGAGAACCGGCAAATTTCCTGGATGTCGGCGGCGGTGCCACACAGGAAACTGTGGAAAAAGCTTTCCGCATCATCACTCGGGATCCAAATGTAAAATGCATTCTGATTAACATTTTTGGAGGCATTGTACGCTGTGACATGGTTGCGGCCGGAGTGATTGCCGCCTTTAAAAATGTCAATCTGCAGATTCCGGTGGTGGTGCGCCTGGAAGGTACCAATTCGGAGGAAGCGCATAAACTTGTCAGAGAATCCGGACTTGGAGACAGTTTGCAAATGGCTGACGGAATTCAGCAGGCGGCGCAAAAAGCGGTTGCGGCCAAAAAATAATCCTTACCTTATGTTTATTCAAATCAATAGAGTTGCTCATGAAATGCAGGCTCTACTAAAAAAATCCCGGCTAGGCAAGCTGTAACAAAAACTTTTGCAACAGAACCGCTAAAATAGTATAATGCACTCACAAATCTATACGGTGAATTCTCTCTCCTTAAGATGGGGGTGTCATGGAATTCGATTGCAAGTGGAGATCTTGGGAAGCAAGTCGTGGGTGATGATCGGGGTCACGTAAAAACGATCATCGAAATGTTAGCTGCAAACAACGCTGACTATTCACCTGCCCGCGTCGCTCTCGCGGCGTAATTAAAGCAGGCGTCTTTCGTCGGGTTTGCCTGAGACGCGGAGAAAGATGTCATATAATTCAGGCTGGCTGCTGCATTCCTCTGCGGCAGCAGTAAGATTTAAGGAGGTGTTTCAGGTTGAGGAGGCTGGTTGCTGACATACCTGAAGAAAACGTAAAAATTCCAGCTAAACTTGTAGATGCCCAATTTGAAGCTTAGTAAGACGCGGGTTCGATTCCCGCCACCTCCACCA